>DASSZW010000001.1:0-3081 GCA_035713285.1 Burkholderiales bacterium
AAAACTCTGCTGGTATCAGGCGGCTTCACTTTTTTTACTGAACGATTGCAAAAACGTCTCAATCTGGATTACAGTGCAGCAAATACGCTGGAAATCGTCAACGGCAAACTGACCGGCCATATCTCGGGGGAGATTCTGGACGCACAAGCCAAAGCCGATCAGCTGAACCGGGTACGCGAAAGTCTGGGTTTCGGTTCCGATCAGACGGTCGCCATCGGCGACGGCGCGAACGATCTGCCCATGCTGGCTCAGGCTGCCGTGTCGATTGCCTACCACGCCAAGCCCATAGTTCGGGCACAAGCGGCTTACGCCTTGAATTTTAACGACTTAGATGCTGTCCTGCCTTTATTGGGAGCAGCTTGAAAGGATAATATGCGTCACTTGGTATTGAATATTTCCGGTATGACGTGCAGCGGATGCACCAATAGCGTCAAAAAGGTATTAATGGCATTGCCGGGCGTGACCGAGGTCGACGTTTCGCTGGAACACGGCAACGCTTCCATAACCTACGACCCCGATCGGTCCGATCCTGAAAAATTCAAGACAGCCATTGCCGCGGCAGGCTTTGAAGCTACTTGAAACACGAAACCGCTGCGTATCCCCTCCATTATCGATACCACGTCCTGCTTCCGGACGATAACCCCGGAAAGCCAGACCGAAACCGTCATAACCGATCGTCCTGAAATACAGCGATGATGTTCAAGATGGCGGTACAAAAAGATATAATGCAGTTTTCGCGCAACAGAAAGCCCTCAGGACCATTCTTTCAGGCGTGTCGCGACATGCATTAAAGAAAACCGGCTGAAAAACCTACCGACGGTTTTCGCCCGGCAATCCGCGAAAGCCGCTTTGCTTCCGGCCGCCAGCCGTAACCCTACCTTTCTTCCCGCACCACGTTTTTCAGGCCAAGCCAGATACACTGATCCTGACTTTCCTTCCGGATTGCCGTCAGGGTTTCCTCGTGCAAACTCAATTCAGCGGGGCTCGGATGGATCACTTTAATCGATGCCGAAAATGCCGGATCCTCCGCGGAATATTGCTCGGATTTGACTTCCAGCGACATGATCAGACTTTCCTGTCCACGCGTCATGCCCAGATAAACCGCCGCGAGCAATTCCGCGTCGAGCAGTGCGCCGTGCAAGGTCCGGTTGGCATTATCGATCTCGTAGCGGCGGCACAGCGCATCGAGATTGTTTTTTTGGCCCGGATGCAGGTCTTTAGCCAGTTTCAGCGTATCCAGCACGCTCGCGCAATGGTGCTGCATCAAAGGGCGGCCTAACAGCGTCAATTCATGGTTCAGAAAGCCGATATCGAACGGCGCATTATGGATCACCAGTTCGGCGTCGGATAAAAATTCCAGCAATTCATCGACAATATCGGCAAATAACGGTTTGTCCTGCAAAAAAACGGCCGTTATCCCATGCACCGCTTCCGCTCCGGCATCGATCTCGCGCTGCGGGTTGAGATAGCGATGAAAATGCCTGCCGGTAGAACGGCGATTAACCATTTCAACTCCGGCAACTTCGATTATACGATGCCCCTGACGGGGATCGAGTCCGGTCGTTTCCGTATCGAGAAAGACTTGTCTTGCCATATTCTGTTCCTGTATCCCTGTATTCCTCAGTAAGTGTGAACCCGACTGATCGGATTATCGCCGGGCGTCATCGTGACCGTATAAAACGGGTCTTAACCGCCGCGTATCTTTCTTCAAAGCCTAAAACATTTGATCGCTATCGAAATCAATCGCTATCGAAATAAAACCATCATATTTCATTCATTTTGTCCTAAGTTTACCCCGGTATATTTTGCTGGCAAAGCACATGCCTGAATATTAACCGTTTTTTGAACCAAGGGAGCAAGCACAATGAAGAAACAAGAAAACTATCGCCTTAAATTGCTGGTGCGTCTCATTCTGAGCAGCATTCTGGTCACCGGTGCAGAAGGCGCTCTGGCGCAGGATTCCGTCGATCTGGGCACCGTACAGGGCAGCGGAAACGCTACCGCCGACGCATCAAACGACCCCGCTTCCGCGCCCTACCAGGCCCCGACTCAGGGCTCGCTTACCGCCACCGAGCCGGTATCCATCATTAACCGACATTATATCGAAGAGAACGCCGGCGCTGCGGCCAATTATCCCGACATCGCCCAGATTTCGCCGAGCATGTGGAGCGTGGACCCGAACGGCCCCGGCGGCATGGAATCGCAATCGGGCGGCCCGTTCCTGCGCGGCTTCCAGAACGGACAATATAACGTCACGTTCGACGGTATCCCGTGGGGCGATTCGAACGATTTTACCCAGCACTCCACTTCCTATTTCATGCCTCAGGATACCGGCAGCATCGCTGTCGACCGCGGCCCGGGCGATGCCAGCAATATCGGCAACGCTACATTCGGCGGCACCATAGCCGTCACTTCGAAAGATCCGCTGACGACTCCGACTTTTACGCCCTACGCTTCTGTCGGCAGTTTCAACAGCCATCTGGAAGGCGTCGAATACGATACCGGCATCATGCACAACTACGGCGATGCCAGCGCATTCATCGATTACAAGAATTTTTCGACCGACGGTTATCTGACCAACGCAGCGCAACAACGCACCAATCTGTTCGTCAAATTCACCAAACCGATCTCCGACAATACCTTGCTCACGCTGGTTGCAATGCAGAACAATCTGCATCAAAACGTCGCGTCGGGCACCACGCTCGCGAATCTGCAGAAATACGGCAACAATTACGGTTTGAACGAAGATCCCACCAGCCAGAATTTCGCCGGTTATAACTACGATCAAATCCGCAGCGATTTTGAATATATCGGCCTGCAATCGCAGCAAGGCAGCTGGCATATCGACAACAAACTGTACACCTACGCCTACAATCACAACGGATTCAACGGTGCCGACCAAGGCGGCGCGATGCCCAACGGCACCGTCAATGCCAACGGCACTCTCAACCCCAACGATGTGCCGGGTAACCGGATGAGTATGGATTACCGCTCCATCGGCGATATCCTGCGTCTGTCCGATGCGATAGGACCGGGCTACCTGAACCTGGGTACCTGGATCGACCATCAAACCAACAGCCG
>DASSZW010000002.1:0-3529 GCA_035713285.1 Burkholderiales bacterium
TAAACGGAAAGCTTATTCTGCCTGCATGCACAAGCCATTTTTGGATTTAACGAACAGTTGAATTCGTCATTATTTAAAAGGAATACTGTTATGACAAGCAAGAAATCAATATCGCCCGTCATCGATGCGGTTGGCGCGATCGGGCAGGTAGAATTTTCACCGATGCGCAGAAAAATTGGCTTGGCTATCGCCGGCACGCTGTTATGTGCCATCGCCAGCAGTTCTCATGCCGCGCCGCCGCCTACCGCAAAAGTCGATACCACGGGCTTGGCTATTACCAATACCGAAGTGACCGTCGGCCAGTTACACTCGTCGACCGGTACGATGGCGATATCGGAAACCGGTTCGATCGAGGCCGAGCGTCTGGCAATCAGCCAGATCAATGCGATGGGCGGCGTACTGGGCCGTAAAATCAAGATCATTCAGGAAGATGGGGCCTCGGATTGGCCGACTTTTGCGGAAAAAGCAAAAAAACTGCTGGAAGAAGACCATGTGGCGGCAATTTTCGGCTGCTGGACTTCGGCTTCGCGCAAATCAGTTTTGCCGGTGCTGGAACGCGATAACGGCCTGCTCTATTACCCGACGTTTTACGAAGGGCTGGAACAATCTAAAAATGTAGTCTATACCGGGCAGGAAGCAACCCAGCAGGTCTTCGCCGGTCTGGACTGGGTGGCGAAAGCCAAGAAAGCCAAAACCTTCTACCTCATCGGTTCGGATTACATCTGGCCGCGCACGACCATGAAACTGGCGCGCAAATACATCGAAACCGTCTTGCACGGCAAGGTCCTGGGCGAAGAATACGTTGCGCTGGGCAGCACCGATTTCGGGTCCACCATCAATAAAATCCGGTTCAAAAGACCCGATGTAATTTACGCTGCAGTAGTGGGCGGATCCAACGTTTCGTGGTTCAAGCAACTCAAGGCTGCGGGAATAAACGGTAAAAACCAGACTTTGCTTACCTTGTCGGTCACCGAAGACGAAGCCAAGGGAATAGGCGGCGAAAATCTGGTCGGTTTCTATTCCGCCATGAAATATTTCCAGTCGCTGGATACTCCGCGCAATAAAGAATTCGTCAAACAATTCAAGACGATGTGGGGAGCGAATGCGCCTATCGGCGACGTGACGCAAGCTGCGTACGAAGGCCCTTGGCTGTGGAAGGCCGCCGTCGAGAAAGCGGGCAGTTTCGATACGGATAAAGTGGTACAGGCCGAGCAAAGCGGAACCATCAGTTTCGATGCGCCGGAAGGTATGGTGTATCTGGAGCCTAATCATCACTTGAAAACGCGGTTGCGGATTGGGGAATGGCAAGCCAACGGCCAGGCAATCATCGTCTATACGTCGCCGTACATCATGCCCAACCCGTTTCCTAAAGGCTATTAAAGAAGCCGCCGTCTATCGCTTGCCAGCGGAAGATGGCGGCAGTTAAAAAGGTGTTTCGATACTAGTTGCCAGTTGACATGTGATACGTATCTCGGAGACTAAAATGGACGGTTATTCGCTATCTGATCTGTGGTCGATTCTGATCATGCAAGGATTTTCCGGGCTTAGCCTGTTCAGCGTATTGCTGCTGATGGCGCTAGGCATGGCCATCATTTTCGGTCAGATGGGCGTGATCAACATGGCCTTGGGCGAATTTATGACCATAGGCGCTTACGCCGTTTATTTTTTCTCGAAAATGGCCGGGAAATATTTTCCGGCGCTCATGCCCTATTATTTCATTATCGCCATTATTGCGGCCTTTGCGATCGCGTTTTTAGTCGGCTACGCGGTCGAATATCTGTTGATCAGGCATCTCTACAAGCGACCGCTGGATACCTTGCTGGCAACCTGGGGGCTGAGTCTCATCATGCAGCAGATATTCCGCTCCCTGTTCGGGGCGCGCGAAGTGAGCGCGGTATTGCCGGACTGGCTGATGGGCGCATGGAAGCCGACTCCCAATATCGATATTCCGCTCAACGGTCTTTTCGTCATGGCGATATCGATCGCGGTGACCGCGCTCGTAGTCCTGTTCATGTACCGTTCCAGTTGGGGGCTGAAAGTACGCGCAACCACGCAGAACCGGGTCATGGCGAACGCTATCGGCATCAATACCAAAAAAATCGACAGAATAACCTTTGCAATAGGTTGCGGCATCGCGGGAATCGCGGGCGCTACTTTCACCACGATCGCGTCAACGGGGCCCACCAGCGGTTCGCTGTATATCGTCGATACGTTCCTGGTGGTCGTATTCGGCGGCACGGCCAGTCTGTTCGGCACTATTGTGTCTGCCTTTTCCATTGCGCAGGCACAGTCAATATTAACGTTTTTTATGACCAATGCCATGGGCAAGGTTCTTACCTTGTTGACGATCATTATTATTTTGATGTTGCGTCCAGAAGGTTTGTTCGCCAGCAAAGTAAGGAAATAGCATTGATAAAGGACGAATGATGAACGCTTTCTACAGCAAATGCCTGGGCGGTAAAAAAGGAGTGATCGAGCTCGCGATACTGGCGGCGCTGATATTTATCGTCATGCCGTTGTGGCTCGATATCTTTCGCTTGAATCTGGTCGGCAAATATCTTACTTACGCATTCGCCGCAGTGGGACTGGTCATGGTCTGGGGATACGGCGGCGTCCTGAGTCTGGGGCAGGGTGTATTTTTCGGTATCGGCGGCTATTGCATGGCAATGTTTCTGAAGCTGGAAGCATCCGATCCGGCCAGCACCGCGCATCAGACTACCCCCGGCATTCCCGATTTCATGGACTGGAATCAGGTCACTCATCTGCCGCTGTTCTGGGAGCCGTTCCACAGTTTCACTTTTACGCTCGCGGCAGTGATCGTACTGCCGGTATTGTTTGCGTACATCGTGGGCGCGGCCATGTTCAAACGCCGCGTTGGCGGCGTCTATTTTTCGATCATTACCCAGGCCATCGCGGCGATACTGACGATACTGGTCGTCGGCCAGCAGGGACTGACGGGCGGGATCAACGGCATTACCGATCTCAAGACGCTGCACGGCTGGAATATCAACACCGATTCCGCGAAGTATCTCCTGTATTACGTCAACGGCGCGTTGCTGATCGGCGTCATCCTGGTATGCAAATTCATTCTGTCCTCCAAACTCGGCCGCTTATTACTGGCGTTAAAGGATAAGGAAGACAGGGTCCGGTTTTCGGGCTACGACGTCGCCAATTTCAAGATTTTCACCTTTTGTCTGGGCGCGGCCATTTCGGCCATCGGCGGCGCGATGTTCACCTTGCAGGTCGGTTTTATGTCGCCTTCCTTTGTCGGTATCGTGCCGTCGATAGAAATGGTCATTTTTGCGGCCGTCGGCGGCCGCATGTCGCTGGTCGGCGCGGTGTACGGCACCTTGCTGGTCAATTACGGGAAATCCGCCTTTTCCGAATCCTTTCCGTCTCTGTGGCTGTTTTTTATGGGCTCGTTATTTATCGGTGTGGTGATGTTTTTTCCGAACGGTTTGTCCGGCCTCTACGAAACCTATTTGCAGCCTAGAGTGACTGGTCTGGTTGGCACATTTAAGAAGCGTTC
>DASSZW010000003.1:0-13242 GCA_035713285.1 Burkholderiales bacterium
CGGTTGCTGGCGTGACCGTAGGCGCTGCGGTAGGAGTAGGTCCCCCTTGCGACGGAGGCAGGGACGCAGTTCCGACGGCGATAGGTTTAGGCGGTCTCGGTGGCAGGCCATCCATAATATCCTTGATCTGATCGGAATCGATGGTTTCCCATTCGAGCAATGCCTTGGCCATGGCTTCTACCTTATCGCGATTTTCTTCCAGTATCTGTCTTGCAATCGCATACTGCTCATCGATAATACGGCGGATTTCCGCATCCACCTTCTGCATGGTCGCTTCAGAAACGCTTTTATGCGTAGTCACGCTGCGGCCCAGGAATACTTCGCCTTCGTTTTCGCCATAAACCATAGTCCCCATGGCTGGCGACATACCCCACTGAGTAACCATGCGCCGCGCCATTTCGGTCGCGCGCTCAAAATCGTTCGATGCACCGGTAGTCATATGATTCATGAATACCTCTTCGGCTATGCGCCCTCCGAACAGCACGGAAATATTTTGCAATAACTGCACCCGGTCCATGCTGTACCGGTCCTCGGTAGGCAACTGCATCGTCAGGCCGAGCGCGCGACCGCGCGGAATGATCGTCACTTTATGTACCGGATCGGTCTTGTCCAGCAAATATGCCACTACCGCATGGCCCGACTCGTGATATGCCGTATTGCGCCGTTCGTCTTCCGGCATTACCAGATTTTTGCGCTCGGCGCCCATCATGATCTTGTCTTTGGCGCGCTCGAAATCATGCATATCGACCAGACGCTTGTTGCTCCTGGCCGCGAACAAAGCGGCTTCGTTCACCAGGTTCGCCAGATCGGCGCCGGAAAATCCCGGCGTACCGCGCGCCAGTATATCCGCCCGGACGTCGGGAGCGCTCGGGATCTTGCGCATATGCACCAGCAATATCTGCTCCCGGCCGCGGATATCCGGCAAAGGCACCACCACCTGGCGGTCGAACCGGCCAGGACGCAACAAGGCGGGGTCGAGCACGTCCGGACGGTTGGTCGCAGCGATGACTATCACGCCCGCAGAACCTTCGAATCCGTCCATTTCGACGAGCAGCTGATTGAGCGTCTGCTCGCGTTCGTCGTTACCGCCGCCCATGCCGGCTCCGCGCTGACGGCCCACAGCATCGATCTCGTCGATGAATATAATGCAGGGCGCATGTTTTTTAGCCTGCTCGAACATGTCGCGCACGCGGGCAGCGCCCACGCCGACGAACATTTCGACAAAATCGGAACCGGAAATACTGAAAAAAGGCACTTTCGCTTCGCCCGCTATCGCCTTGGCGAGCAAGGTCTTACCGGTCCCGGGACTGCCGGCCATCAATACGCCGCGCGGCACGCGCCCGCCCAGTTTCTGGAATTTGGTAGGTTCGCGCAGGAAATCGACCAGTTCGGACACTTCTTCTTTTGCTTCGTCGCAACCCGCCACGTCGGCGAAGGTAATCTGGTTGGTGGATTCGTCGAGCATGCGGGCCTTGCTTTTACCGAACGAAAATGCACCGCCTTTGCCGCCGCCCTGCATTTGCCGCATGAAAAATACCCATACCCCGATCAGAAGCAGCATCGGAAACCACGAGATAAATATGTTCATCAGGAAAGAAGGCTCTTCTTCCGGTTTCGCCTCGACCACCACGCCGTTTTTCAACAGGTCGGAAACCATCCAGAAATCGGCCGGCGCGTACGTGCTGAACCGCTTGCCGTCGGTTTTAATCCCTTTGATGATGTGATTCTCTATCACGACCTTGGCGACCTGGCCCTGTTTCACTTCATCGATGAACTGCGAATAGTCCATTTGCGTCTGGGTAGTCTGATGATTGCTGAACTGATTGAAAACGGTCATCAACACCAGAGCCACGACCAGCCAGATAGCAATATTTTTGAACATATTATTCATTGGTTAAGCCCCATCCGAGCATTCACACATAATTTTAAAAACACGGCTTTTGATTCTAAACCTAATTTAAGGGATTTGTAACTACTAACGCAGTTTTTTGCCCAGGAGATACACTTCGCTGCTTCGATCCCGCGAAGCTTTGGGTTTTCGCGTCAGTACCTGTTCGAACGTCGCGCGCATGGCGCCTAGAAAAGTTTGAAAACCCTCGCCCTGAAAGGTCTTGACCAGAAACGCCCCATCAGGTTTCAAATACTTGCCCGCAAACTCCAGGGCCAGTTCACATAAATAAACGCTGCGCGCCTGATCGCTACTGGCAACACCACTCATATTGGGGGCCATATCGGAAATAACAAGATCGACAGGCCGATTATTTAATGCGGTTTCGAGCTCCAGCAGCGTAGCCGGTTCCGTAAAGTCGCCCTGAATAAACGTGACGCCAGGTATGGCGTCCATCTCCAGTATATCCAGCGCGATAACCCGCGCGCCATGTCGGTTTGCGTACTGCGACCATCCGCCCGGGGTAGCGCCGAGGTCGACCAGGAGCGTTCCGGAACGGATCAAACCGTCGCGCTGATTGATTTCTTCCAGTTTGAACGCGGCGCGGGAACGGTATCCTTGCGTTTTGGCCTGCTTGACATACGGATCGTTCAAATGCTCGCGCATCCAGGCTTTACTGGTTCGACTGGGCTTCATCGATTGCGGCAAATCCAGTCGCCATGAGCCAGCGTCGCGCAGGACGCGCCTGCCACCAGTCTAACGTGCTCAATGAATGTCTTCATTCTTTATTTGGCCGATTGCTTGAATAACAAGACCAGCCCCAGCAAACTTTCCATTAAATAGACGATGCTCGAAATTCCGTGCCAGCGGGCGAAACGGTCGCTGAATACGCTTTGCATGACGGCTCTGGGCATTGCCTGCGCTTTCAGGCTTTCCATGATAGGCTGGATGCCGAAATGGGTGCCCAGCGTAAACAGCAGCATCACTAGAGCTGTCCAGAAAAACGCCTGTTTTAATGCGGCGCTACCGAACTCCATCAGCCGGTAAACCAGTAAATACACGCCGCATACGATACCCACCCACGCCATGACGGAAAACATCGATCCGGCCAGACTGCCCGCCAGCTGTTTATCGGCAAGCCGCGCGAACAATACCGGCGCTGCAATATAACCGACCGCCCACAAGCCTCCTACCCACGCGGTCACAGCGATTTTAGCCAGCGCATCGGGAAATTTAGCCATGCGGATTGCCGCCCGCTTTAAATATATTTGACATCGAGCACTTCGTATTGCCGGACACCGCCGGGCGCCTGCACATCGGCGGTATCACCCTCATACTTGCCGATCAGGGCGCGTGCTATCGGCGAACTGATGGAAATTTTAGCGTTCTTGATATCCGCTTCGTCGTCGCCGACGATCTGATACGTCACCACATCGCCGCTTTCAAGATCTTCGAGCTCGACCGTCGCGCCGAACACTACCCGACCTTCGGCTTCCAGATTCGCCGGATCGATAATTTGCGCCGTCGAAAGCTTGCCTTCGAGATCCGCAATGCGGCCTTCTATAAAACCCTGTTTTTCCTTGGCGGCATCGTATTCGGCATTCTCCGACAAGTCGCCTTGCGCGCGCGCTTCGGCGATCGCCGTAATCACAGAAGGCCGTTCGACGGTTTTCAAATAATGCAATTCGTCGCGCAATAATTTTGCGCCCCTGATTGTCAAAGGGATTTTCGTCATCGTATTCATATCGCTAGTCCTCAGGCAGGAATCTGCCCATGTAATCCTTGTAAATCGTATACCTGCAATTCTTTCATCGCCCGCATGCCGATACAGGCGGCGCGCGCTCCGGCAAGTGTCGTGTAATAGGTAACCCGCTGCGCCAGAGCGACCCGGCGTATTTCTACCGAATCGAGTACTGCCCGCTTGTCGTCGACAACATTGACGATGAGACTGATTTCATTGTTTTTGATCATATCGACGATATGGGGACGCCCTTCGGTGACCTTGTTGACGACCGTCGCTGCCAGCCCTCCGGCGTCGAGCGCAGCCGCCGTACCCCGCGTTGCGATCAATACAAAGCCCAGCTCGATCAATTGCGCGCCGATTTCGACAATTCTTGCCTTGTCGGCATTGCGTACGCTAATGAACGCGTTTCCGCCGCCAGGCAGTTTTACGCCGGCTGCCAGTTGTGATTTGACAAACGCTTCGGCAAAAGTTCGGCCGACGCCCATGACTTCGCCGGTCGATTTCATTTCGGGGCCCAGCAAGGTATCTACGCCCTGAAATTTGGCAAAAGGAAAAACAGCTTCCTTAACCGAATAATAAGGCGGTATGATTTCCTTGTCTACGCCTTGCTGCCGCAAGGAAATACCCGCCATGCACCGTGCGGCCACTTTCGCCAGAGGTAAGCCGGTCGCCTTGGACACGAAGGGAACGGTGCGCGAAGCGCGCGGATTGACTTCGAGCACATAAACGGTATCGCCCTGCAAGGCAAATTGCACATTCATCAAACCTATAACGTTCAAGGCCCGCGCCATCGCAACCGTCTGGCTGCGAATTTCGTCCTGTATCGCCGGCGTCAGGCTGTAGGGCGGGAGGGAACATGCCGAATCGCCGGAGTGAACGCCCGCCTGTTCGATGTGCTCCATAATACCGCCGATCACCACATCGACGCCATCGGAAACGGCATCGACGTCAATTTCTATCGCATCGTTAAGAAAGCGGTCGAGCAATACCGGCGAATCATTCGACACCTTGACCGCCTCGCGCATATAACGCTGCAAATCTTCTTCGGCGCGGACGATCTCCATCGCTCGGCCCCCGAGCACATAGGACGGTCGAACGACCAGCGGATATCCGATTTCCGCCGCCAGCTTCAGGGCTTCTTGCGCCGAACGAGCAGTGCGGTTCGGCGGCTGCTTCAAACTCAGCCCCATCAGCATCTGCTGAAAACGCTCGCGATCTTCGGCGCAATCGATCATATCGGGCGTCGTGCCGATAATGGGCGCGCCGAATTCCTGCAATTCCCGCGCCAGTTTCAACGGCGTCTGGCCGCCGTACTGCACGATTACGCCTACCGGCTTTTCGACGCGCACAATTTCCAGCACATCTTCCAGCGTCAGCGATTCGAAATACAAGCGGTCGGAGGTATCGTAATCGGTCGACACGGTTTCAGGGTTGCAATTGACCATAATGGTCTCGTAACCGTCCTCGCGCAAGGCCAATGCGGCGTGGACGCAGCAATAATCGAACTCGATGCCCTGTCCGATACGGTTGGGCCCGCCGCCCAGCACCATGATTTTCTTGCGGTCGGTCGGCTGCGCTTCGCATTCTTCTTCGTAAGTCGAATACATATACGCGGTATGCGAGGCAAATTCGCCGGCACAGGTATCGACCCGCTTGTAAACCGGATGAATGCCCATCGCCCAGCGCTGGGCGCGCACCGCATGCTTGTCGCAACCGAGCAGCTCGGCCAGTCGCCGGTCTGCAAAGCCGTTGCGCTTGAGGCGACGCAATTCCCGCTCATCGAGCTCATGCAACCGCCGTCCCGCCAACCCGGCTTCATCTGCGACCAAAGCCTCGATCTGCGCGAGAAACCAGGGGTCGATTTTAGTGAACTGAAAAATCACTTCCCGACTCATGCCGATACGAAATGCATCGGCGACGTACCATAAGCGATCCGGACCGGGATTGCCTATTTCGGCCTCTATGATCCGCTGATCGCTGCTCAGGGAATTCAGTCCGTCCATGCCGGTTTCCAGGCCGCGCAAGGCTTTCTGCAAGGATTCGCGGAAAGTGCGGCCGATCGCCATCACCTCGCCCACCGATTTCATTTGTGTGGTCAGGCGATCGTTGGCCTGGGGAAATTTTTCAAACGCGAAACGCGGAATTTTTGTTACGACATAATCGATGCTGGGCTCGAACGAAGCCGGAGTCATCCCGCCGGTAATGTCGTTCTTCAGCTCGTCCAGGGTATAACCGATCGCGAGTTTCGCCGCAATCTTCGCGATGGGAAAGCCGGTGGCCTTGGATGCCAGCGCCGAGGAGCGCGAAACGCGCGGGTTCATTTCTATCACCACCATGCGACCGTCGACCGGATTAATGCCGAACTGCACGTTCGAGCCCCCGGTTTCCACCCCGATCTCGCGCAATACGGCGATCGATGCATTGCGCATGATCTGGTATTCGCGATCGGTCAGCGTCTGCGACGGCGCAACCGTAATCGAATCGCCGGTATGCACGCCCATCGGATCCAGGTTTTCTATGGAGCAGACGATTATGCAATTATCCTTGCGGTCGCGCACCACTTCCATTTCGTACTCTTTCCAGCCGATCAGCGATTCCTCGATCAGCAGTTCGTGAGTAGGCGACGCTTCCAGCCCGCGTTCGCAGATTTCGAGAAATTCAACTTTATTGTAGGCAATGCCGCCGCCCGTACCGCCCATCGTAAACGAAGGCCGGATGATCGTTGGAAAACCCATTACCGCCTGCACTTGCAACGCTTCCTCCATACTGTGCGCGATCGACGAACGCGGCGATGCAAGACCGATGCGGGTCATGGCCTGCTTGAATTTTTCGCGGTCTTCCGCCATATCGATGGCGTCGCGCGACGCGCCGATCATCTCGACGCCGTACCGTTCCAGCACTCCGTGCCTGGCCAGATCGAGCGCGCAATTCAATGCGGTCTGGCCGCCCATGGTCGGCAATAGCGCATCGGGACGCTCTTTGGCGATGATTTTTTCGACTACGCCCCAGGTAATCGGCTCGATATACGTGACATCCGCCATATCCGGATCGGTCATGATCGTCGCCGGATTGGAATTGACCAGAATGATTTTATAACCTTCCTCGCGCAATGCCTTGCAAGCTTGCGCGCCGGAATAATCGAATTCGCAGGCCTGTCCGATAACGATAGGGCCCGCACCGATGATTAATATGCTGTGTATATCTGTACGCTTGGACATGTTTTGGACTATAAAAACGGCAAATCGGCGCTCAATGCGGCGACTTTCAATAAAACCGGGTTACCGGGCCTGCATCAGACCGACGAAACGATCGAACAAATAATCCAGATCCTGCGGGCCGGGGCTCGCTTCCGGATGCCCCTGGAAACTGAACACCGGCGCATCGGTTCGCCTGATCCCCTGCAGGGAACCGTCAAACAGCGAAATATGCGTCGCTTGCAGGTTTTCCGGCAAGCTGTCGGCATCGACCGCGAAACCGTGATTCTGACTGCTGATGACTACTCGCCCGCTATCCAGGTCTTTTACCGGATGATTCGCGCCGTGATGGCCGAATTTCATTTTCGCGGTTTTAGCCCCGGAGGCCAGCGCCAGCAGCTGATGTCCGAGACAGATGCCGAACATCGGCACGCCGCTTGCCAGCAATTCTCCGATTGCAGCAATCGCGTAATCGCACGGTTCCGGATCGCCCGGGCCGTTGGATAAAAAGATACCGTCCGGTTCAAGCGCCAGCGCATCTTTGGCGCTGGCCTGTGCCGGCAGGACGGTAATACGGCATCCGCGATCGGCCAGCATGCGCAGAATATTGCGTTTGATCCCGTAATCGTAGGCGACGACATGCAAAGGCATCGAAGACGGCGCATTAAATCCCGCACCCAGCCTCCATGCTCCTTCGGTCCAGGCATACGGCGACTGGACGGAAACCACCCGGGCCAGATCCATTCCCGCCAGTCCTGGAAAATCGCGCGCCAGGCGCAACGCTTCGACTTCGTCGACATCGCCGGCCATAATGCAGCCCGCCAGAGTGCCTTTTTCCCGCAGCAACCGCGTCAGGCGGCGCGTATCGATATCGGCGATCGCGACCAGCCCATGCGCTGCAAGAAACTCTCCCAGACTGCGCAGCGAATGGAAATTGCTCGCCAGCAACGGCAAGTCCCGGATTATCAGGCCGGCGGCGTGGACCCGGCAGGATTCGCAATCCTCGTTATTAACCCCGGTATTGCCGATGTGCGGATAAGTTAAAGCGACAATCTGACGGGCGTAGGAAGGGTCGCTCAATATTTCCTGATAGCCGGTCATGGCCGTATTAAATACCACCTCGCCGACGGTTGAGCCGGTTGCGCCTATGGCCGTACCGCGAAAAATCGAACCGTCGGCAAGCACCAGGATAGCGGATTGTACATGCGACAAGGAATAACTCCGGTGTAAGGACACGTTAGGTTGCCCCAAGGCCTGCCGGATAGAGCCAATCAGCTGCAATCGCTCAATTTCCACAGGCATCCGGGGCTTATACAAAGAAGCGGGCATGGTTCACACCGCGCCCGCTTTTGCAAGAATTTTGTCATTTTACGGCATGCCGCCTGTTCTGTCCAATCCGCAAACGCTGCCGGCGCCGACTGCCCACCGTTCCGCCGGCAGAAAACAGGCGCCGCCTGCGACTCCAGTCGGTAACAAAGGGCCGGTCACATCGGCATGCGGTCACAAATCGTTCATGCTGCCCGTAATACCCATTCCCCAAGCATTCGCAAAAAAACGTGTCGCCAGAGGTTCGCGCTTGCGCTCGGCCAGTTCGCGCTGAGTCATCGTTTCGTCCAGCATGCCGGGCTCGGCCTGATAGCCGACGGCGATCATCGCCATACACTGATATTCTGCCGGAATACCGAACGCTTCCTGGATTTTGCCGGCATCGAAACCGCCCATCTGATGGGCGTGCAGCCCCATCGCCGTGGCCTGCAAACAGATATTTTCACTGGCGGCGCCGGTGTCGTAAGCCCCCCAGCGATTGGGGCTGCCGTTATGCCTGAAATGCGAGGCCGAGGTCGCCAGCAACAATACCGGCGCAAACCTGACCCATTGCTGGTTGCCTTCAGTCAGGCAGTCGAACGCCCGCTGCCAGGCTTCATAATCGTTGTGTTTGTTCCAGACCATGTAACGCCAGGGTTCGTCGCCAAAACACGACGGCGCCCAACGGGCCGCTTCGAGCAACGCGAGCAGCTGCTCGTGGCTCACGTTCTTGCGGTCGTCGAAAGCGCGTGGGCTCCAGCGCCGGGCAATCAGTTCATGAATAGGGACTTGTGTTTTTGCCGGTTTGCTTATCATAATATTTCTCATTTGACGTGAAGTTAATCTCAATATAGCAACGTTCGCCGCGTTTCCATATTAAACGCTAATTCGGTATATCAAAAGGAAAAGCATGGCGCATCATCGGGAACAGGACTATCAAAGTTTGATGTTGCATACTGCGGCGGTGGATTTGATGCGGCAAGATGCGCAATTAATTGAACGCGCGCAGGCGATACTCGATCGCTGGCTGCAGGCGGCCGTCGTTCATTCCGCGCCATTGCTGAAAGAGTGGCAAAGGATATTGCTGGAACGGGACTGGGCTTTGGCATTATCGAACAGCGAGCGGGGAAACCAATTGCGCCAGGCCTCGCCAGTGTCCTGCATTTTGCCCAATAAACTGAGACTGGAAATCATCCAATCATGCAAAAAAGCGAACTTGAGCATTTGATTCGCGCAGCGGCTGACGATAAAAACAGAAATAGCATGGGTGATTGGGATAGCGAGTAATCCAGAAACACTTTCCGGTCAATAACATACCGACACTTCCTGCAGCCCGGCCTGCAGTGACGCCAGCAGATCGTCGTGCAGCATTACCCGCCACGCCGCGCCCAGTTCCATTTCAGCCTGCGCTTGAGGCAACTGATAGCGCAACCGTACGGGACAGCCGCTTTCGCCGTCGCAATAAGGCCGCAACAGTGCTTGCAAGCGAGCGACCGTCATCGGCTGCGGCACCGTCAACTGCAAGACTTTGGCATATCGCGTCCGCGCGGTGGCGATATCATACAGCTTGTCGACGTTAATCCGCACGCCGCCGGAATAGTCGTCCTTGCTGATCTTGCCTTCCACCAGCAGGAGCTGGTCCTCTTTCAACCAGTCGCGATGACGCTCGAAGACTTCATTGAACACCGGCACTTCCACAGCCGCCAGACCGTCGTCCAGCAAGACGAACGCCATTTTTCCGCGCCGGGTCATCTGGGTGCGCAGGGAGACGATGATGCCCGCCAGCAATACCGGCTTGGGACCCGGCTGCAGATTGTCCAGACGGGTTTTTACCAGCGCTTTCAATTCCTGGGCATACGCGTCGAACGGATGACCGCTGAAATAAAATCCCAGCGCCGTTTTTTCCTGCAACAACTGCTCTTTATCGCGCCAGCGCGGGGTCTCGACCAATTTCAGTTGCGAATCGGGATGTTGATCGTCATCGGCAAACAGACTGACCTGATTGACCGCCGCAGCGGCTTGCCCGGCGAGTTCCATCGCCATGCCGACCGATGCCAGCAACGCCGCGCGATGATCGTCGATGCGGTCGAATGCGCCGGCGCGAACCAGCGATTCCAGCGCCCGTCGGTTGACGCTGCGCTTGTCGACGCGACGCACCAGGTCGAACAGGTCGGCATACGGACCGCCCGCTTCGCGCGCCGCGACGATCGCGGCAATCGCCGTTTCGCCGGTGCCTTTGATCGCACCGAGTCCGTAGCGTATCTGCCGTTCGTTCTCGGGCACGAAACGATATCCCGAGCGATTGATGTCCGGCGGAAGAATTTCCAGGCCCAGGGCCAGGGTATCTTCGTAAAAATGCTTCACCTTGTCGGTATCGTCCATGTCGGCGGACAAGGTTGCCGCCATGAACGCAGCGGGATGATGCGCTTTCAAATACGCCGTATGATAAGCCACCAGCGCATACGCGGCGGAATGCGATTTATTGAAGCCGTAGCCCGCGAATTTCTCCATCAGGTTGAAAATATTCGTCGCCAGTTTGGCGTCGACATCTTTTTTTACCGCCCCGCTGACGAAAATATCGCGATGCTGCGCCATCTCCTCGGCTTTTTTCTTGCCCATCGCCCGCCGCAGCAAATCCGCCGAGCCCAGCGTATAACCGCCCATGATCTGGGCGATCTGCATGACTTGTTCCTGATAGACAATGACGCCGTAGGTCGGCTTGAGCGTACCTTCGAGCATGGGATGCATGTAATCGACCCGCGCACGGCCGTGCTTGCGGTTGATAAAATCGTCGACCATGCCCGATTCCAGCGGCCCGGGACGGAACAGCGCCACCAGCGCCACCACATCCTCGAAGCAGTCCGGCTGCAGGCGGCGGATCAAGTCCTTCATGCCGCGCGATTCGAGCTGGAATACGGCGGTGGTCTTGCACGATTTGAGCAGCGCGTAACTGCCCCGGTCGTTGAGCGGCAAGGTCTCCAGGCTGAACGGCGCTTTGCCGTCGGGCGACAGCTGCGCCACATAATGCATCGCCCAGTCCAGGATAGTCAGGGTGCGCAAACCGAGAAAGTCGAATTTGACCAACCCGGCTTTTTCCACATCGTCCTTGTCGAATTGCGACACCGCCGAATCCGACCCGTCGGCAATGTAAACCGGACAGAAATCGCTGATCTTGCCTGGCGCGATCAATACGCCGCCGGCGTGCATGCCGACGTTGCGGGTCAGGTCTTCCAGCTTTTGCGCCAGATCGAAGAGTTCGTGTACGTCCTCTTCGCTGTCGTAGCGCTCTTTCAACTGCGGTTCGAGTTCCAGCGCCTTGCTCAAGGACACCGGCTTGACGCCGTCCATGGGTATCTGTTTGGACAGCTGGTCGCATAAATTATAAGGCAGATCCAGCACCCGGCCGACGTCGCGGATCACCGACTTGGAACCCAGCGTGCCAAAAGTGACGATCTGCGATACCGCTTCGCGGCCGTATTTTTCCTTGACGTAATTGATCACCCGTTCGCGGCCGTCCTGACAGAAATCGACGTCGAAGTCGGGCATGGAAACGCGTTCCGGATTCAGGAAGCGCTCAAACAGCAGATCGTACGGGAGCGGATCGAGATCGGTAATCCCCAGCACGTAAGCCACCAGCGACCCGGCACCCGAGCCGCGCCCCGGCCCTACCGGCACGCCGTTGTTCTTGGCCCAGTTGATGAAATCCGCAACGATCAGGAAGTAGCCAGGAAAGCCCATTTTGACGATCATGTCGAGTTCGAACGATAAGCGCGACTGATATTCCTGTTCGCGTGCGGTGCGAACCGCAGGATCCGGAAACAATATCCGCATTCGCGCAATCAAACCCTCGGTTGCGCGATGGCGCAGAAAATCGTCCAGCGTCATGCCTTCCGGAGTCGGAAACTGGGGTAGTTTACTGACGCCCAATTCGAGATTAAGCGAACAGCGTTGCGCAATTTCCACGCTATTTGTCAGCGCTTGCGGCAAATCGGCGAACAGTTCGCCCATTTCGGCCTGGGTTTTAAAATACTGCGTTTCGGTAAACAGCCGCTGGCGTCTGCGATCGCCCAGCAGCGCGCCTTCGGCAATGCAGACGCGCGCCTCGTGCGCCTTGAAATCCGCGCTGTCCAGAAACTGTACCGGATGCGTGGCGACCACCGGCAAATCGAGCTTCTCCGCCAGCGGCAAGCTCAGCCGCAAACAGTTTTCCGCGTCAGGCTGTCCTGTGCGTTGAATCTCAAGATAATACCGGTCGGGAAATAAAGCCCCCCAGCGGCTGGCCATGCGCATTGCGCCAGTTGCGTTACCGGATAGCAAAGCCTGGCCGACGTCGCCCAGATGCGCGCCCGACAAAGCGATCAAGCCTTCGGTTCCGGCTTCCTCGATCCAGGAAAAACGCAGTTCGGCCCGGCCGCGCACCCGGTTTTCGCGATATGCGCGGGTAAGCAGTTCGGATAAAGTGCGATAACCGGCCAGATTCTGCACCAGTAACAACAACCGCGCCGGACGATCTCGATCGATCTCGTTGCCCACCCAGACATCGCATCCCGCAATCGGCTTGATGCCCTGACTGCGTGCCGCCTGATAAAACTTGACCAGGCCGAACACGTTCGATAAATCGGTCAGCGCCAGCGCCGGCATGACATCGCTTTTTGCCCGCGCAACGGCGTCGTCAATGCGCAATATGCCATCGGTGATGGAATATTCCGAATGCAGTCGCAAATGTACGAATTGGGGTAAAGACATAGTCAGGAAAAAATCCGGGCGGCAGGCCAGCGTAGCGCATGCGGCCGCTTCATCATGTTAATCGTCGGATATCGGCGGTTCGAGATGCGGAAACAACACTTCGGTATAACCGAAATAACGTAAATCCCGGATCCGCATCGGATACAAAACGCCGAACAGATGATCGACTTCATGCTGGACCACCCGGGCATGAAATCCTTCCGCGATACGATCTATTTCGTCTCCGTACGGATCGAATCCCCGGTAGCGCAAACGCGTGTAGCGCGGCACCAGACCGCGCATGCCCGGTAGCGACAGGCAGCCTTCCCAGCCTTCTTCCTGCTCTTCCGCCAGCAGGGTCAGAACCGGGTTGATCAGTACGGTCT
>DASSZW010000004.1:0-9623 GCA_035713285.1 Burkholderiales bacterium
GCAGCGAATCATCCCTGGAAAACAACGCCCATCGGTAAGTCCGTTCCCGATGGGCGCAGCAACATTTTTTAAAAATGAAAGGAAAGCGGACATTTCTACTTGGCAGAAAAGCGGACATTCCTATTTAGCGTTGACAGGGTACGCTCGATATTTGTACGCTCGATATTTTGCCTCAATCCACGACATAAAGATTACCCAACTTTCCTAATTAGGCATTACAAAGGTTCTACGACCAAGTAATTGCATGCTCATTTAGATCTCCAATCTTTTAGAA
Source organism: Burkholderiales bacterium (assembly GCA_035713285.1). Taxonomy (GTDB): domain Bacteria; phylum Pseudomonadota; class Gammaproteobacteria; order Burkholderiales; family Sulfuriferulaceae; genus Sulfuriferula. Next base: position 275 of record DASSZW010000004.1, read on the forward strand.
CCAAACTAACAATCATCTCCCTTTGAAGTCGGCCAGATTTTATGCAGCCACTCCTCAACAACAATTTTATTTCAAACGCAGGACGGTTTCGTGACAGTATATCGTGCTAACAAACGCCTTGATGGGATTTTCAAAAAAAGCCCCAAAAGGGGCTCAGTCTAATAATTAATGAGATTCAGTCATGATTAATGAGATTTTTACAGCAAGCAATTTTAATCCCAGCTCAGCGCCCCGCCCGTCTGATATTCGGTCACTCGGGTTTCGAAGAAATTCTTTTCTTTTTTCAAGTCGATCATTTCGCTCATCCAGGGGAACGGGTTCGACGCGTTGGCGTATAACTCATCCAGACCGATCTGCTGGCAGCGGCGGTTGGCGATAAAGCGCAGGTATTCCTTGAACATGCTGGCGTTCAAGCCCAATATGCCGCGCGGCATGGTATCTTCGGCGTAGCGGTATTCCAGTTCTACGCCTTTCTGCATCAACGCCTTGATTTCTTCACGGAATTCCGGGGTCCATAAATGCGGGTTTTCCAGCTTGATGGTATTGATGAGGTCGATGCCGAAATTGCAGTGCATGGACTCGTCGCGCAAAATGTACTGGTATTGTTCCGCCGCGCCCGTCATTTTATTCTGCCGTCCCAGCGCCAGTATCTGCACGAAACCGACGTAGAAGAACAAGCCTTCCATGATGCAGGCGAAAACGATCAGCGACTTGAGCAGGGCCTGGTCGTTTTCGTGCGTGCCGGTTTTGAATGCCGGGTTGGTCAGGGTTTCGATGAACGGGATCAGGAAATCGTCTTTGTCGCGTATGCTACGAATTTCATGGTACGCATTGAAAATCTCGCCCTCGTCGAGGCCCAGGCTTTCCACGATGTACTGATAGGCGTGCGTATGGATGGCTTCTTCGAACGCCTGGCGCAATAAATACTGGCGGCACTCGGGCGCGGTAATATGGCGATACGTGCCCAGTACGATATTGTTGGCGGCGAGGCTGTCGGCGGTGACGAAAATCCCCAGATTGCGCTTGATGATGCGGCGCTCGTCTTCCGTCAGGGCGTTACTGTCCTTCCATTCCGCGATATCGCGGCTCATGTTGATTTCCTGTGGCATCCAGTGATTGGCGCAACCGGAGAGATACTTGTCCCACGCCCATTTGTATTTGAACGGCACCAGCTGGTTCACGTCGGCGGTACCGTTGATGATGCGCTTGTCTTCGGCGCGCACGCGACCCGCTGCGGCGATATCTGCCGCAGCGGAGGCGTCGGGCTGGGCGCCGGGCAAACCCGATTTTACCGGGGTACCGGGTATGACATCTTCAAAATTCAGCATAAAGCAAACTCCTTGTTAATTGATATCGCGCGACCGAGGCCGACCTGCATGGTTATTGGCATGATTCGCAGCTCGGGTCGTCGATGGCGCAGAATTTCACCTCGCTCGCAGCGACGAACTGGGCTGCAGAAGCCGATGCGCCGGAACTGACGGCATTGAGCTCGCCGCCTTTGCCGGTAGATTTTTCCGCGCTGGTAGCGCCGAGCGTGCGCAGGTAGTAAGTAGTCTTCAGGCCGCGCAACCACGCCAGTTTATACGTCTCGTCCAGCTTTTTGCCCGATGCGCCGGCGATATAAATGTTCAGGCTCTGCGCCTGGTCTATCCATTTCTGCCGGCGCGAGGCGGCTTCCACTATCCAGCGCGCGTCCATTTCGAATGCCGTGGCGTACAGCTGCCGCAGTTCGGCCGGAATGCGGTCGATCTTGGCCAGCGAACCGTCGAAATACTTGATGTCGCCGACCATCACCTCGTCCCATAATTTCAGGGCCTTGAGGTCGCGGACCAGGTATTCGTTGGTCATGGTGAATTCGCCCGACAGGTTCGACTTGACGTAAATATTCTGGTACGCCGGTTCTATGCTGGCCGATACGCCGACGATATTCGAGATCGTCGCCGTCGGCGCGATCGCCACGCAGTTGGAATTGCGCATGCCGTGCTGTTTGATGCGGGCGCGCAACGCGTCCCAGTCCAGCGTCGATGATTCGTCGACTTCCAGATAGCCGCCGCGCTGTTCTGCCAGAAGCTTGAGCGTGTCCTGCGGCAAGATGCCCCGGTCCCACAGCGAGCCTTCGAAGCTGGAATAACGTCCGCGCTCGCTGGCGAGTTCGGTCGACGCCCAGTAAGCGTAATAGCACACCGCCTCCATCGAACGATCGGCGAATTCCACCGCAGCGTCCGAAGCGTAAGGTACGCGCATGGCGTGCAGGCTATCCTGAAAACCCATGATCCCCAACCCGACCGGACGATGTTTGAGGTTGGAGTTGCGCGCTTTGCCTACCGCGTAGAAATTCACGTCGACCACATTATCGAGCATGCGCATGGCGATGCCTATCGTACGCTGGAGCTTGGGCAGATTCAGCTCTTTGCCGCCGCGCCCGTCGTCCTGCAAATGCGCGACCAGATTGACCGAACCCAGATTGCACACCGCGATCTCGGTTTCGGAAGTGTTCAGGGTAATCTCGGTGCACAGATTCGAGCTGTGGACGACGCCGACATGCTGTTGCGGGCTGCGGATATTGCACGGGTCCTTGAAGGTGATCCAGGGATGTCCGGTCTCGAACAGCATGCTCAGCATCTTGCGCCATAATTGCGCCGCCGGAATGCGCTTGAAAAATTTGAGCTCGCCGCTGTCGGCACGGGCTTCGTACCGGGTATACGCCTCCTCGAACGCCCGGCCGTACAAATCGTGCAGATCGGGTACGTCGGACGGACTGAACAGCGTCCACTCGGCGTTCTCCATCACCCGGCGCATGAACAGGTCCGGTATCCAGTTGGCGGTATTCATGTCGTGCGTACGGCGCCGGTCGTCGCCGGTATTTTTGCGCAATTCGAGGAATTCTTCGATGTCCAGATGCCAGCTTTCCAGATAGGCGCACACTGCGCCTTTGCGCTTGCCGCCCTGGTTGACCGCCACCGCCGTGTCGTTCACCACTTTCAGGAACGGCACCACGCCTTGCGATTTGCCGTTCGTGCCTTTGATCCGGGCGCCCAGCGCGCGCACCGGCGTCCAGTCGTTGCCCAGACCGCCGGCGTATTTCTGCAGCATCGCATTTTCCTTGATCGCCTGATAAATACCGTCCAGATCGTCGGACACGGTGGTCAGGTAGCACGACGACAGCTGGCTGTGGTTCGTTCCGGCATTGAACAGGGTCGGCGTCGAACTCATGAAATCGAAACTGGACAGCACGTTATAAAACTCGATTGCGCGCGCTTCGCGGTCGATCTCGTTCAAAGCCAGCCCCATCGCGACACGCATGAAGAACGCTTGCGGCAATTCGATGCGTTTTTCTTCGATATGCAGAAAATACCGGTCGTACAAGGTTTGCAGCCCCAGATAATCGAAACTGAAATCGCGCCCGGCTACCAGCGCCTGGCCGAGACGGGCCAGATCGAACTGTGCCAGACGCGGGTCGAGCAATTCCGCCCGGATGCCTTTTTTAATATAGTCGGCAAAATAGCCCGGATACAAATCGGCCATCTCCGCCTGCGTGGTCACGCGCTCCAGCACTTCATGGCGGATGGAGCCGAGCAACAGACGCGCGGTCACGAAAGTATAATCGGGATCCTGCTCGATACCGGCTCGCGCCGCCAGAATCAGGGATTTTTCGACTTCGGCCATCGGCACGCCGTCATACAGGTCGCGCATCGCCGCCTGGAGAATGGCCTCGGCGTCGACATCGGCGCTCAATCCTTCGCAGGCAGTAGCGATCAAAGCGCGTAACGCCGCCAGGTCCAGCGGTTTACGCTGGCCGTTTTCGAGCACGGAAATCATCTGTTCGGATTTGGCGTCGGTCTTGTGCGCCGCCCGCTCCTGGTTACGCTTTTCGCGATACAGGACGTAGGCGCGCGCGACTTCGTGCTCGCCCGAACGCATCAGCGCCAGCTCGACCTGATCCTGGATATCCTCGATATGGCATGTACCGCCATGGGGCTGACGGCGCATCAATGCCTGCACGACGCCCTGCGTCAGTTGCTCCACCAGCTCGCGGATGCGCGCCGAAGCGGCCGCCTGGCCGCCATGCACGGCGATAAACGCCTTGGTCATGGCAATCGCGATTTTCGACGGTTCGAATCCGACTACCGAGCCGTTGCGGCGAATAATCTTGTAGTCGTCGAACAGCGTCTGGTTGTTTAATTCCGGCGAGGTGTCAAAATGCGGCAATACGGTGGATTCGGCAATGGCGGCGGTAATGGTTTGCATAGTTTGTGGTCTCCTGTTATTTCGGAGGAAAGAACTTGCGTTGATCACAAGTTACACACAGGTTATACGCGTGTTATACACAACATATAGTATTTTTTCCTCACGATTCACCAATTGTAGTAAAATGAGATCACAATCGCAAGGCATAAAAAAACTTTTTTGCAGCATGTTTTCGAATCGCTTAGAAATCAGCCTATTGCGGAATAAACCATAATTTATCTGTATCGAACGCCCTGAGGAAACCCGAATGTCTACCAGAAATACCGCTATTTTGCTGATCAGTTGCCCCGACCGGAAAGGGCTGGTGGCGGCCATCGCCAATTTCCTGCACCGGCATAATGCCAATATCCTGCACGCCGATCAGCATCAGGACGCGGAACTGGGCGTTTTTTTGATGCGCGTGGAATGGGATCTGCAGGAATTCGATCTGAGTCTGGCGGATTTTGAGACGGCGTTCTCGCCACTCGCACAGGAATTCGACATGACGTGGCGGCTGGCGCATTCGGGGCATCGTCCGCGGATGGCGATTTTTGTGTCGCGCTACGACCATTGCCTGGCTGACCTGCTCTACCGCTATCAGGCCGGCGAGCTGAACTGCGACATTCCCATCATCATCAGCAACCATCCCGACACCCGCGGCCTGGCCGAAACCTACCGCATCCCGTTCCAGCACATCGCCATCCACAAGGACGGCAAAGAAGAAGCGGAAGCCACGCAACTCGCCATTTTACGCCGCCAGCACATCGATTTCATCGTGCTCGCGCGTTACATGCAGGTCCTGTCGGGAGATTTCATCCGCCATTACCCCAACCGCATCATCAATATCCATCATTCGTTTTTGCCGGCGTTTCACGGCGCCAAGCCTTACCACCGGGCGTTCGAACGCGGCGTGAAACTGATCGGCGCGACCAGCCATTACGTCACCGAAGTACTGGACGACGGCCCGATCATCGAACAGGACGTCACCCGCGTCTCGCATCGCGACGACCTGGACGATCTCATCCGCCGCGGCGCCGACCTGGAAAAAATCGTCCTGTCGCGCGCAGTGCGGCTGCATATCGAACACCGGGTATTGCTGTATGCCAACAAGACGGTGGTATTCGATTAAAAGAGACCTTGCCCGAAGCGGCGCTCGCGCCACATCGCGCAAAGGTTCGAAAAAATGAAACAAACCGGCTGATTAATGGCCGTGCACCACTTCTCCGGCCTTCAGCTTGAACGTCGTGCCGCAATACGGGCACAAAACCGTGCCGGTCTCGGCCACGTCGAGAAATACGCGCGGATGCGAATTCCACGCGATCATTTCGGGGGTCGGGCAATGCAGCGGCAGGTCGGCGGCGGTCACTTCGATGCAACGTTGTTTATTGTCTTGCTGGACCATCATCCCCCCTTAAATATAGCTTAACCAGTCGGCATGCTTAGGATCGCGCCCGTGCACGCAGTCGAAATACATTTTTTGCAACTGCGTGGTGACGGGGCCGCGTTTGCCCTCGCCGATGCAGCGGTTATCCAGCTCGCGGATCGGCGTCACTTCGGCGGCGGTGCCGGTAAAGAACGCTTCGTCGGCGCCGTATACTTCGTCGCGGGTAATGCGTTTTTCCACGACTTCCAGGCCGATCTCGCCGGCGAGCTGCACGATGCTGTCGCGGGTGATGCCTTCGAGCGCGCTGGTCAGGTCGGGGGTATACAGCTTGCCGTTGCGCACTATGAATATGTTTTCGCCGGAGCCTTCGGCAACGAAACCGTCGACATCGAGCAGCAGCGCTTCTTCGTAACCGTCCTGCGCCGCTTCCTGATGGGCCAGGATCGAGTTCATGTAATTACCGTTGGCTTTGGCCTTGCACATCGTCACATTGACGTGATGCCGCGCAAACGACGAGGTTTTCACCCGGATGCCGCGCTCAAGCGCCTCGGCGCCCATATAAGCGCCCCAGGTCCAGGCGGCGACGATAACGTGACTCGACAGCGTCTTTGCCGAGATGCCCATTGCTTCGGCGCCGTAAAACACCATCGGACGCAGATACGCCGATTCGAGATGATTGTCCCGCACCGTCGCCAGTTGAGCGGCTGTGACGGCAGCCTTGTCGAAAGGCATTTTCATGCCCAGTATGTGGGCGGAGCGAAACAGGCGGTCGGTATGCTCCCTGAGACGGAAAATGGCAGTTCCCTGCTCGGCCTTATACGCGCGCACGCCTTCGAATACGCCCATGCCGTAGTGCAGCGTGTGCGTGAGGACGTGCGTGGTGGCATCGCGCCAGGGCACCATTTTGCCGTCATACCAGATCAAGCCGTCGCGGTCGGACATAGACATTACTTTTACTCCAAAAACTGTAAATTGAACGAATTCGAAATTGTAACCGAAATTTGCGCTTGCAGCCTTCCGAATTGCATACAAATAGCGCAGTCGGACTCAGGCTGACGCAGCTTCGAACAAATGCATCCATACCAATAATACCGCAGCGACATGGCGCGCCACTTCTTCGGGCGGTACTCGAGGTTTAGGCACGTCCTGCAAGCGTAAAGCGTGCTGCAGGCGACGGAATTGCCGATAGGCCGCGGCTACCGCATCGGCGTCTTCGACAGCGATCAGGCCGAGTCCGGCGGCCCGGTGCAACAGACTCAGGTTGCCGGCATTTTCCGCCAGGACCGGATTGTCCGCACTATGAGCCAAAACCAGGTACTGCACCATGAATTCGATATCGACCATCCCGCCCGCCCCGTACTTAAGGTCGAACAGAGCGCTTGGATTGGGATGTCCGTCCTGAATCTTGCCCCGCATGGCGAGCACGTCGCGGCGCAGTTTTTGCAGGTCGCGGCGTTGCGTGAGAATGTCGAGGCGGATCTGTTCGAACATCGTACCGACCGTGGCGTCGCCGGCTATGAAACGCGCCCGGCTCAATGCCTGATGCTCCCAGGTCCAGGCATGGCGAGACTGATAATTCCGGAACGCGTCGACGCTGCTGACCAGCAAACCCGATGCTCCGTCGGGGCGCAGGCGCAGGTCGATCTCGTACAGCACGCCTGCCGCGGTAACGCTGGACAGCCAGGTATTGATGCGCTGCGCCAGCCGGGCATAATGTTCGGCCGCATCGGGCGCGTCATCGCGATACAGGAACACCAGGTCCAGGTCCGAAGCATAACCCAGTTCGCGCCCTCCCAGCTTGCCGTAACCGATAATGGCAAAAGCCGGAATATCGCGATGGCGATGGTGTACATCCGCCCACGCTAGCGGCAGCACCGTTGCCAGAACCAATGCAGCCAGATCCGACAAATGATCGGACAACTGTTCCAGCGACAAAATTCCGGTCAGGTCCTGCGCCAGCAAATGAAACGTTTCCCGCTGACGGAAATGCCGCAAGGCATCCATTTGCTGCTCGGTCTCACCCGAGAGGGCGAGCAATTGCGCATCGAGTTCCGCTTTCAGCGCTATCCAGTCGGGAATGACATAAAGTACGCGCGGGTCCAGCAGCTCGTCCAGCAGCATGGGATTGAGCGTCAGATACTGCGCCGCCCACGGGCTCGCAGCGCAAATCCGGGCGACCTGGCGCAGTGTCGCCGGGTATTCCATCAATAATGCCAGATACGCCGTACGGCCTGCTATCGTTTCGAGCAAATCGAACATGCGCGCCAGCGTCGCTTCGGCCGGGGCGAAATTGGCCGCCACCGCAACCAGTTCCGGCGCCAGTTTGTCGAAACGGGCGCGATGGCTGGCGGGCAAATTCAGATAACGCTGGCTGCAACGCAGCCGGCTCAAACGATGATAGACTTCGAGCGGATTCTCGTATCCCAGAGCAGCCAATTCCGCCACGGCTTCGTCATCGTCGAGCAAACCCAGCCATAAAGCGCTCAATTCATGCAATTCCGTTTCGGCCTGGGGTGCAGCGAAAATCTGCTCGAATGCCGCGGAAACGCGTCCGCGATGCAGATTCAGTTCCGCCAGAAAAGCCTCGTAACCAGCGAACCCCATACTGCCGGCGATACGCTGCCTGTCTTCGCCATGCGACGGCAATTGTTGCGTCTGCGCGTCGTCCAGGTATTGCAGGCGATGTTCCAGATTGCGCAAAAACACATACGCCTGACGCAACTCGCTTACGGTAGTTTCGGACAGGAGATTGCGGGCGGCCAGTACCGGCAACACCGCCAGCGTCGAACGCGTTTGCAGCGCAGGCACCTGACCGCCGCGGATCAACTGAAATACCTGGGCGATAAATTCGATTTCCCGGATCCCCCCCGGGCCCAGTTTGATGTTATCCGCCCTGTCGTGCCGTACGACTTCCCGGCGGATCTGCGCATGCAGGTCGCGCATGGCCGACAAGGCATTGAAATCCAGATACTTGCGAAACACGAACGGCCGCACGATGGCGTTGAGCTCGTTCAAATGGCTGCCGGTCAAGGGCCGGCCTTTAATCCAGGCGTACCGCTCCCACTCCCGGCCGTGAACCACCAGATAATCCTCGAACGCCGCATAACTCATCGCCAGCGGTCCCGCCTCTCCCCACGGCCGCAATCGCGTATCGACGCGAAACACAAAACCGTCCATGGTAATTTCAGATAGCGCCAGGCCGATCCGTTTGGCCAGCAAAGTAAAAAACTGATGATGCGACAAGGGCTTGCCGCCGGTCGTTTCGCCTTCGGCCGCATACAGATACACCAGATCGATATCCGACGACACATTGAGCTCGCCGCCGCCGAGTTTGCCCATGCCGATAACCGCCAGTTCCAGCTCCGTTCCGTCTTCGCCCATCGGCGAACCATGCACGGCCGACAACCATTGCGCATGATGATGCAAAGCGCAGCTCACGGTCACTTGGGCCAGATCGGTGCAAAGACGCATGACTTCGTCCAGATTGCCCAGACCGGCCAGATCCCGGACGATAATATGGCCGACTATCTCCTGCCGCAGCTTGCGCATCGCGTGTTGCAGGCCTTCGTTATCAGCGATTGCCGCGGCATCGAGTCGCGCTTGCATGGACGCGATATTCCACGGCATGTCCAAATGCGTTAGTATACGATCAGCGAAGCCGGGGTCGGCCGCGCATAAACGCTGAAAATAGCGCGAATGCCCGCTCGCAAGATCGATCAGTTTATTGTCATTCATACG
>DASSZW010000005.1:0-10696 GCA_035713285.1 Burkholderiales bacterium
CTCGGGTTCGGTAATTTCGGTTGCCGACTGCTGCCAGGCCTGAGCCAGTTCGTTCAGCATTTTCAGCAATGCCGGAATCTGGGCCAGACTGCGCATGCCTTCCAGCTCCTTGATCGCACCTGCTGTCAGCGCATCCAGATCGCTGTTCTGCGTCACGTCGGATAACAATGACGATGCATCGCGCAGCCGTTTAAATGTGCCATCGCGATGCAATGCGCCCAGGGTGCGGGCTGCGTCGAGCAATGCCGCATCCAGGCCGGTCTGTTGCCACACGGCACCCAGTTCAGCCAGCCCTTCGGTGACGCCTGCCGCAAGGTTCTGCTGATAAAATTCGTTAATCGCCTGAAATTTATCGACGGTCGCCTGAAAAGCCGCCATTTGCTGCCGCAACGTGTCCCAGGGTATTTGTTGGCTCCAGTGCAATACCGGAGGCAACAAGACTTGTAATTGATGCAACGATTCGGCAATAAAAACAGCGTTATCGCGTATCCCGGCGAGCAACCCGCTATTGCGCAAGGCAGTCATGGCAGCGAGCGTTTCTTCCAGCAAACCCGGGATATCGTGACGCTCGTACAGGCTGCCGGCGTTATGGACAGCAGCGGTTAAAGGCTGGGCGAATTCGGGTTGCCAGCCTTCTGCCAGACGCGCACCGATTTCGCCGAGAAATTTCAAACCTTGTAGTTGACGGCTATCCAGATTATTAATCCCGCCATCGGCAGCCGGATTTTCGGTTACAGCGGGAGCGGATGAAGTATCCATAGACTTATTCCTCTCAAGATAGGAATGAATTGCCACGGTTAACTCATCCGTGGCATACGCACGCTTCAGGCAAATAGTTTTTCGCCGACGAGTTGCGAAAATTTCAGGCCCCAGTCGGGCATCTTGCCTTTGTTGCGGAAGAAAAGATTTTTGTATTGCATCTTGAGCAGAAACTGGGGGTGACCCATTTTCAGCACTTGCTCCTTACCGCCGAACCAGGAATTGGAGCGAATATAAAATGCCTGGCCGCCGCCCATGTCGCCGATACAATAGGTGACCGGCTCCAGTTCCTGGTCCGCCTCTTCGGCGCTCATGCGGCCGAGATCCTTGGCGATCTGCCGGGCGACTATCGTGCATTGCTGGTGGCCGATCGCACCCAGTTTCGGCACCGTAATGGCCGCCGCGTCGCCTGCCGCGAACACTTCGCGGTATTTCGGATTGCGCATGAGCGTATCGGTGATGATGAAGCCTTCGCTATCGGAAATCGGCAGGCCTTTCAGAAAGTCGTGCGCCGCCCAGTTCGGGAATAGTATTTTCAGTTCTGCCGACAGATTCTGTCCGTTGGCGAACTCGACCCCATCCGCCGTTACTCGAGTGATATCGCCGGTTTTATTGACATAATTGAAACCCATGCCGGAAGCGATCTTGAGCAATTGATTGACAACTTCTTCCCCGGCATCTTCTGCTATCAGAGCAGCAGGCGTCGTCACCGTGATTTTGTCGGGACCGCCCTTCCCGTGTTTTTTCAGCCAGGTCGCCAGCGACAGCATGACTTCTACCGGGGGACCCTCGCACGCCGCTTCCGCCCGCGGAAAAGGGTGATCGCCATATAATTTGATATCTTTCGTGCCATCGCCCTGGTGAAACAAAGCCGACCCGATGACAACCGGGCCGCCCTTATATTCGTTATGCAAAAAATGACGAAGTTGATTACCGTAATAGAAATCGGTAATCGTGTGACCGTGTTCGGCAAATCCTTCTATCTTGTCAAAAGCCAGCCGATTGCCCAATGCCACCACCAGATAATCGTATTGCACCGACGCCGTTGCCGCGCCCGGTCGTTCGGTGGGTAAAAAATCGACGCGTTTGCTGTCTACATCAATCGCTTCGACCTGACCTTGTATGAACTCGATGCCGTCGTCAGCCAGCGTATCGTGCAAAGGCATGCTCAAGGTTGCCGCCGGATCGCGGCCTTCAAATACCTCAGCGGGAATGTTAGGAATAAAAAGCAGGTAATTTTTGCGATCCATAACGGTGATCCTGACCGAGTCACCGCAAAATCGACGGATATCCTGGGCGCTGCCCAAGCCGGCAAAGTTGCCGCCCAATACTAAAACGTGGGGTTTGATCATAACGAGCTCCTGACAATTCGTTGCGAATGAGCATTGCGAAATTGACCGGGGTCGGAGAGACCGAGCAATGCTATGGATAGCCTATGAGAAATATCCGGTGCCGTCCGTACGATTCCACACTTACATTTTTAGCTGTCCGCGCAATGTTTTAAGGTTAATTAACGTACATACATTGACGCCGCTTTGCCCTCACTATAGCTGCACAATCACTACATCTTCACCATTCACTACGAGGGAGCGACCATGAAAACCAGCGATATCGATGCCATCACTCTGTTGACCAAAGACCATGCCGAAGTAAAAGCCATGTTTAAAGAATACGAAGGGCTTACGAAACGGGCCGTAGTCGGCAGAAAAAAACTGGCGACACAGATTTGCCGTTCATTGACCCTGCACGCGATGCTGGAAGAAGAAATTTTTTATCCCGCCGTACGCAGAGCGATCAAGGAGGACGATTTGATGGATGAATCGCTGGTTGAACATGCAAGCGTGAAAGAACTTATCGCACAGGTAGAAAACATGGAACCCGATGACGATTTGTACGATGCCAAGCTCAAGGTCATGTCAGAACAGGTCGAACATCATGTCCGGGAGGAAGAAGGCGAAATGTTTCCCAAAGTGCGCAAAACCAATCTCGACCTGATCTCGATGGGCCAGGAAATGAGCGCGCGCAAAGAAGAAGTCGCATCCATGCAAATGGGGACTATTTAACCAATAAAACTAAAACGCCGTTCCCATCCATTACTCCTGCACGTACCGTGCAGTAAACGCTTATAAACGGAGAAGACCATGCAGACTCAGACAGGCGGAACCAACATATACCCCAATGCCGGAATGCCGGCGATGGATGATGCACATACTTCGGGGGTAACCTGGAGTGCCGTTTTTGCAGGTGCCGTGGCGGCCGCCGCGCTGGCACTGATTTTATTGATACTGGGTATCGGGTTAGGTTTGTCTGCCGTCTCGCCATGGTCGTATACCAGCGACAAGGCGATAGGCACTTCCACGATAGCATGGCTCGCATTCATGCAATTGGCTTCTTCCGCGCTGGGAGGGTATCTGGCTGGACGCTTGCGGGTCAAATGGGCGGGTATCCACACCGACGAAGTCTATTTTCGCGATACGGCGCACGGCTTGCTTGCATGGGCGGTTGCAGCGCTGATGAGCGCCGTGATCGTGGCAAGCGTCGGCGATGCGATATTGAACAATACAGTCAAAGCCGGCGTCGGAGCGGCAAAAACCGCCATGGAAGGAATTTCCGGAAAAATCGGCCATAAGGAAATGGCTGTACATCCCATCCCGGTCGAATACTATTCGGATATGCTGTTCCGTTCGGATATCTCTCCGGCCGAACCCAATAGCTGGATATTGCGGCGCGAAGTCGACAATATTTTTATTACCGACATGCCGGCTGGCAAGCTGTCGCAAAACGACCACGATTATTTGACGCGCATCGTCGCCAAACGGAGCGGGATGAGCGCGAACGATGCCGGACGCTGGGTAGACGAAGTATATGCCTTGTACATGCAGAATTATACGATCATGGCCGATACCGCCAAGCAAAAAGCCAACGACGCCAAAAAAGCCGTCGCTTACGCTTCGCTATGGATGTTCATAGCGTTTTTGCTGGGCGCATTTGTCGCCAGCCTGTCCGCCACGTTCGGCGGCGCGCAACGCGACCGGGTACCGGTGCATACGCATAACTGACCGTAACGATTCGCCACCATTCAACTACCGGAGATTATCATGCCTGCAATCCTGCTGTTTTTATTGGGTGTTCCTCTACCTCTCATTATTCTTTTCGCTTTGTTCTATCATTAAACCTGGTACTGATATTGAAATTTCCGGAATTCAAACAATCTGGAACTTTTGATAAAACCATAATTGAGGACGGCCTTGCCTGAAGCAAGCCGTCCTCGCCTTTTCCGTGTCTCGGCTGCCGTGCGGGGAAGTTGCGAGAGACGTTCAGTGCAATAATTAATCAGCGGTTTTTTTTCAAAAATCCGGCATCCCAAATCGCGCTTGCCGAAATCGTATTCTCACGCTAAAGTGATGCACGTTTTTAATCTGATGGAGTCTATGCGTGTTAGCGATTATTGAAGCGGCCGGTTGGCCAATATGGCCGCTCATCCTGGCCTCTGTTTTATCCGTTGCAATCATTATCGAACGTTTTATCTCGCTCAGGACCACTGAAATCGCACCGCGTGGTTTACTGGATAAAACAGTGCAAGCCTATCGGCAGCAGGGAACCAACAATGAAATGATCGATTTGCTGGCGCAAAGCTCCCCGTTAGGGCGCATATTTGCAGCCGGCTTGCGCAACGCCAGAAGTTCGCGCGAAATCATGAAAGATTCAATCGAGGAAGCGGGTCGCGCTACCGTACACGAACTCGAACGCTTCCTTACGGCGCTCGGCACGATCGCATCGGTAGCCCCGCTTCTGGGTCTGCTCGGCACCGTCATCGGAATGGTGGAGATTTTCGGCGCTCAAACACCTTCCGGCGGCAATCCTGCGATCCTCGCGCACGGTATCTCGGTCGCTTTGTACAATACGGCATTCGGCCTGATCGTCGCGATACCGAGCCTGATCTTTTACCGTTTTTTCCGCACCCGGGTCGATACGCTGGTTATAGAAATGGAACAGCAGGCGGTCAAACTGGTGGAAATCATTCATGGCGAGCGTCCATAACCAAAACGCCACAACGGGAACAACATGAATTTTCAGCGCAGAAATCCTCAGGAAGAACCGGAAATCAATCTGATACCGATGATAGACGTCCTGCTGGTTATCGTCATATTTCTGATGGTGACGACGACGTATTCCAAATTTTCCGAACTGCAGATCAATCTGCCGCAAGCGAACGGCGATGTAGTAAAGGAAAAACCGGAGCAAATCACGGTTTCGGTGGACGCCGCCGGTAACTATCAGGTCAACAAGACGCCTGTCAATTTTTCCAATGTGCAAAGTCTGGCGCAGGTCCTGAAACAAGCGGCCAAGGGACCCGATACCGTTATCGTCATCGATGCCGATGCGAAAACTACTCATCAGTCCGTCATCAACGTCATGGAAGCCGGGCGCGAGGCAGGGCTTACCCGGATTACTTTCGCCACGCAAAAAGAAAATTGAGACCATGCCCCGCGTAAGGGGTAAACCGAGCGCATGAACACCTGGAAAGATCCCTTTGGCAGCAATCGTCTGGGTCTGTGGCTGGCTGACCGGTCGGATCGCAAGCACGAACGCATCTCCCGCATCGCAGCGCGCTGGGGCTGGCTGACGCCGCTGGGTGATCGCGGCAAGGTTGTCTGGGTCATGGCAGGCGCCGACAGGAACAGCGTGCGTCTGGCCATAGAATTAATCCGGGCGATACGCGAAAAACGGCTCGATATCCGCCTCATCCTGACTTACGAGCAGGAATATCCGGATCTGCTGACCTTGCTCGACGATTGCGACAAGACCGGCTGGGGGCTGGCACCCAGCGACCATCCCCGTGCGCTGGCGCGCGCCATGGAACGGCTGGCGCCTTACGGCATCATCGTCGTCGGCACACATCCGCGCCCGCATTTGAGCGAACTGCTGGCAACGCAAAAACGGGTACTCGCCGTCAATCCGCCCCGCACCGTCGATTTTGCCTGCGAACGCATCTACAACGATCCCGCAGGCAGCGGCTCGACCGCCGACATGCAAGCGATTTTAGCGCAAGCGCAGGTCGACCCGAATTTCAAATCATTGATCAATCAGGGCAAGGAACGCCATTTATGGTGGCTGCACGGCGCGACGGCCGAAGCAAGCGCAGCGCTGGCCGAACAGTTGTTAGCCCATGATCCCGAGGATATCGTGTTTGTCAGCGGACTTCGCCCGCGCAACGGCTGTCTCGCGATCAGCGCCTGGGATCGCAGTCCTGTCGCCACCGGCCGGGTTGTATGGATAGACGATGAAAAATGGCTGCCTGCAATCTCGGCGGCAGTAACCGCCACGCATTTCGCGCGCGTCGATCCCGTCATATTGTGGCAGGCCATGGCAGGAGGATCGGCGGTTTCATGCGCCGACTACGAAGAACTGCCGAAACCCGGATTGCGCACAGCGCTGGCCGCCTGTACTGATCCCCTGCCGTTGTGGCAAAATTACCGGGCAAATCCGATCCTGACGCGACAGGCCGGGGATAACGCCCGGCGCCTGTTCTGGCAGGAACGGCGGCAAGCGGAAATGGAAAGCCGGGAACTGGTTACGCGGGTCTTCGAATGGTAGGCACATAAATGCATCGTCTGGAACGGCAGTGGCGCACCGTCACCCTCTGGCACTTGCTGTTGCTGCCGCTATCCTGGCTGTATGCTGCGGCAAGCTCGGCGCGCAGGAGCTTCTACCGCCTGCATTTGCTGCCGGTCGAATATTTACCCGTACCGGTACTCGTGATCGGCAATATTACCGTCGGCGGGACTGGAAAAACGCCGCTGGTAATCTGGCTGGCGCGGCAACTGCTCGACCTCGGCTGGCGTCCCGGCATTATCAGCCGGGGCTACGGCGGCTCGGCTGATACCGTGCGGCACGTCGCGGCCGACAGCGACCCGGCAGAAGTAGGCGACGAACCGTTACTGCTGGCCCGAAACCTGCCCTGTCCGGTATGGGTCGGACGCAATCGCCCCGCTGCCGGAAAAGCTCTTCTGGCAGCGTATCCGGACACCAATATCATTCTCAGCGACGACGGGCTGCAGCATCTCGCTTTGGGTCGCAACCTGGAAATCGCCGTAGTGGACGCTGCGCGCGGAACCGGCAACGGGTTTTTGCTGCCTGCAGGCCCATTGCGCGAACCGGTGTCGCGTTTGAACCGGGTCGATGCCGTAGTCGTCAATCACGCAGGGAACCTCCCTCCCGAATTGCCGGAAAAATCCGGTTTGTATCTGATGCATTTTGCCGGTTCGATTTTCCGCAATCTGAAATTTCCGGAAAAACAAGCCTCCGCTGCCGATTTCCGCGGAAAAACCCTGCACGCAATCGCCGGCATCGGTCATCCGCAACGTTTTTTCGACCAGCTTGCGACGCTGGGCCTGCTATGTATTCCTCATGCCTTTCCGGATCATCATAAATATCTCGCTCGCGAACTTAATTTTCCCGGCATACTCATCATGACCGAAAAAGATGCAGTAAAATGTGAGGCTATCGCAACCGAACAGATGTGGGTGCTGCCCATCCGGGCCGAACTCGACCCCGGACTCATGCCGCATCTGCTCGCCAAACTAGGAAACCGTCATGGATAGTAAATTACTGGATATATTGGTATGCCCGATCTGCAAAGGCCCGCTGGTTTATCGTAAAGCTGCGCAAGAGCTGATCTGCAAAGGCGACCGGCTGGCATTCCCCATCCGCGACGACATCCCGGTCATGCTCGAAGACGAAGCGCGCGTGCTGGGCGCCGAGGAAACGGTCTGACCGCCAGATGGTGACATTTACCGTCGTCATACCCGCCCGCTATGCGTCCACGCGACTGCCTGCCAAACCGCTTGCCGACATTCACGGCAAACCGATGGTCGTGCGCGTCGCCGAACGCGCGGCGGCCAGCGCAGCCGCAGCGGTGTACGTAGCCGCCGATGACCGCCGCATCCTCGACGCCGTCGCCGCTCACGGCATTACCGGTTTGCCGACATCGCCGCATCATGCATCGGGCACCGACCGTCTGGCGGAAGCCGCCGCGATGCTTGAATTGCCGGACGACGCTATCGTCGTCAACGTACAGGGCGACGAGCCGCTGATCGATCCGGCATTGATCCGGGCGGTAGCGGCGGAACTGGCCGCGCACCCCGAGTCGGTCATGGCGACCGTATGCCATCCGCTGCACGAGCGCGCCGCTCTGCTGAATCCGAATATCGTCAAGGCCGTTCTCGACTCCGGCGGTCACGCGCTCTACTTCAGCCGTGCGCCGATACCCTATCCGCGCGATGCGTTCGCCGCCGGCAGCGAGATCCCGCCGGGCTTGCCCGTTTATCGCCATATCGGGCTGTATGCTTACCGCGCGGGCTTTCTGAAAGTGTTTAGCGCGCTCGCGCCGAGCCCGCTCGAACAGTTCGAGTCGCTCGAGCAATTACGCGTCTTGTGGCACGGCTACAAAATCAGCGTCTGCATCAGCATCGCAGCCATCGCCCCGGGCGTTGATACGGCTGAAGATCTGGCGCAGGTGCGCACGTTATTTTTAGCAGCAATGAATGATTAGCCCGCGTTTCGGGCCGATTACAGATCCAGTTTCATCTAAAAGGTTAACAATAATGCGTATCATACTTTTAGGCGCCCCAGGCGCCGGCAAAGGCACACAGGCCAGCTTCATCCAGCAGCATTTCGGCATCCCGCAAATTTCCACCGGCGACATGCTGCGGGCGGCGATCAGCGCCGGCACCGGGCTGGGCCGCGCAGCGAAGGCGATCATGGATGCCGGGCAACTGGTTTCCGACGACATCATTATCGGGCTGGTCAAGGATCGCATACAGCAAGCCGATTGCGCCCACGGCTTCCTGTTCGACGGGTTTCCGCGCACCATACCGCAAGCCGAAGCATTGAAAGCGGCCGGAGTGCCCATCGACTACGTCGTCGAAATCGACGTGCCCGACCACGAAATCATCGAACGCATGGCGGGCCGGCGGGTACATTTGCCGTCCGGGCGCACGTATCACGTCCGTTTCAATCCGCCGCAGACGCCGGATATCGACGACATCACAGGAGAAGCGCTGATCCAGCGCGATGACGACAACGAAGAAACGGTCAAAAAACGCCTGGACGTCTATCACGCGCAAACCGAACCGCTGATTCACTATTATTCCGGCTGGGCGGCTACGGCGGATCCATTGGCGCCCCGATACGTCAAGATCCGCGGCACCGGCGATGTGGACAAAATACGCGCCGACATCCTGGCCGCGCTCAAATAATTGCTCCCGCCCGAACGCATGAATCCAGAGCCAGCATTACTGACTATCGAATCGCTCAATCACGAAGGACGCGGCGTCGCGCATCGCGAAGACGGTAAAACCGTATTCGTCGATGGCGCGATCACCGGGGAAACCGTCAGCTATTCGGTTTACCGGAAAAAAGACCATTATGAAATGGCGCAATTGCTGAAAGTCGTCCGCCCAAGCTTCATGCGCGTCGAACCGCGATGCCGCCATTTCGGCGTCTGCGGCGGTTGCAGCTTGCAGCATCTCGATCCCGGGGCGCAGATTGCCGCCAAACAGCGGGTACTCGAAGACAATCTTGCGCATATCGGCAAGGTCAGGCCTGGCGCCATGCTGCCGCCGATCCACGGCCCCGCCTGGGGCTATCGGACCCGCGCCCGGCTGTCGGTGCGGCTGGTGGAAAAAAAAGGCGGCGTGCTGGTAGGGTTTCACGAACGCAGAAACAGCTTTATCGCCGACATGACTTCCTGCGCCGTACTGCCGCCGCGCATCTCGGCGCTGATCCCGGCGTTGCGCGAATTCGTCATGCGACTGTCGATACGCGCCCAGCTGCCGCAAATCGAAGTCGTCGCCACCGACAGCGTCGACGCGCTGGTCGTTCGCCACATGACGGCACTCAGCGCGGAAGACGAAGCCCTGTTGCGCGAATTCGCCGACCTGCACCGCATCCAGTGGTGGCTGCAATCCAAAGGGCCGGACACGATTACGCCGTTTTACCCGCTCGATGCGCCGGAATTGGCGTACACGCTACCCGAATACGATATCGTCATGCCGTTTCAGCCGAGCGAATTCACCCAGGTCAACACCGAAGTCAATCCCATCCTCATGCGCCGCGCCATGCAGTTACTCGACCCGCAACCCGACGAGCGCATCATCGATATGTTTTGCGGCCTGGGCAATTTCACCCTGCCCATCGCCCGCCACGCCCGTCAAGTCGTCGGCGTGGAAGGCAGCAGGGAACTGGTAGCGCGCGCCGGACGCAACGCGGTACGCAACGGCATCGCCAATGCGGAATTCGTGATGGCGAACCTGTTCGAAATTACGCCCGATACGCTGGCAGCCCTGGGGAAATTCGATAAAATGCTCATCGACCCGCCGCGCGACGGCGCTTACGCGTTAGTGGAAGCCTTGAACGACAACGCACCGGACCGCATCGTCTACGTTTCCTGCAACCCCGCTACCCTGGCGCGCGACGCCGCCGTATTGGTGCATCAAAAAGGCTATCGTCTGCACTCCGCCGGCATCGCCAATATGTTCCCGCACACCGCTCATGTAGAATCCATCGCTTTGTTTCTGCGCGATTGAAGCTTATAAAGCTTTTTTCTATATGCATTCCAGAGTTGGATAAAGCTTATTTGAGCTTAAATCGTTTACGACCGTCTATGCCCTTGGAGCGTGGCGCCTCCATCCCTATCTCCTTTTACGAAGACGCAGAAATTCGAGTACAAATCCGGTGAGGGCCAACAGAATGATTGCCCCTCCATACCGGTTCGCGACCATCAACAGACCCAGACGTTTGGCCATATACCCCGCAAGGATCGTCGGGAGACTATTGGCCAAATAGCTCTCGACATAGAAAGCTGCCATCAATCCAGCTCGTTCCGTCGGCTCGACAAGATGCACTATGCTTCGCACCGCGCCAAGAAATCCCG
>DASSZW010000006.1:0-11321 GCA_035713285.1 Burkholderiales bacterium
CGGCATGGTTAAAACCGACCATATCCTGTTTATCGCCAGCGGTGCTTTCCATCTGGCCAAACCTTCCGACCTGATCCCTGAATTGCAGGGCCGTTTTCCCATCCGGGTTGAACTGACTTCCCTGTCGGTGGCGGATTTCGAAGGCATCCTGACGGGCACCGACGCCTGCCTGACGCGCCAGTATCAGGCGCTGCTGGCGACCGAAGGCATACAACTGAATTTTGCCCCGGACGGCATTCATCGGCTGGCTGAAATCGCCTATCAGGTGAACGAACGTACCGAAAATATCGGTGCGCGCCGCTTGCATACGGTAATGGAACGGCTGCTCGACGAAGTATCGTTTACGGCCATGCAGCAGCGCGAGCAGGAAGTGCATGTCGACTCCGCGTTCGTCGATATGCGGCTGGCGACGCTGGCGGTGAGCGAAGATCTGGCGCGTTACGTTCTGTAGTATATTACGAAGCGATCGGCTTTGCGCGCGGGGCGCCCATGCTTATGTTTTCGGGGTGATCGAACTCATGAGCGGCCGCATGGCAGTCAGCATGCTGGCGAATAATTTGGGCTGAGATTTTTCCTGTTCGGCGAGCAGGCATTTTATGTTTTGGCGCTGCATGGGCATGGCGAAACACGCCGGGCAATTTTCCTGTACGATCGGCAAATTGGCGTGTTTGGCGAAATCCGCGGTTTGCCGTTCGCGTGCGTAAACCAGCGGCCGGATAACGCGTACGTCGCCGGCATCGTTGATGTAGTGCGCCTGCATGGTGCGCAGCTTGCCGCCGAAAAACAGCGACATCATGAAGGTTTCGGCCAGGTCGTCGAGATGCTGCGCCAGCGCGAGCACGTTATAGCGGTTTTCCCGGGCGACGCGGTACAGGATGCCGCGCCGCATGCGCGAGCAATAGGCGCAGAACGAGTCGCCGTCCATGTTCGTGCGGGCGGCTTCGAGTATCGGCTGGCTTTCGTAAAAATACGGGACATTCAGCGCGGCGAGGTACGGTTTCAGGACGCCGGGATCGTAATCCGGCGATTGAGGGTCGACGGTGCACGCCGCCAGTTCGAATTTTACCGGCGCGCGTTTCTGCAGATCCAGCAGAATGTGCAGGAGCGAAAGTGAGTCTTTACCTCCCGAAATGCCTAATAAAATCCGGTCGCCGTTGCGTATCATGTCAAAGTCCGCTATCGCGCGCCCGCTGGCCGAGAGCAGCGAGCGCGGTGGCTTAACGCTAAATTCGTTGTCGGCGTTCATGCCTGGAACTGCATCCGGTGCAACTGCGCATAGATGCCTTGATGCGCGATGAGCTCGGCGTGATTGCCGATTTCGACGATACGGCCTTGCTGCAGGACGGCGATGCGATCGGCATTTTCTATGGTCGAAAGGCGGTGGGCGATAACCAGTGTGGTGCGGCCTCGCATCAGGGTTTCGAGCGCGGCCTGCACGTGTCGTTCGGATTCGGTATCGAGCGCTGACGTCGCTTCGTCCAGAATCAATACCGGCGCATTTTTGAGCAAGGCGCGGGCAATCGCGATGCGCTGGCGCTGTCCGCCGGACAGTTTGACGCCGTTTTCGCCTACCCGGGTTTGCAAGCCCTGCGGCTGTTCGCGGATGAATTCCATCGCGTGGGCAGCTTCCGCGGCCCGGATAATGTCGTCCTCCGAGGCGGTGCTCTGCTGACCGTAGGCGATATTGGCCGCAATCGTGTCGTTAAACAGAATCACATCCTGCGATACCAGCGCGATATTGGCGCGCAGCGATTCCAGCGTTATATCGACTATATCGTGCCCGTCGAGCAGAATTCGGCCGGAGTATTCGGTATAAAAGCGCGGCAGTAAATTGACCAGACTGGTTTTGCCGCTGCCGGATGCGCCGACCAGCGCTACCGTTTCGCCGGGCGTGATGTCGAGGTTGATGTGCTTCAATGCGGGAACGGGTTTTTCCGGATAATGCAGGGTGACGTCGCAATAACTGATTGCGCCGCGCGCCCGCTTCAGGCGGATGCTGCCAAGATCGGTTTCGGTTTCGCCGTCGATGACGTCGAATACCACTTCGGCAGCGGCGAGACCGCGCTGCAACGGTTCGTTGATGCCGGTCAGGCGTTTGACCGGGCCGAATATCATCAGCATCGCGATCATGTACGAGACGAAACCGCCGACTGTCAATTCGCCATGCAAGGCCTGCTGGGTGGCAATATAGACTACCAGTGCGACGCCGCAGGCCGCCACCATTTGCACGACCGGACCGTTGGCCGCCGCTGCGGTGACGCCTTTCATGAAATAGCGCCGCGCGTCGTTGACGGCGCTGCCGAACCGCTGCAATTCGTATTGCTGTCCGCCGAATATTTTAACGACTTTATGCGCGCCGACGGATTCTTCAACTACATGCGCAATATCGCCCAGGTTTTGCTGCGCCTGCCGATTGATCAGGCGCAGGCGATAACTGACTTTGCGGATGATCAATACGGCGACAGGGGCAATGGCGACGATCACCAGCGTCAGTTTCCAGTTCAGCCACAATAGCCAGGCCAGCAGCCCGGCGATGGTCAGCGTGTCGCGCACCAGCAGCGTTACGGCGCTGGTGGCGGATTGCGTGACTTGCGTGACGTTGAAGACGATGTGAGCGATCAGCGTCCCGGTCGAACTGTTGTCGTAATAGCGCGTCGGCATGGCGATCAGCTTGTCGAACATGGCCGATCGCAAATCCATCACCAGCCGGCTGCCTATCCAGTTCATGCCGTAAGTGCTGGAAAAATCTGCCAGTCCCCGGACAAAAAACAAAGCGATCATCAGCAACGGGATGATGCGGATAAAAACAGGGTCCTTATGCACGAAGCTGCCGTCGAGCAACGGCTTGAATATGGCGGGAACGGCCGGTTCGGCGGCGGCCGTTACTGCCATCGCCAGCAGCGAACCGGCAAATGTGCGCCAATAGGGGCGTACGTGGTGCAAAAGACGGAAATACAGGGCCAGGCCTTCGTGCCTGGCCGGGACGGATCCTGCTGTTCCGGCAGAAGAATCGATTTCCGCCGGCGCTTTGTCCTCCGTTTGCGTCGCGACGGTCACGCGCCGAAAACCTGTTCGCTCAAGCCCCATTTTGCAGCCAGCGTTTCGGTCGCATTCTGGATTTCTTCGCTGCGCGCCGGATGATTGTAAAAACTGCCGGCAAACCGCGCCAGAGCATCGTCGCGGCCGAATTGCTGCACGATGCCGTGTATGATTTCGCCCGCTTCCGCACCGACCACTTCGGCTCCCAGCAAGTCGCCGCTATCCATGTCCGCGATCAGCCGGACAAAGCCGTCAGTATCGTCCTGGCCCAATGCGCGGGGATTGCTTTCAAAAGCGGCGAATCCGGTAGCCACTTCGAGACCGGCATCCTCCGCATCGTCTTCATTAAGACCGATACGCCCCAATTCCACTGCCGAATAAACCAGTTCCGGCACCGCTGCCGGAGTTTGACTGCGCGTACCCGGTTTGAGAATATTGGCCACCGCGACCGCAGCATCCGCCAAAGCCTGATTGGCGGTCATGCGCGGATTGGCCACATCGCCTATCGCGTAAATATGGCTGGCGGCGGTTTGGAGATGAGCATTTACCTGTACGAACCCCCTCTCGTCCAGCGTTACGCCGGCTCGATCCGGATGCAAGGCGGCGGTGTGCGGAATGCGGCCGGAACCCAGTAAAACCCAGTCTACCTTGATGCTCGCGCCGTCGGCAAATGCAAGTTCCACGCCATCGTCCAGCAAGTTGACGCGGGTTGCGCGCTTGTGCGTCGCAATTCCTGTCTGTTTGAGCGCCTTGTGCAGGATTTTGAGCGCGGGCGCCGAGAATTCGCTTTTGGATAAAGGCGTGTTATTGGATAACCATACAACTTCGCAGCCGAGCTGACTTAGAATGAAAGCGAACTCGCTGCCGATTACTCCGCTGCCGACAATGGCGACTTTTCTTCCGGCAGGGACGGGCTGATCGAATAAATCGTCAGTCGTCAATATCCGGCCGGCTGCCAAGGGATACTCGTGCGGTACAAAAGGGCTCGATCCGGTGGCGATAATGATATGCCGGGCGGTTATATTCGTGCCGTCGATATCGACGGTATGGGGATCGATAAAGGAAGCCGTACCCTGAAACGCGCTGATGCCCAGCCGTTTCATATAATCGGTATAGCTGTCGCGTACCGTTGCCACTACTTTGTGCTGATGTTTCCAGGCCTGTTCGAGATCGGCGGTCAATCGGCCGGTTATGCCGCGCTCCGCATAATGCCGGTTGTTTGCAATTAATCGGGCGCTATGATGCCAGGCTTTTTTGGGTACGCAGCCGCGGTTCAGGCAGCATCCTCCCCATGCGCCGGCTTCTGCGATGGCCACGCTCAGGCCGCGCAGCGTGGCGAGCACGGCGGCGCGATAACCGCCGGGTCCTGAGCCGATAACGATAAGATCAAACGATTGCATGACGCTTCCTTATTCCTGAAAATTAACGGATGTGATTCCGGGGTGGCCGGAGGAACGGCTTTTCCGTAATATCGGCGGGCATAAAGCGCCTGCCGTTGCGTTCCAATAAAACGTAATTGTACGGGAATTGCCGCAGAATATCAGGAGTGCCGTCAACCGGAACGCCGAAGCGGTTGCGCGGGTTAAACGTATGGAACGGCAGACGCGGTGCGCAATCGGGCCGGTCGGCGGACAGCGGGGTCCAGCACTGAGCTGTCTTATGTTTGCTGTTTTTCCCATTGCTGCCACAATCCCGCTGCCGTCAATACAATCACGGGACCGACTATGAGGCCGATCAGGCCGAATACTTCCACGCCGCCCAGTATGCTTAACAAGGCAATCATAAAAGGCGTGTGGGTCTTGGCTCCGGTCAAGCGCGGTTTGATAAAAAAATCGGCGCTAAGCGTAATCATATGGCTCAGTACCAGCACGCTGAGAGCGGCAATCCAGTGCTGCTCGGTCAGCAAGACCGCCGAGGCGATGACAATCACGACAGTGGAACCCATCGGCACCGACGACAATATGGCGACGGCGACCGTCCAGATCGGCCATGAAGGTACATGCGCAAACGCCATGATCACTCCGACCAGAACGCCGTCGAATAAAGCTCCTCCCAATACGCCCAACACGACGGAGCGTATGGCCTGGGCGGCAATCGCGAGCAGCGAGCGAGTAAATTTTTCGTCTCCGCTGGACCAGAGTACGATGCGTTCGACCGCTTCGCCCAAGGTCAGATGATGGCGCGAGACTGCGTCTGCCACTAATAAGGCGATGCCGATATGAGCCAAAAGTATCCATACCTGATGGGCGTACATTTTCAGCGCGCTGGCGTTGTTGGATGCCCACCCGGCCAGCTTTTCGGAGGTCAGCGGCGCCGCCAGGGCTGGTGCGGCGTGATCGGCCAGCCAGGACCCTATCATCGGGATGCCGGATATCATCGCCAGCATGGACTCGGGGGTCGGCGGATTCTTGAGCAGGTTAATCATGGCCGGAACCGCTGTTTCTATAATCATCCAGATCGGCAGCGCTAACAATACAGTCCAGAACAAGGTATGTATCCAGGCGGCAACCCGAGGAGAGAATCCCCGTCGTTCGAGCGTTATCTGGTAAGGCATGCCGGCAATCGACATGCATACCCCTGCAATAATCGGGACTGCAAACGGCGATAACACATACGTAGCTAATAATCCGATTATGATTATCAGGGATTTTTTCGAGGTCATGAGAGTGTGAAAGACGATGACGTTATTTTATGAATGAAATATACAGACGGCATGGCAGGTAAAACTTAACGATCGATTAAATCGGCTTTGTTTTCGGATGCGTTTAGATCGTACTGCGATGAGGGCTCTTTGGTTTTCCGGTAGATGATAAAAATTGCAATAGCTACCGAAACCGCGGCTATAGCGATCAGACCGTATGCAATGCCCCGCATGATATTCACTGATGATACCTCTCGGGTAACGATGTCCGCACTCAATGGTCGAAATATAACACGATAAGGTATTGCGCGGGTGCTACCTAGTTTCCCGGGCTGTTTTATTAATGAAAAATTGCTGGTCTGGACAGGCAACAAAAAACCCCGCCATCAAGACGGGGTCCGGTAAGTGCCGGGCGATGCGCCCAAGCGCATCGATTTATTGCTTTACATCATGCCGCCCATGCCGCCCATGCCGCCCATATCGCCCATTCCGGCACCGCCGCCGCTGGATTTGTCTTCCGGCAATTCGGCTACCATGGCATCGGTAGTCAGCATCAGGCTGGCTACAGAAGCCGCATTTTGCAATGCGGTACGGGTAACCTTGGTTGGATCGAGCACGCCCATCTCCACCATGTCACCATACTCGCTGGTTGCTGCGTTGTAGCCGTAATTGCCTTTTCCTTCCAGCACTTTGTTGACGACCACGGAAGCTTCGTCGCCGCAGTTGATCACGATTTGACGCAGCGGCTCTTCGATCGCGCGCAATACAATCTTGATGCCGGCATCCTGGTCTGGGTTTGCGCCCTTCAGGTTGCCGACACCGGCTTTGGCGCGCAATAAGGCAACGCCGCCGCCGGGAACGATGCCTTCTTCGACCGCAGCGCGGGTCGCGTGCAGGGCATCTTCAACGCGGGCTTTTTTCTCTTTCATCTCGACTTCGGTCGCAGCGCCGACTTTGATGACGGCAACGCCACCGGCCAGTTTGGCTTTGCGTTCCTGCAGCTTTTCCTTGTCGTAGTCGCTGGTCGCTTCTTCAACCTGGCGATTGATCTGGGAAATGCGTCCCTTGATGTTGCTTTCGTCGCCGGCGCCGTCGATGATGATGGTGTTGTCTTTGCCGACTTCGATACGCTTGGCAGAACCTAATTCGGTCAGGGTAACCTTGTCCAGCGTCAGGCCGACTTCTTCAGCGATGACCGTACCGCCGGTCAGGATGGCGATGTCTTCCAGCATGGCTTTGCGGCGGTCGCCGAATCCTGGGGCCTTGACCGCGCAGGTCTTGAGGATGCCGCGGATATTGTTGACGACCAGAGTGGCCAGGGCTTCGCCATCCACGTCTTCAGCGATGATGAGCAATGGCCGGCCGGCTTTGGCGACTTGTTCCAGAGCGGGCAGCAGATCGCGGATGTTGGAGATTTTCTTGTCGTGCAGCAACACGAACGGATTGTCCAGCGCAGCGATCTGTTTGTCGTTGTTGTTGATGAAATAAGGCGACAGGTACCCGCGGTCGAACTGCATGCCTTCCACGACGTCGAGTTCGCTTTGCAGGCTGGTGCCGTCTTCTACCGTGATAACGCCTTCTTTGCCGACCTTGTTCATCGCTTCGGCGATGATGTCGCCGATCGAGCTTTCGGAGTTGGCGGAAATAGAGCCGACCTGGGCGATTTCCTTATTGGTGGTGCAAGGCTTGGAGATTTTTTGCAGTTCGCCGGTGATGGCGATAACCGCTTTATCCATCCCGCGTTTGAGATCCATTGGGTTCATGCCGGCGGCAACGAATTTCATGCCTTCTTTCAGCATGGCCTGAGCCAGTACCGTCGCCGTCGTGGTGCCGTCGCCGGCCACGTCGGAAGTCTTGGAGGATACTTCCTTGACCATTTGCGCGCCCATGTTTTCGAATTTGTCTTTCAGTTCGATTTCCTTGGCGACGGATACGCCGTCCTTGGTGATGGTTGGCGCGCCGAAGGAGCGATCCAATACCACGTTGCGGCCTTTAGGGCCCAAGGTTACTTTTACTGCATCGGCCAAGATATTGACGCCGACCATCATTTTTTGACGGGCAACATCACCGAATTTAACGTCTTTTGCTGGCATAACTAACTCCTGATAGGATAATTCAATAGAAAGACTGATGCTATGATTTTCAAATCGACTGAAAACCGGCGTTTAAACCAGAACGCCCATGATGTCTTCTTCGCGCATGACCAATACGTCTTCGCCTTCGACTTTAACGGTCTGTCCGGCATATTTGCCGAATAACACGCGGTCGCCGACTTTTACATCCAGTGGACGGGCTTTACCATCGTCGCCGATTTTGCCGTTACCGACTGCCAGCACTTCGCCCTGGTCCGGTTTTTCGGTAGCGCTATCGGGAATCACAATACCGGAAGCGGTTTTGCGTTCTTCTTCCATACGTTTGACGATGATGCGATCGTGCAAAGGACGAATTTTCATTACTGTTTCTCCTGAAGATTTACAATTAACAATTACATGTGCAATAAGCAATTGCGCATGACTAAAAAGAGCTCGACCCAGAGAATTTTAGCACTCTCAATCGAGGAGTGCTAATAATGGGGACGGTCATTCTTTTTTTCAAGGGGTTTTCATAAAAAAAAGCGGCCTGATGGGCCGCTTGAGAGTTCGTCACGACGATGAATGTGATCGTCGGGACGCGCTATCGTGCATCTTCATAGGGAGATGCTTTCGAAAAATTTAAAATGCAAATACCGCATAAATATTAAATTGGTTGCCAATTCCGTTAACGACGCTTTCGGCAGCGCTTTGAGCGGCTGCGTTACCAACAGCCGACGGATTCGGGATCTGCACCTGACGGAAGAAATAATCGAAAACTACTCGCGTCAGCGGCGTAATGTGGTACTGGACGCCCGCGCCGATATCTTTAAAGATTCTTTCCTGCGCGGCCAGATTCGGCAAGCGGTCGTAATAGTCGTAGCGCAGCGTCATTTCGATCTTGTTGCTGACGAAATAGCCTGCGGAAGCGTCGTAACCGTAAGCCTGATTGTTGCTGCCGGGATAATAAGTTGTGTCAGTCACCTGCGGCAGCCCTATATTAAAAGCGGCCGGCGCTGCGATATCGCCCGTACCGTTGATGAATTCGGCCTTGAAGCTTTTCGCTCCCGTCTGCATGTAACCGTCGCGGTACGTCATGCCGAAACCGTCGCGGATCATGGTATTGGAGGTGCCGTTGAGTTCGGGATGCGATTGCTGGTACCAGACGAAACCGGTTATGTCGTTACGGAAAAAGCGGCCTTTACCGTTGTCGAGCAGATACGACATCTGCAGCCGTCCGGCGCCGATCGGCCCGTTGGACGTACCGGATTCGAATTGCCGGCCGTTATCGCCCAGCATGAGGCCGTAAGCCAGCTCGACATTAGGCCGGATCATGAACCAGTCTTCCGCCTGTACGCCGGGGTAGCGGAAGCCGTTATTGCCGGAGATGTCTGCGCCCGGTACCGAGTATCCCCCGGTTTTGCCTATTTGAGCATAGTTCACGTTTTTAGTGTAAAAACTGGGCTGCATCAGCTGTGCGATGACGGGTGGAAAGGTTTCGAGGTAATTGAAGCTCATGAAGCCTTCCATCGCGCCTTCGGGCCCCGGTGCACGAATTATTCCCAGTTCGACTCGTACCCCCGGAATATAATGGCTGAACAAAACGTTTGCGTCGATGATGCGCGGCGCGTAATTGCCGAAGGAATAGGTATAGCCGTTCTGCCCCGCTTCCGTGCCCACGTAATACGAAATGTCCGGGTTGATGCTGCCGCGTATGAACAGCCTGGCGCGCTGCATCATCAGGTCGGTCGTATTATTGAACAGCGGCGCAGTATAATCCGCCTTCGGAATTTGCCCGTTAGAGGCAGGAGTGTATTTGGTTTCAGTATAATTAGGTTCCAGAAAGCCGATCAGCGTGCCCTTACCCCATTCGGGCAGAGCTTCAGTCTGAACCTGGAACCAGTTCGTAGCATAGGCTGGTTGAACCAGGATACCCCCAAACAACGCTAAGCCAAATAATAGCGCGACGATCTTTTTGTGCATGTGTGCTCCCGACCTATATTTTTCTTGATTTAAAAATACATTACTGTTATAGTAATAACTAATATAGTAATATGCCTATTGAGTGTTATTAGGAGGTATGTTTTAGGCATTAATAATCATTATCAGTTTTTTAAAGACTGAGGATTTATTGCGGCCGCATTTCCCAATTTAAAATAATTCTGACAGAAGCGTCAGAATTAGTCAATTCATAATCTCTCCAGTATTCGCTTTCATCCGGAAAGTTTCGGCTGCCGCAAAATTTGATTGGAGCCGGTCGCAGAGCCGAAAATCAAGACCGGTCAAGTTTGTTATGGATACCAGACTCGCGTAAACCCGGCCACCGCTATCGGAGGATTCAGTTCGAGAGCGGGAAACTTTCCGGCAAGAGAGGTTTGATCGCGGTACGGCGCAGGACAAAACTGGAATGCACCCCGGTAACGCCGGCGATGCGGGTTATGCGATTGAGCAGCAATTCCTGATAGGCGTCCATGTCTTTTACCACCGCTTTAAGCTGATAGTCGGCCGATTGTCCGGTGATCAGCAGGCATTCGATGATTTCGGGAATTTTGCCGACGGCGGTTTCGAAATGGTCGAAACGTTCGGGTGTGTGCGTATCCATAGATATATGAATCAGCGCCATTAACGATAGCCCTAATTTTTTTGCGTCCAGGTCGGCATGATAGCCCCGGATTATCCCCGCCGTTTCCAGTTCGCGCACTCTGCGCAAGCAGGGCGACGCCGACAAACCGATGCGATCGGCCAGTTCCTGATTGCTGATGCGTCCTTCGCGTTGCAAGAGCGCCAGAATCTCGCGGTCGAAACGATCCAGTATCATAATTCCCTCGATGTGTGTAATTGAAGCAGATTAATTTTTATATTGTGCTTTATGCGCAATATTATGCTAATTGAACTGGTTTTGGCAATAAAAAAAGCTAGCACCTGCCAGAAGGTTTCGGGTATCATTTTTCTATCGCAATGCAAGAAAAACCTGAATATCAAGGAGCCTCCGTGATGTTGACTGATCCAGCCAGAAAATATCAAGCTTTTCCGCCTGTAGCGCTCGCCGACAGGCAATGGCCGAACCGTACCATTACTCATCCTCCATTATGGATGAGTACCGATCTGCGCGACGGTAATCAAGCCTTGTTCGAGCCGATGAATGCGGAAAGAAAAATGCGCATGTTCAAAGCGCTTTGTAAAATCGGCTTCAAGGAAATCGAAGTGGCATTTCCTTCGGCTTCCCAGACCGACTTTGATTTCGTGCGTCAGCTCATCGAGAACGATCTGATTCCGGAAGATGTGACCATAGAAGTCCTGACGCAGGCGCGCGAACATCTTATCCGCCGTACGATGGAATCGTTAAAAGGCGCGCGCCGGGCAATCGTTCACGTCTACAATGCGACCTCACGGCCGTTTCGTGAAATGGTATTCGGGCTTACCAGAATGCAGGTAACGGAAATGGCGACCAATTCGGTACGTCTGATCAGGCAGTTGGCGGCGGAGCAGCCGGAAACGGAATGGGTGCTGGAATATAGCCCCGAAACCTTCAGCGCTACGGAACTGGATTTTTCGCTGGAAATCTGCAATGC
>DASSZW010000007.1:0-10283 GCA_035713285.1 Burkholderiales bacterium
ATCTGCCGCCGTTAGGCAACTGGCGGATCATGAGCCGGGCCAGCGACGGCTTGCCGTTACGGATAACTTTTGTAGTGATCAGGCTGCCGACCGGTGCGGCATCGTCGGGCCATGCTTCGAGATTGCCGGCAATCCGATGCCCGCTCGCCGACAGCACCAGAAAAATCTCCGTATCGCTATTGATACTGACCGTCAACTGTCGGGTGATTTCCAGCGAAAGGTCGCTCAAGGGACGCGAACCGTAAACGTTCGTCTCATGATTTGCAATCGATACGATGTTGCTGTCAATGCTTTGTTGCAGTACGCCTATCGTCCCGAAATAAAATACGACCGAAACGACGGCGATGGAGAGCGACACCAGCAAACCGTACCCCAGAACCAGCCTGGCAATGATGGATTGACGGATATTAAGCATCTGCCGCCGGAGAGTCCGCACTCAATACGTAACCCGTGCCGCGTAAAGTGTGGATCAATACCGGGCTGAAATCCTTGTCTATCTTGTTGCGCAA
The DNA here is from genome assembly GCA_035713285.1 of Burkholderiales bacterium. Classification (GTDB taxonomy): domain Bacteria; phylum Pseudomonadota; class Gammaproteobacteria; order Burkholderiales; family Sulfuriferulaceae; genus Sulfuriferula. The sequence continues at coordinate 510 of DASSZW010000007.1, forward strand.
CCGACTGATCTGAACGTCGATCACATTGGTCTGCGGATCGAAATGATAATCCCATACCGCTTCGAGCAGCATGGTGCGGGTGACTACTTTTCCTGCATGCCGCATCAGGTATTCCAGCAGGCGAAATTCGCGCGGCTGCAGGGAAATGACACGCGAACCGCGAGTGACGCGCATGGCAAGTTTATCGATCACCAGATCGGCAACCTGCATTTGCGCAGTTTCGCCGCTGGAAACCGGGCGCCGCAGCAATACCTCGACCCGCGCCAGCAGTTCGGGAAAAGCGAAAGGTTTGGACAAATAATCGTCCCCGCCGCTGCGCAAGCCGCGCACTCTCTCATCCACGCTGCTTAATGCGCTGAGTATCAGCACCGGCGTATTGTTGCCCTGCTCGCGCAATTTACGGACTATCGAAATACCATCCATCTGCCCCGGCAGCAAGCGGTCGAGAATAACGATATCCCAGACTTCGGCCGCAGCGCGCTCCAGCCCGTCGAATCCGCTATAGCTTGGCGTCGTCTCATAGCCGGCTTGCTGTAGTCCGTTACAGATATAGCGCGATGTACTGATATCGTCTTCTATGACCAGACAGCGCATGACACCCCCGAAGAATCATCGGTTAAATGCCATGCTTTAACGATAAGATTATAGTTGATCGGCATAACGGATCAAAACATTCAGCCAGCTGTCAGCCATGCGATTTTCCAGCGTAAACATTGCAGCGCAATACATTTGACCCCCGTAAACCGAGATTGTAGAATCAGCCCGACAAGACAACATCCGGAAAGAAATTCAAACTACCAAAGTTGTCATATTATTCCATTATATTTTATCTGCTGGCGGAAAATCACGGGGTTTTTCTCGCAACATGTCCAGGCATGGATAATATTTGACCAGAAGGAGGAATACCCAGCCATATCCGGTGCCGGCTTATCCGTTCGCTCATAGTTCTCGTTTTCATTTTGATGTACTTATCGCAAACGGTTTCCATTGACATGACATTGACATGACATTGACATGAATGGCGCTTACCTTGCAGTAATCGAATAACGAAAAGAGCATATAATGAAACTCGATACTTCTCTCCTGACCCAGTGTTTAACCATGCTGCCCTGGCTTACGACAAAAAAAAACAACACGGCTATCAATTCGTCGCAGGTTTCCTCCCGGTTAATCGATATCGCCCGATTGTCTGCCGACGAGGTTCTGGAGAAGCTCGATAGTTCTACCGACGGCTTGCTGGACCGTGAAGCGGAAGAACGGCTGGACCGGTACGGCGCCAACACCGTCCATCACGAAGCGGTCAAAAGCATACCCCGGCAATTGCTCGACCGCTTTAAAAACCCCTTGAATCTCCTCCTGCTTACGCTGGCTGCCATATCGTTTTTCATGGGCGACCGGGAGTCCAGCGCCATCATTTCGGTCATGGTGCTGCTCAGCGTCGTCCTGTCGTTTCTGCAGGAATACCGTTCCAGCAACGCGGCGGAAAAGTTGCGCGCGATGGTCAGCACCACTGCGACCGTGCTGCGCAAGGACAAGCGCGCCGGCATACCCAAGGAAGTATCGGACGCCTTTAATATCAGGCTCACCCCGCAAGCGCCGATAAAAAAGGAAGTGCCCATCGAAAAGCTGGTGCCGGGAGACATCATCCGCCTGTCGGCGGGCGACATGATACCGGCCGATGTACGCCTTCTCTCTGCCAAGGATTTATTTATCAACCAGTCGTCGCTGACTGGAGAATCCCTGCCGGTGGAAAAATTCGCCACTCCGGCCAACAAAAGCATCGAAGACGCGCTACAGCTCGAAAATATCTGTTACATGGGAACCAACGTCGTCAGCGGCACCGCTACCGCCGTCATTGCGGTAACCGGCGCCGATACCTATTTCGGCAGCCTGGCGAGCATCGTTTCCGCCGAACGGACCCTGACCAGTTTCGACCGCGGGGTCCAGCGCTTTACCTGGCTGATGCTGCGCTTCATCATGGTCATGGTTCCGCTGGTGTTTCTCATCAACGGCCTGACCAAAGGCAACTGGCCGGAAGCTTTCCTGTTCGCAATGGCGGTCGCCGTCGGCCTGACGCCGGAAATGCTGCCGATGATAGTCACCGTCAATCTGGGCAAGGGCGCCATCGCCATGTCGCGGAAAAAAGTGATCGTCAAACGGCTGAGCGCGATCCAGAATTTCGGCGCCATGGATGTCCTGTGTACCGATAAAACCGGCACATTGACGCAGGATCATATCATTCTGGAAAAACACCTCGACATTTACGGCGAAAAGAACCAGGCCGTACTCGAATTCGCCTATTTGAACAGCTATTATCAGTCCGGCCTGAAAAACCTGCTCGACGTCGCCGTATTGAAGCATGTTGAAATGCACGAACAACTTCATGTCGAAAACCAATATCGCAAAATCGACGAAATTCCGTTCGACTTCGTCCGCCGCCGCATGTCGGTAGTGGTCGAAGGCAACGGCAAGCACTTGCTGATTTGCAAAGGCGCCGTTGAAGAAGTATTCAGCGTCTGCAGCAACAGCGAAGCGGAAGACACCATTTTCGATCTGGAAGAAACGCATCTGGCGCGTCTGCGCGACGTCACGCGCGGATTGAACGAAGACGGTTTTCGGGTGATCGCCATTGCCTATAAGGAAATCGACGGCAGCCAGACTACTTACTCGGTCAAGGATGAAACCGGCCTGACGCTGGTCGGCTATATCGCCTTTCTGGACCCGCCCAAGGAAAGTGCAGCCGCAGCAATCGCCGCGCTCAACAAACATGGCGTCGCAGTCAAGATCCTGACCGGCGACAACGACATCGTCACGCGCAAGGTATGCAAAACCGTCGGCATGCACGTCGACCGCATCGTGCTGGGCAGCGAAGTGGAAGCCATGTCGGAAACGGAACTGGCTGACGTGGCCGAATCGGTAGAAGTGTTCGCCAAACTCTCGCCTACCCAAAAAGCCAAAGTTATATCGGCGCTGCATCTCAAAGGCCATGTCGTCGGTTTTCTCGGCGACGGCATCAACGACGGTCCGGCGCTCAAAGCCGCCGACGTCGGCATTTCAGTCGATACCGCGGTCGATATCGCCAAGGAATCGGCCGATATCATCCTGCTGGAAAAAAACCTGATGGTGCTGGAAGAAGGCGTCATCGAAGGCCGCAAGGTGTTCGGCAACATCATCAAATACATCAAGATGGGCGCCAGTTCCAATTTCGGCAACATGTTCAGCGTGCTCGGCGCAAGCGCCCTGCTGCCTTTTCTGCCGATGGCGCCGATCCAGATCCTGACCAACAACCTGCTCTACGATTTCTCCCAGACCGCCATTCCCACCGACAACGTTGACGACGAATACATCGCCAAACCGCGTCAATGGGATATCGGCAACATTACGCGCTTCATGCTCTTTATCGGTCCGATCAGTTCGATTTTCGATTACATAACCTATTACGTCATGTATTTCGTTTATCACGCCGATACCGTGGCGCAGGCATCGTTATTTCAAACCGGCTGGTTCGTGGAATCCCTGTTCTCGCAAACCCTGATCATCCATATCATCCGTACCGGCAAAATACCTTTCCTCGAAAGCCGCGCCAGTTTGCCGCTAATCCTGACCGGCCTTACCATTTGCAGCATAGGCGTGTGGCTGCCGATGTCGCCCTTTGCCCAGGCACTGGGTTTTACCGCGCTGCCTCCGAGTTACTGGCTGGTACTGAGCGCGATCATGCTCAGCTACATGCTGCTGACGCAAGGGGTTAAAAGTTGGTTCATCATGCGTTACGGACTCAATTAGGCATCGAAGCGAACGGCCGCCTGCGGCGATTGAACCGGCTCAGGCTTCGTAAGACTTGCGCATCGATGACGCAACGCGCAACAGCCCTTCCGGCGACAGATCGTCGAGAACGACGGACGGTGCGGAATCGATTGCGGGATAGTTCCTAAGTATGGCGCGCCGGTAAGACGGGTCGTAATGGTTGCGCATCAGCCTTTCGAACAGCTCGGGCATACGGCGTTCCTGAGCCAGCGCTTGCCATGCCGCGAACTCCTCGCCGCCGACCAGCGGCCGGAGAAACTCCAAACGTTCGAGCATGCCTTGCGGATCTTGCTCAAAATGACGGTAATCCTGGCGCCACAGCAGAACGCGCTGAGCCATGGCGGCATCGACCCGTATCGTCAGGCCGGTTCTCATAGTCGAGAGCAAGGATTCGGGTAGCTGGACGTTACCTATTTTCTTGCTTTCGGCTTCCACCCAGACCGGGCGCTCCGGGTCGTAGCCCGACAACTGGCGCAGCAGCAGCGAGTCGAAATATTTTTGCGACGGTTGCGCCATGCCCGGCACCGATCCGAGCACCGAACCGCGATGCACGGCGATGTCCTCCAGATCGAGCACCTGTGCGCAGACATCGCGCAACGCGTGCAGCAGGCGCGTTTTACCGCAGCCGGTGGGGCCGCTCAGAATGTTATACCGGTATTGCGCGGGAACCAGCGTCAGCTGCTCGTTTACCCAGCGCCTGTATGCCTTCCAGCCGCCTTTGAGTTTCTCGACCTTATAGCCGATCGTCTCCAGCGCGTCGGTCCAGAGCTTGCTGCGTTTGCCGCCGCGAAAGCAATAAACCAGAATGCGGCTGCGTTCCGGGTAATTCGGCAAATCGTCTTCGATATGCCGGGCGATATTTTTCAGCGAATACTGCACTCCGATACGATAGGCGCCCATTTTATCGGTGCGGTGCAAAGTGCCGACCACGGCGTACTCGTCGTTGTCGACCACCGGAAAATTCACCGCGCCCGGAATATGGTCCTCTTCGTATTCGCGAGGAGAACGGGCGTCGATGATCAGATCGTAATCGGAAAAATTGTGCATAGGGGCTGCTAAGCAGATAAATTTTTTATTGTACTGGAAACCGCCGTCGAAATATCGCTATCCTCATTGTTGCTGCGTCCACATTGTCAGGCTAGCGAAACGCCAGCACCGTCAAACCCGCCATTCTGGAGAATTCCTCTGCATTCGCCGTCAAAACCGGGAAACCATGTTTGATCCCGGTCGCTCCAATAATCAGGTCATGAGCGCCGACTGACATCGCTTTGGGAAATGTGGTCATTAACTGTGCATGGACGCGTGCGACCTCCTTATCAAAAACCAGGACGGGGAAAGCGTCAAGTACCGCTTCTACGAACGCGGCACGCTTGATGCGACGCTCTATCGTATCGGCTTTATGCACGCCTGCCAGCAATTCAGAACACGTAACAGCGCTGATAAACACATCGCCATGCGCTTCCCATTGCCTGAAATCGATCGATGCACGGCTGCGCTCCGCCCTGATCAGCACATTGGTATCGATGATCAATCCCATTCTTGCCCTTTATGAGTGAGCGATGCAAGGCTTTCGCTGATGTCATGTTCAAAAAGGGCTGCATCGCCCTCGTCCAGACATGGCAAAGTAGCGAACAAATGATCGAGTTCGGATACTTTCAATGCTGAAACAGGTCCTGCAGACACTATCTTCGCCACCACATCCCGACCTCTGACTACATCGAAAGTAGTCCCTTGATATTTGACTTGATTAAGTACGTCAGAAAAATTCCTTGCGACTTCGGTCGCATTGATTAATTTGGATATAGTCATGAAATGTTCGCTCCCAAAGTTTATCATATAATATGATTATATGATAAAACTGGATCTGCAAATAATTTTGCCTTCGATATTCGTCCAACACCGCACTTTTCTTGCATCGCGGTCCGTTAACCGGTACGAATTCTCAATATACCCTGTCTTTCGGAACAAACGCAGCGACCGTTTCGGGGCTGAGATTCACGGCTTTAGTGGCGATGCGGTCGTGCTGCCGATAATACAGGGTATGTTTCAGCCAGTTTCCGTCGTCGCGCTGCGGAAAATCCTCGCGCGTATGCGCGCCGCGGCTTTCGGTACGCGTCAGCGCCGACACGAGGGTGGCGCGCGCGACCGGAAACAGGCTTTCCAGTTCGAGCGCTTCAATCCGTTCGGTATTGAATATCCGTCCGCGATCGGTAATTCTCGCATCCGGCAGGCGCGCCTGCAGCGCATCCAGTTCGGCCAAGCCTTCGCGCAACAAGGCGTCGGTACGAAATACGCCGCAATGGCGCTGCATCAATTTCTGCACGGCTGTACGCAATTCGGCCACCGATTCGCCGGGATCGCGCCGATCCCATCCGGCAAGGCGTTCCAGGCTGCGGACAAACCAGCGTTCATCGAGACCGGCCGGCCTTTCATCCCGGCGCGCCAGTTCCGCCTCGATATGCTGTCCCGCGGCCCGTCCGAATATCACCAGATCGAGCAGCGAATTGCCCCCCAGACGATTGGCGCCGTGTACCGATACGCAGGCGCATTCGCCGACCGCGTACAAGCCCGGCACTGGATCGCCCGCCAGAACCTGCCCGTTCATCGTGGCGGGAATGCCGCCCATCATATAATGCGCGGTCGGCACGACAGGAATCGGTTGAACGACCGGATCGACGCCGGCAAAACGCATGGCGAGTTCGCGTATGCCCGGCAAACGCGAATTAATCACCGCCGCGCCGAGATGATCGAGTTTGAGATGTATATGATCGGCATGCGGCCCGCAGCCGCGACCGGCATGAATTTCCATCGCCAGCGCGCGGGCGACGACGTCCCGGCTCGCCAGGTCGCGCGCATGCGGCGCATAACGCTGCATAAAACGTTCGCCCGTAGCATTGACCAGATAACCGCCTTCTCCGCGCACGCCTTCGGATATCAGACTGCCGGAACCGGGCAGCCCGGTCGGATGGAATTGCCAGAATTCCATATCCTGCAACGGCAAACCCGCCCGCAATGCCATCCCCAGACCGTCGCCGGTATTGATATGGGCGTTGGTCGAGTGCTGGAATATGCGTCCCGCGCCTCCGGTAGCCAGCACCGTCATGCGCGCGCCGAATGCTGTCGCCGCGCCGGTGGCGATATCCAGCGCAAACACGCCCCGTACGGCGCCGTCTTCGTCCGCGATCAGGTCGAGCGCAAAATATTCGTCGAAAAAATGCGTGCCGACGCGCAGATTCTGCTGATATAACGTATGCAGCAGCGCATGGCCGGTACGGTCGGCCGCCGCGCAGGTACGGCTCGCCTGTTCGCCGCCGAAATGCATCGACTGGCCGCCGAAGGCGCGCTGATAGATCCGGCCGTCGTCCAGCCTGGAAAAAGGCAGGCCCATATGTTCGAGTTCGATCACCGCCTGAGCGGCATGCCGGCACATGAATTCGATCGCATCCTGATCGCCCAGATAATCCGAGCCCTTGACGGTGTCGTACATATGCCAGCGCCAGTCGTCCGCGCCGACATTGCCCAGCGCGGCGGTAATACCGCCTTGCGCCGAAACGGTATGCGAACGCAAGGGGAAAACCTTGGACACCACGGCGACCTGCCAGCCCGCGCCGGCCAGTTGCAGTGCAGCCCTCAATCCCGCGCCGCCGCCGCCGACGATGACGACATCGTAAGCCTGTCGAGTAACGTTCATGCCAGCCGCCATAAAATTATCGTAATCGCAGCAGCGCAGCCGGCCAGCCACATTCCTGCGAGATTTTGCAGGCTGTTTCGCAAACGCGGTGCATTGACGTAATCGAGCAGGATATCGTGTACCCCGGTCCAGGCATGCACGATTGCCGCCAGCGCAAAAAGCAGCGTCCCCCACCGCATCGGCCAGGCCGCGAAGGCGTCGTGCCAGCGCTGCGCGCCTGCCGGTTTATCCAGCCAGAGATAGGCAGGAGCAAATATGGAATATATCGCCAATAGCGCCGCGCTGACGCGCTGAGCCAGCCATATCCGGGTCGCGTTCATCGCCAGCCCAGAACGATAAACAGCGTCAGCAGGAAGCTCGTCGCCAAAGTCACAGCGGACAGGCGTCGAGCCCAGCTCAGACTGGAGCCGAATTGCAGGTCCAGCAGCAAAAAACGAATACCGCCCAGTAAATGCTGCAAATAGAACCATAATAATGCGCCCGCCAATAATTTACCGCCGGCCGACCCTGAACAGTGCGCGATCCGGGCATATCCGGCTTCAGTCAACGACAGCTGAAACAGATAAATCGCCAGCGGCAACACAAAAAACAGGACGGCTCCGCTCAATCGTTGCAGGATGGAAATCCATCCAGGCAACGGCAGGCGAATGCGCCACAGGTTCAGGTAAACAGAAGGTCTGGCAGACATCGAATCAGGCAGCCGCGGCTTGCTAGCCGCCGACCGCTTTCGCTACGGCGGGCGGAATGCGATCGATCAGTCGTGGATCGAAGGGCTTGGGCAAAATATATTCCTTGCCGAATGTCAGCGCATCGAGCCTGTATGCAGTCAGCACTTCAGCCGGCACCGGTTCGCGCGCCAGTTGCGCCAGCGCATGCACCGCGGCGATCTGCATCGCAGTGGTAATGCGCTTCGCGCGCGCGTCGAGCGCGCCACGAAAGATAAACGGAAATCCGAGTACGTTATTAACCTGATTGGGGTAATCCGAGCGGCCGGTCGCCATGATCAGATCGGCGCGCACCGCGTGGGCGTCCGCCGGCAAGATTTCCGGATCGGGGTTCGCCAGCGCGAACACGACCGGTTTATCCGCCATGCTTCCGATCATTTCCTGCGAAACCAGATTTGCGCCCGACACGCCGATAAACACATCGGCACCGGCCATCGCATCGCTTAAACTGCGCAATTCCGTAACCCGGGCAAAGTCTTGCTTGTAACGGTTCAAATCGGTGCGTTCGGCATGGATTACGCCGCGGCTGTCGACCAGTACGATATTGTCCTCCCGCGCGCCCATCGCCATCAGCAGGCGCATCGACGCCAGCCCCGCCGCACCGGCGCCGAGACAGACGATTTTGGCGTCGGCCAGCTGTTTGCCCTGAATATGCAGCGCATTGATCAGTCCCGCACAAACGATGACCGCCGTGCCGTGCTGGTCGTCATGAAATACCGGGATGTCGAGGCGCTCAGACAATGCTTTCTCTATTTCGAAACAATGCGGTGCAGCAATGTCTTCAAGGTTTATGCCACCGAAAGTCGGGGCGATATTCACTACGGTTTCTATAAAAGCTTCGACACTCGGCGCCTGGATTTCGATATCGAATACGTCGATACCGGCAAAACGCTTGAACAGTATGCCCTTGCCTTCCATCACCGGCTTGGACGCCAGCGGCCCGAGATCGCCCAAACCCAGAATCGCGCTGCCGTCGGTAATGACTGCGACCAGATTGCCTTTATTGGTATAGCGATAGGCGTTCTCCGGATTTTCGGCGATGGCGCGTACCGGTTCGGCGACTCCCGGACTATAGGCCAGCGCCAGATCTTCAGCCGTTTCGCAAGGTTTTGACGATTCGACCGACATCTTTCCGGGTTTAGGAAATTCATGGTAATCAAGAGCTTGCTGCTTAAATTTAATCATAATTATTCAATAAAAAGTATTTAATATCAATCGGCATTCAATATGGCCATCACCCGCGCAAACAGATCGGTGCGCGCGGCTTCCGGAGCATGCTTGATTGCGCCGGTCCAGATCGGAAAAAGGCTCAGCTCTTCCCGCTGTTCGTGCTTGGACAGATAACCCGCCAGAATCGCCAGCAGAGGAGAAATACTGGCCGGCGCGGCATCGGCTTCCTGGTAGCTGGCGGCGATCATGGCCGACTGGGCCATGATTTCAGCGTGTTCGCTGATCATCGCCGCTGTCGGGTCCTGTCCTGCCGCATCCGGCGGAGTGCGTATCGCTTTTGCCAGAATATCGTGTTCTATCGCCAGATGCCGTTCGAGCGCCCCC
>DASSZW010000008.1:0-8858 GCA_035713285.1 Burkholderiales bacterium
CACGCAAACTATGCGGCGATAACGTACATGAAGACCAGGCAAATAAAAGGTAATCTGGTGCGAAAGGGGGGACTCGAACCCCCACACCTTACGGCGCTGGAACCTAAATCCAGTGCGTCTACCAATTCCGCCACTTTCGCAAGCCGTGTAGTGTAATATAATTGCTGGCTTACTGTCAGCAGCTAACGATTGGTACGACACAATATTTCCTGCCAATTATTTTTTATGTCTATTGATCACTACGAAAATTTTCCGGTCGCATCGATTCTATTGCCGCGCCGATTGCGCCGTGCAACGGCAGTTATTTACCGTTTTGCGCGCAGTGCCGACGATATCGCCGATGAAGGCGACGCCAGCCCTGCTGAACGGCTGGCCTCGCTCGATGCCTACCGGTCCGAATTGTCGCTCATCGAACAGCGTGTGTCGCCGCAGACGCTTTTGTTTCGCGAGCTGGCGGACGTCATCGAACGCCATGCGCTGCCGCTGCAGCCGTTTTACGACCTGCTCGACGCGTTTTCGCAGGACGTAGTCAAAACGCGGTACGCAAACTTCGGCGAAGTGATGGACTACTGCAAAAAATCGGCCAATCCGGTCGGCCGTTTAATGCTGGCGCTCTACGGCGAAACCGATCCGCGCAGCGTCGCCTATTCCGACGCCATCTGCTCGGCGCTCCAGCTCATCAACTTTTTGCAGGACGTCGCCGTCGATTACGATAAAAACCGTATTTACCTGCCGCAGGACGAACTCGCCAACCGCCGGATCAGCGAAGCCCAGATCGCGGCGCACGACAGCAGCGGCATGTGGTCGCCGTTCATGCTCGGACAGATCGAGCGCGCGCGCAAACTGTTGCAAGCCGGCGCGCCACTGGGTAAAGTGCTGAAAGGCCGGATCGGTCTGGAGTTGAGAATGATTATTATGGGGGGCGCTACCGTGCTGGAAAAACTGCATCAATCCAAAGGCGATATTTATGCCCGCCGCCCGGTGCTCACTCCGAGCGACTGGCTGAAAATGTTGTACCGCGCCGTGCGCGCCAGATAGGACGGCGCTTTGGATCCGAATCAATATTGCCAGGACAAAGCCGCAGCCAGCGGTTCCAGTTTTTATTACAGCTTCATGTTCCTGCCGCCGCTACGGCGTCGCGCAATCGTCGCGCTGTATGCCTTTTGCCGCGAAGTCGACGATATCGTCGACGAATGCAGCGATGAACATGTCGCCCTGACCAAACTCAACTGGTGGCGCCAGGAAATTCTCGATCTCTATCGGGGGCAGCCGCATCATCCGGTCAGCCATGCCTTGGTACCGGTCATTCGTGATTTCAACCTGCCGGCAGAACAGTTGCTGGAGATCATCGACGGGATGGAAATGGATCTGACGCAGCACCGCTACGAAGATTTCAAATCGCTGCGGCTTTACTGCCACCGCGTCGCAGGCATAGTCGGCGAACTTTCGGCCATGATTTTCGGCTACACCGACCGCAATACCTTGAAATACGCCACCGAACTCGGCCTGGCGTTCCAGCTCACCAACATTATCCGCGACGTCGGCGAAGACGCCCGGCGCAACCGGATTTATCTGCCGATGGACGAGCTGGCGCAATTCGACGTCCCGGCTGCCGATATCCTGCAGTGCCGACAGACCGACAATTTTAAAAAATTGATGGAATTCCAGTATCAGCGGGCCCAGCATTATTATGAACAGGCATTTTCCAATTTGCCTGCGGCCGACCGAAAAGCCCAGAAAACAGGTTTGATCATGGCGGCGATTTACCGCACCCTGCTCGAAGAAATCCGCAACGACGGCTTTCTGGTTCTCAATCAGCGCACCCGCTTGACGCCGCTGCGCAAACTCTGGATCGCCTGGCGCGCCTGGATAAAAGATTGAATCTACGGCCATGAATACTGCAGACAGCGCCCACGTCGCCGTCATCGGCGGCGGCTACGCCGGCATGGCGGCGGCTGTCAGCCTTGCACGGCACGGCGTCAGAGTTACCGTTTACGAAGCCGGAAAAACCCTGGGCGGACGAGCGCGGCAGGTCAGCCACGCTTCCTGCGACACCCCGCTGGATAACGGCCAGCATCTGCTGCTGGGCGCTTACCGGACCACGCTGGAATTAGCCCGGCTAGTCGATCCCAATACGCCGAAATGGCTGCGCCTGCCTTTACAGCTGCATGCCGAAGCGGGCTTGAAATTACGCGCGCCGAAGCTGCCAGCGCCGTGGAATATGCTGACAGCCCTGCTCGGCGCTCGCGGAATCAGTTATCGACATCGCCTGACCGCGCTGCACTTTTTGATGCGACTGCGCTTGCGCGATTATCGACTGACGCAGGACCTGCCGCTGGGCGAACTGTTGTCGACACAACCTCGCGAGCTGATCGAATTGTTATGGGAACCGCTTTGCCTGGCGGCTCTGAATACGCCGCCGGCGACCGCTTCTGCGCAAGTATTCCTCAATGTCCTGCGCGACAGCCTGGGCCGCAGCCGGGCAGACAGCGACCTGATTTTGCCCACCGTCGACCTGTCGGCATTTTTCCCCGACGCCGCCGCCGCTTACCTGCGAAATCGCGGCGGCGAGCTGATACTGCAAAACAGAATCCGTCATATCGCCCGCATCGGGACAAAGTTCGTCATCGACGAACAGACCCACAGTCACATCGTTTGCGCAGTCGCCCCGCAACAGACCGGCGAACTGCTGCTGCCCTTCGCCGAACTCGCAGAAACCCGAACCCAAATTTCCCGCTTGCGCTATCAGCCGATCACTACCGTTTATCTGCAATATCCGCCGGAAGTGCGCTTGCCGCGCGCCATGACCGGACTCACGCATGCGCTGTCTCAATGGGTCTTCGACCGCGGCATCAGCCATCGGCAGCACGGTTTGCTCGCAGTCGTCATCAGCGCACGCGATGCCGTCCAGCACTCTGGTCGGCAAGCACTTATAACCGATATCGCCAAAGAATTAGAGCTGCATCTCGGCACCCCGTCGCAGCCGTTATGGCACCAGATTATCGTAGAAAAACGCGCCACCTTTTCCTGCGAGGCCGGAATTCAGCGCCCCGCCCAGGATACGCCGTTAACCAACTTTTATCTCGCCGGCGACTACACGCTTGGCGACTACCCCGCCACACTGGAAGCCGCTACCCAAAGTGGGGTAAAATGCGCCACCATGATTCTGACCGGACTCACCCAATTATGAAAAATTACCAAGCGCCTGTAAATTTATTGCAGGATCGCGTCATCCTCGTCACCGGAGCCAGCCGCGGATTAGGCCGCGAAGCCGCCTTAAGCTTTGCCGCTCACGGCGCCACCGTCATCCTGCACGGCCGCAATGTCGCCCAACTGGAAGCGGTATACGACGAAATCGAAACCGCAGGCTACCCTCAGCCGGCGATTATTCCGCTGGATCTGGCCGAAGCCGACGACAAGGCGTACGAAGGACTCGCCGGTTCTATCGGCCTGCAGCTCAAGCGGCTGGACGGCATCCTGCATAACGCCGCCGCGCCTTACCGGCCCTGTCACATGGAAGCGCTCACCGTCGATCAGTGGCACAATGCGCTGCGCGTCAACGTCGCCGCACCGGCCGCATTAACCCGCGCCTGCCTGCACTTGCTGAAAGCGTCGCCATCCGCCTCCGTCATCATGACCGGAGAATCGCACGGCCATAACCCCACTGCCTTCTGGGGCGCGCACGCCGTCAGCAAAGCCGCGCTGGAACCGATGGTCAAAATCTGGTCGCAGGAATGGGAAAATCTGTATCCGAACCTTCGCATCAACGCGCTCGTGCCCGGCCCCGTCAATACGCCCAGCCGGCGCAAGACCCATCCGGGCGAAGACCCAAACGCCACTGCGCAGCCTGCCGACCTGATGCCGGCTTATTTGTATTTGATGGGCGACGACAGCGTGACGGTCAGGGGGGAAATCATTTGTCTATAAAAATAAAGAAAATAATAAAGCGATAACTGTCAGGCTGCTTCCCTGAATCAGGCAATGCCCCGCACGAAAGCAATTATCTTCCCCAGCACATTGCAGCAGTTGCGGTACCGGTCACATTCTGGACCTCTGCATTGGTTAACGTAAACGCACCGCATTCATCATTGCCCATGATCGTGCCGGCAACCGGCGTTGCAGTTAATGTAAAAGATTGTGCGGGAGATGCTCCAAAAGCCACTGAGATCGTATAAAGCTGCGTTCCGTTGCTCGGAGCCTGAAGTATCAGCAACCCGGATGTCGGAGCCCCGGATCCGTCAGCGGCAGTATTATCGTAGCGATTGGCCATCGTATAGTTCCGTTCCAGAATCGTTGCATCCTGCAGCAAGGCTGATTTGGCTTCGGCGCGATGCGCCCGTTGCACATACGCGATATAGCTGGGATAAGCGATGGCCGAAAGGATGCCGACTATCGCTACAGCGATCATTAATTCCATGAGCGTAAAACCGGAATTCAAGCGTTGTTTTTTAATAGTTATCATTTTATCTGGCTCCATGATGCTCGAGGATTCCCGTTCGATACCAAGGCGTTCGCCATCTTTTGTATAAGCCCTGAAGACTTGTTCAGTTCAGTCGAATAAGATGCCCCGTTAACAGCGGAATAGGCCATATAACCGAAACCACCTGTTATTTGTTGCCCTACCGCTATAGCACTCGTGCCGTTACTCAAAGTGACATTGTCGCTGCTATTATATTGGCCTGTGCCGTATAGATCCAGAAATGTATAGGTCGGCGATCCGCCGCTGGGCGCATCCAGTTCCATCGTCCAACCGCTACCTCCTTCCGTACATAAACCGGTAGCCGGTATCAGCGTCGTAAACAGCACCCGTCCCGAACGGATAACCGGCTTGCTGATCACTCGCTCGCCTTGTTGAGTAGAATTAGGCGGTTGCAATAAATCCATATACCATCCTAAAACACCCGTCGTATAGTCCACGGTATTCGTCGTAACAGCGCGGACTCCTGCGCTTTCATAATCAATCGATTGCTGGATCAGCACAAGATTGCCGTTAATTTTGGTCGTTCGGTTGAAATTGCTCGTGCCTCCGCTAAACGCGCCTGTAGAAGTCGAATAGGTACTGCTATCCAGTACGCCGTAAAGACTTTGGGTAGCCATATTGCTCAGATCCGCCGTATTCAGATATTGACCGGTGCCAAAAAACACGATCGCCGTACCGGCCGCACCATTCGGTACGCTGCCCAATTGCACCGGCGCTGTAATAGGTTGGATATTACCGGCAGCGTCCTGGGCGTGAAACAATGGCAATTTAGTTTTTCCGCTGCCAAAAGCCACTTGCCATTTGCTCGCCATTGTACTGCTTACATCGAACTTCCATAAATCGCCCTGCAAATCTCCGGCATAGATTGCGTCTATAGTGCCATTGCCATCGACGTCCAGCAAAGTAGCAGGAGACAAACCGTTATCGACCGTTCCTCCGCCGACGCCCGTATCGAGTTTGATGATATTGGCGGGATTATCCACCTGGATCAGAAACAATACCGCATGCTTGTTTACACTGTTATAGCCATTATTGACTACCGCATAATAATGGCCGTCGTTAAAGCGGGCTACCGTCGCAGGTCCCCAGGTTGCGCCAAGGTCGTTCGCATCGGTCACTTCCCATAACGCATTGCTGGCGCTCATGCTGCCGGGATTCGTAACGTCCAGCGAAAAGATGGCATCGGTACCGCTGGTTGCGCCCATGGTACCCACCAATATCGTGTGCCAGGCCCCGGCATAATACGCATCGCCGCTGCCTGGAGAGCCGTCGACGAAGTATTCGTGGTGGTTGGGGTAAGTAGACAAGGTTAAATCAGGCAAATGCGCGTACACGGCTCCCGGCACATAACCGAATGCCTCGACTCCCGTGTTTGCATTGAACCCATGCAGCATGCCGTCATTCGCGCCGACATAAAGCATCGGCGTATTCGACGTCTTGTTCTGGACATACGCTGCATAGGTTGAGCCCTCGGTTCCGGCGAGAATGGAATAACCGTAATCGTCGTTACTCAAATAAAGCGGGTTGGAATTCATGATATCGCCCAGAGGCGTACTGCGAACGCGGTAGCCGGCAACAGAAGTTCCGAGCAAATAGTCCAGCACGTTCTGCCCGTTGGTCGCCTCGGATGCAGTAAGACTGCAACCGGGCAATTGGGAAGATAAATAACATTGTTCGGTAGCAGTAAGATTACTCCAGGCAAAACTGACGCCATTAGTACCGTTCCAAGTAAAAATCGACCGGGAAGCAGGTGCAGGAATCAGGCTTGCGGCATCCCAACTCGGCGTAGTATTGAGGCCTGTCGCCGTTTCCGTAAACGCTTTTAAATGACCGGACCAGTCTGTACTGTTGAAACTGGCCTGATAAACAAATGAATTTCCGTTGATGCTCGTGGAATTAGAAGACAATGCAGACGAGGAACCGGCAGATTGTACGATATTATTGAATACGCCATCGAGAGCAGTCTGCAACGTCGCCGGATCGCTGGCGGAATAAGATTGATTAGTGCCACCGGCAATTGCCAATTGGTCCAGCGGATTTTTGCTGTTTCCGCATAGAGCCGTATAGTTTTGCAGTACTTGGGGCAAAATCGCATAACCCACAACGTAAAGCTCTACGCCTGAACCATACAAACTGCTGGCTGCCGCCACCGCCTGGCTGGTAAGGGTGCAGATATCGACCTGTCCGTTAGACAGCTTAGGCACTTGTCCTTGGGCATTTACACTGGGCAACCCGTTCGTTAACAACACTGCATAATTCTTATGGCAGGAATTTGGCAAGGTGTTCGTCCCAAATCCTTCAGAGGAATTCGTTCCGCCTGAAAAATACAATTGATTTGCGCCCAAGGTGCCGGCAATGGCTGTCAAGCCGGCATTCAGAATACTGCTGCCGGTTGGACTACTATTACTATTGCATGGACCGGAAGTCGGCGTGGGATTTGGATTTGGGGCATCGCTGGGCGCTACCGGTATATTACAGGTAAGTTTATTGTCAATCGCGGTCTGCTGCGAGGAAGTCAGAGCGGCGACCGGTACTTGCAGATAACCGCCGCCGGGCGAAGTAGAAGAAAACCATGCAGTCGCAGTATAGACAGAAGGAACTTCTGAACCGAAATCGAGGGTATCAGTCGCATAATCGGTATCCGTTGGTCCAAAAGCGCCCTGATAAATAACATTACCCGAATAGCCATAATTTTGTTCCGCACTGGTTGCCGTACTCGAGTTTGGCAAAGGGGAGACAATACCGTCGCTAGTGCCTGTTTTGGTATTAAAACAGCGATAATAGTCCGGCGTAGCAATATTGGTCGTGTTGTCGAATTTTGCCGTATTGGAATAACAGAAATTGTATGGGTAAGGCTGCGCCGGATTGTCGTAAAAAGGCGACGGCCAATTATAATAAATATAATTGGCTGTATCTGCCGGATTAACGACACGATAATTCTTGGTAGTGGAATTTTTGGCAACAAGCGGACTTGGCGAATAATTGGCGGGATTGTAGCTGGCATCATAAAACGAGTTATAGATGAAATAGGATGAAGGTATGCTTTGCTGGAAAGTCATCAATCCCATATTGATTTGACCTGCATAACTTCCGACCAGATTGCGGATGACATTCCGGGCAATTTCCGATTTACTGTTGGGGCTGCTGCCACCGACGGCCGCCCCGATCGGAAAACCATCCGATGGATTACCGTTCTCATCCATGTTCTGAGAGTTAGAAAGCGTGAGAAGCGCATTCGGTAATGCACTGGTGCCGAGATAAAGAGGCGTATTGGATATAGTCACGGCACCTGCCAGTCCCGTCCCGGTCACAAACACTAGAATCACCGGTATCGACCGGAAAATAAAACAGGCGCAGCGTTCGATCACTTTACGCACAGAAAAACATGGGTGCGATGGCAATGAATTCATAATAATCCCCCTTTCAAGACCGATACCGATTTATCGGCTTTGCTTAACCGCAGGTATAGTCAACGGTATGATCTTGCTTTTTTGATAAGAAGATGGCGTCACTTCGCTGGGTTTCTTCTTGACTTTATTTTTCTGGTTGTCTGTCGCACCTCCTGTAGGTATGGCATGAACCATAGCCATAGCAGGCGACATGCTGCCGGCTAACAGGAAAATTACCAAGCCCACCAGATATGCTTTTGATTTCATATATATTCCTTAACGTACATAATATTCTTGCAAAATTACCGAAGCATTGATCGTTGCTCCGACACCACGACTGGTGATGCGGAAATATCCGTGACCTGCTCCCGGAGCGAATCCAATTGCCGTTACTTGCGCACCATTTGTCGGTGGAGTGGTAGACAGCCTCTCTATCACGTATTGCGGCTGTTGCGCCACGCCGTTAATACTGCCATTAGGAAGCGTAGCGGCGCTGGTAGCCCACGGATATGTGTCCCATTGCTGGGTAGAAGTGAATGTAGCGGCCGGCGACGTTGAATTAGGAGGCGGAACCATATAAATGCCGATCCCGCTGGGCAGGCCCGGAGCACCCAGAATATCGGCGGCAGTCCGTAATGCTGTCTCCGCCGCTTCGAGGGCGATCATGCGATCTCTGGTATTTCCCGCCATCCGCTCTTGCAGAATCGTTCCCTGCATTCCCGACACGGCCAGCAAAGTGAGCAGCACCAGGAAAATCAGGCTTATCATCAAGACCATGCCTGACTGCCTGGAAGAAATAGTATATTTATTCATGATTAAGGCAAACGATTACGAATAGCGACTGTCGCGATAGCTTCCTCGCGCAGACGCCGGTCAGCGGGATAAGTTACCCCCTGATCAGTGGGAGGGAAAGTATTGCTGGCCGGAAATGTATAGGTCTGCGCAGTCACCGCGACATTACTGCCCGGGTCATAGGCTGGACCGCCCAC
>DASSZW010000009.1:0-23055 GCA_035713285.1 Burkholderiales bacterium
CTGTCGGATATTTCGGACAAGGTCCGCTCTGAAGAAACGATATGGAAACAGGCCAATTTCGATATGCTGACCGGCCTGTCCAACCGGTACCGGATGTACCGTCAGTTAAACGATAAAATCGGGCTGGACGACGCTGAAAAAACCAGTTTATGCGTACTTTATATCGATCTGGACCAATTCAAAGAGGTCAACGATACGCTGGGACATCAGGCGGGCGATCAATTGCTGATCGAGGTGGCCGGCAGGATCAGTGCTGCGGTCCCGCCTGCGGCGACGATTGCCCGGTTGGGCGGCGACGAATTTACCGTTATCCTGACCGCACAGGATAATGTCGAAACGGTTGCGCATATTGCGCAAGGAATCATCGATAAACTGACCGAACCTTTTCATCTGAACGAGGATCAGAGAAGTATCTATATTTCTGCGAGCATAGGCATTGCTTTTTATCCGACGGATGCGAAAGACGCCGGCGATCTGCTCAAAAAAGCGGAACAGGCTATGTATGTGGCAAAAAACACCGGACGTAATCGCCTGAATTTTTATACTTCGGGCTTACAGGAAAAGGCGCAAAAGCGATTGAATCTGCTGAGAGATTTACGCGAAGCCTTATTGCGGCAGCAGTTTGTGCTGAATTTTCAGCCCATCGTCGATATGCCCACGGGCAACATTATCAAGGCGGAGGCATTGGTTCGCTGGAACCACCCGGTTCGGGGCATGATCAGTCCGGCGGAATTCATACCGCTGGCGGAAGAGACCGGACTGATCATCGCGCTCGGAGACTGGGTGTTCAAGGAAGCGGCGAAATATACCAAGCGTTGGGTCGATGCCGGCCAACCCGATTTTCAGGTCAGCGTGAACATGTCGCCGGTCCAGTTCAAACACGAAGCGACGAATATCGGAGTCTGGCTGGATTATCTGCAGCAGCTGGACCTTTCCGGAAAAAATCTGGTGATCGAAATTACCGAAGGTTTATTGCTCGATGTTACGCCTACGATTTCGAACAAATTGCTGACATTCAGGGATGCGGGTTTCCAGATTTCCATGGATGATTTCGGTACCGGATACTCGGCGCTGTCCTATCTTAAAAAATTCGACATCGACTATCTGAAAATTGACCAATCGTTTATCCGTGACATCACGACCGATGCCAGTGATGCTGCATTGGTGGAAGCGATAATCGTAATGGCGCATAAACTCGGCCTCAAGGTAATAGCAGAAGGCGTGGAAACGGTCCAGCAGCATGATCTGCTTATCGCTTGCGAATGTGATTACGGACAGGGATACTGGTATGCCAAACCGCTCGCGGCGCCGGAATTTGAAACCTTGATCGGTGTCGGCTGACGCCATTCCGCGGCGATCGCGATAACCGGTGTCGTGTTCTCCGAATAACGTCATCGATCGAACCTGATGAGGTATTTATGTCTATCAATATCGCCGATTTTCGCATCCGGGCCGGCAAGCGGGCCCGGCTGAAAAAAAGGCCGACACGCATAGCGCCTTTTTATGCCAATGCGTATGCATATCAAACCTTGCTGGCGGCTCAAAGCGCGGAAATCGACAGTTTGCAGCAGTTGCATTACGCCGCTAACCGTTATGCGATCCTGCTGATATTTCACGGCATGGATGCGGCAGGGAAAGACGGTATCATCCGTCATGTCATGACCGGCGTGAATCCCCAGGGCTGCGAGGTAACCAGTTTCAAGCAGCCGAGCGAAGAAGAGCTGCAACATGATTTTTTGTGGCGGGCCGTCAAACGTCTGCCGCAACGCGGACGCATCGGCGTATTCAACCGGTCGTATTACGAAGACGTGCTGATCGTGCGGGTACATCCCGAATTATTGCATAAACAGGGTTTGCCGGAGGAATTGCTGGACAAAAAAACGGTGTGGAACGAGCGTTATCGATCCATCGTTAACCTGGAGCGGCATTTATCTCAAAACGGAACGAAAGTGGTCAAGTTTTTCTTGCATCTTTCGGAAGAAGAGCAGCGCCGACGTTTCATATCCCGGATCGATGAGCCGGGAAAAAACTGGAAACTGAGCGCGGCCGATATCGAGGAGCGAAAATTCTGGAAGCGCTATATGAGCGTTTACGAAACCTGTTTAAGCGAGACCAGTACCGATAACGCGCCGTGGTACGCTATTCCGGCCGACGACAAGCAAAACGCCAGACTGATTGTCGCACAGGTCATTCTGGAAACGATGCGCGGGCTGAATTTGCAGTATCCTTCCATCGGGGCCAAAAAAACCGCGGAGCTGCAGGAAATCCGCGCTGCCCTGGAAAGCAGCGGGAAACAGGAATCATGAGGGTTCGATCAATCATCGTTTACATAAAGGAGTAACAGGCATGACTTATCATTTCAGCAAAATACTCACTCTGACTTACGACCAGGCTATCGATAAGGTGACGGAAGGGCTCAAGCAGGAAGGGTTCGGCGTACTGACCGAAATCGACGTTCAGGCTACCTTGAAGAAAAAGCTGAACGCGGATTTCAGAAAATATAAAATTCTGGGAGCATGCAATCCTGCCATGGCGTTTGAAGCGCTTAAGGCCGAAGATAAAATCGGCACCATGCTGCCGTGCAACGTCATCGTCCAGGAGCGCGAAGACGGCAGGATCGAGGTATCGGCGGTCGACCCCGTTGCTTCGATGTCGGCAATCCATAACACCCAGCTCGGTCAGATCGCAAGTCAGGTGCAGGCCAAATTAAAAGCCGTGATCGATCATTTGTAATCCGCATCGATTCCCTGCGTAGTTGTCGACCTTGCCTCGCTCGGGACGGCTACGCAGCCGGGCAACATCCTTACAATAACACGGGTCTATTGTTTTGCGCCCAGACGCATCGCGCGCCGACGGCTTTCGTCGCCTGCCTGCTCCGTAGCCGCCATGTCTTGACTGGTATTTATCCAACCTTGCAGATTGGTTAACGCGATATTGCCTAACGCCTCTATCCACAAACTGCCTTCGTTCAGCGCCGGGATATAGTGAAATTCGCCGCCGCCGGCCTTGAGAAAAACGGTTTTTACTTCCATCGCAATTTCTTCCAGCGTTTCCAGGCAGTCGGCGGTAAAGCCCGGACAAATCACGTCTACGCGCCGGGTTCTGGCGCGCCCGAGTTCGGTCAGCGTTGCGGCGGTATAAGGCTTGACCCATTCCGCGCGACCGAAGCGCGACTGAAAGGTAATCAGATACTGCTCATCGGTCAAGGCCAGCGCTTGGGCCAGCAGGCGGCCGGTTTTCTGGCATTCGCAGAAATAGGGATCGCCCTTTTCCAGCGTGTAGCGCGGCACTCCGTGAAAACTCATGATCAAGCGGTCGGGACGACCGTTCTGCAGCCAGTAGCTTTGTATGTTGTTCGCTAATGCTGCAATATAACCGGCATCGTCATGATAATGCTTGACGGTACGGAGAGCCGGTTGATTGCGCCGGGTCAGCAAATTGCGGAATATGGCGTCGAACGCCGAGGCCGTGCTGCTGGCGGCGTATTGCGGATAAAGCGGAATGCAGAGAAGACGGTCGCAGCCCTGGTCGCTCAGGCGCTTTAACGCGCTGTCCACGGAAGGGCGGCCATAGCGCATCGCAAAATCGACCGCGTACGGAGAACGGATGCGCTCCCCCAGCCAGCCCTGCAACAGTTTGGCCTGTTTTTCGGTATGGAAGAGCAAAGGGGATCCTTCGCGGTTATCCCAGATTGCAGCATATTTTTTGGCGGATTCGTCCGGCCGGGTCGGCAGAATAAAAAAATTTAAAATTATCCACCATAACGCACGGGGAATTTCAATGACGCGCGGGTCGGACAGGAATTGCTGAAGATAGCGCTTGACTTCGAATCGGGTCGGAGCGTTGGGCGTGCCGAGATTGATCAGCAATATGCCGGTTTTGGCTGGCTGACCGTGAGTATGGGGAGGTTCGGCGCGATATCGGGACATAAGGGGTCAGGTAAAAGATAATGCGTTGGAAAGTAATTGGGCGGTAATGTCGACGATAGGCACTACGCGCTCATAAGCCATGCGAGTGGGGCCGACAACAGCCAGCGTCCCCACGATTTCGCCCTTGACCTGATAAGGCGCCGTCACAACGCTGCATTCGTCGAGCGGAACGACTTCGGATTCGCTGCCGATGAATATCTGGACGCCTTCCGCTTGCTGGCTCAAATCGAGCAGTTGCATCAGCGAGGTTTTTTGCTCGAACAGGTCGAACAAGCTGCGCAACCGCGACATATTCGAAAAAGCGTCGATCTTGAGCAGATTGCGTTCGCCGGACAGCACCAGGTCTTCATTGCGCGAGCCGAAAGCATCGGCGCTCGTGGTCAGCGCAAGCTGCATCAACTCATCGATATCGTGATGCAGGGATTGCAGTTCAGCCCGCATCCGCTGGCGCACCGTATTGAACGTGGTGCCGGCGTAGTGCTGGTTCAGCAGCTGGGCGGCCTGGCTGAGTTCCGCGGTACTATAGTTGCGCTCGGTGGTCAGGATGCGGTTCTGTACTTCGCCATCGGTGGTGACGATAATCAGCAGAATGCGTTTTTCTGCCAGGCGCATGAATTCCAGTTGCTGGAATGCTGCGCTGCGTCGCCGTGGTATCATGACGACACCGGCAAATTGGGTAAGTTGCGACAGCAGGCGCGACGCATGGGCGACGACGCGTTGGGGGTCGTCGGCGTGCAAATCCGCTTCCAGTCTTTCGATTTCGACTGAATTGAGCGGTTTGATGGTCATCAGCCGATCGACGAATACGCGATAACCCTGGACTGTAGGTATCCTCCCGGCAGAATGGTGAGGACTGGCGACCAGCCCCATGGCTTCCAGATCGGCCATGACGTTGCGGATGGTGGCCGGGCTCAGATCCAGCGTGGCGTGTTGCGCCAGCGTTCTGGACCCGATAGGCTGGCCGTCGGCGATGTAGCGTTCGACCAGGGTTTTTAACAGGATTTGTGCGCGTTCGGTTAACATATTTATCATTCTACAAAAAACCTGACGCATGCGGTATATCCAGCCAACGATGTCATCGTTATAATTGAAATTATGCCCGATTTATTTAAAACAGTCGCACTGGTAGGCAAATACGACAGTCCCGAAATGGGCGACAATCTGCCCAAGCTGGCCGATTATCTGCGCAGTCGCGGCCACAACGTATTAATTTCACATAATACCGCCGATCAGCTCAATGTGGTGAATCATCCGACTGCCGCGCTCAAAGAAATCGGCCAGCTCGCCGATCTGGTGATCGTGGTGGGCGGCGACGGCACGATGCTGTCGATCGCGCGGATACTGGTGGGCCACAAAGTACCGCTGGTGGGCGTAAATCAAGGCCGTCTTGGTTTTTTGACCGATGTGCCGGTTGAAACCATGTGCGAATGCCTGGCTGAAATTCTGGCAGGCGAATACGTCGCCGAGGATCGGCTGCTCCTGAATACATCGATAGTGCGGCATGGCGAAACGATATTTTTTGCCTGCGCTTTTAACGATGTGGTGGTGAGTAAAGGTTCTACCGGCCGCCTGATCGAATTCGACGCCAAAATCGACGACGAATACGTGTACAGCCAACGCTCGGACGGTCTGGTCATCGCTACCCCGACGGGGTCGACGGCGTATGCTCTGTCAGCCGGCGGTCCGATATTGCATCCCAGCCTGGAGGCTTTCATCATGGTCCCCATTTGTCCTCATACCTTGTCCGCGCGGCCGATAGTCGTCAACAGTCATTCCGTGGTCGAATTGCAGCTTATGTACGGCGGCGATGCGCGCGTCCATTTCGACGGCCAGAGCCATTGCGATATCAAGGTCGGCGATTTCGTCCGGGTGACCCGTTCGCCGGACCTGATACAGCTGCTTCATCCCAAAACCTACAGTTATTACCGGACCCTGCGCGAAAAACTGTACTGGGGAAAGAAACTGTAATGCTACGTCAGATCAGTTTACGGGATTTTGTGATAGTCGACGAACTGGACCTCGCGTTCGATTCCGGCTTTACGGTCCTGACGGGGGAAACCGGTGCCGGAAAATCGATACTGGTCGATGCGCTGGCGCTGGCGCTGGGAGGGCGGGGCGATGCCGGTATCGTGCGTACCGGCGCGACACGCGCCGAAATAAGCGCCGAATTCGATATTTCCGCTGTGCCTGCGATACAGGAATGGTTGAGCGGGCAGGAACTGGACGACGAAAACAACTGTTTGATGCGTCGTGTCATCGATGGCGGCGGGCGGTCTCGCTGTTTTATCAACGGACGGGCTGTAAGCGCGCAGCAATTGCGCGAAGCCGGCGAATTTCTGGTTGACATACACGGTCAGCATGCCCATCAATCCTTGCTCAAGGCTGCCGTCCAGCGGGATTTGCTGGATGGCTACGGCGGTTGTGGAGAACTGGCGCGCGAAGTAGGCCTGCGGTATCGGGCGTGGCGGCAAGCCTGGGAACGCCTGTCGGCATTGCGGCAAAACAGCAGCGATACCGCGGCGGAACGGGAGCAGTTATTGTGGCAGTTCGAAGAAATCGAGGCGCTCGGATTTGACCCCGAAGAATGGAATGCGCTCCAGGCCGAACACAAGCGTCTGGCTTATGCAGTTCAATTGGGTGAAGGCGCTGGCTCTGCGCTGGAAACGCTATCGGAAGGCGACACGAATGCCGCCTCGTTGCTCCATAACGCAAAGGCGCGCTTGTCTGCCATGGTCGGTTACGATAGCGAATTGAGCGTTATCGTTGATCTGGTTGAATCCGCCGCGGTTCAGGTTCAGGAAGCGTCGCATGGTTTACGGCAGTATGCCGACAAGCTGGACGCCGATCCATCCCGCCTGGCCGAAGTTGAGCAGCGTATCGCCCTGGTGCTCGATATGGCGCGCAAATATCGGATAAAGGCTGAGGCATTTCCTGATTTGCTGTCTTCGGTGCAGCGCCGTTTGCAAGAATTGTCCGGCGCGGAGGATATGTCTGGACTGGAAAAGGTAGTCGAAGCCGCGCATCAGGAATGGTTGCGCAAGGCGCGCCAGCTCAGTGCAGCCAGGATATCCGCCGCGGACAGGCTGGCGCAGCATGTCAGCAGCACCATGCAGCAACTGGCGTTATCGGGCGGCCGGTTCGAGATCGTGCTGACGGCGCAACCGGAAGAAAGCGCCCACGGACTGGAGCAGGTTGAGTTTCTGGTCGCGACGCATCAGGGCGTTGCCCCCAAAGCCTTGGCTAAAGTCGCGTCTGGCGGCGAATTGTCGCGCATCAGTCTGGCGCTGCAAACGGCAGTCAGCCAGGTTGCCGGAGTGCCGACGCTGATTTTTGATGAAGTCGACGTCGGGATAGGAGGCGGCGTGGCGGAAATCGTCGGCCGGTTGCTGAAAGATCTGGCTGCCAGCCGGCAAATTCTCTGTATTACGCATTTACCGCAAGTCGCGGCGGTGGGCGAGCATCATTTGCAGGTCAGCAAGGTGCTTCATCAGGACGCCGTGGTCAGTCGCATCGTAACGCTTGCAACTTCCGACAGGATCGATGAAATCGCGCGCATGCTGGGCGGCGTAACGATCACCGACACCACGCGCCAGCACGCCCGCGAAATGCTGGGCTGATTATATGCCCTGAGCGTTCAGCCAGCGCTTTATGCCGGCAGCATCCAGGGCGCCGGACATGCGCGCTGCCTCCTTGCCGTGCCGGAATAATATCAAAGTAGGGATGCTGCGGATCGCATAGCGGGCTGCCAGAGACTGTTCGACTTCGGTTTCCACTTTTGCGAAGCTTACTTTGGCAGCCAGTTCCGCAGCCGCCTGCTTGAAAGCAGGCGCCATCATTTTGCAGGGGCCGCACCAGCTCGCCCAGAAATCGACCAGTACGGGCAGGCCGTTGCGGGTTATAAAACGGTCGAAATGCGCCGTATCAAGATCGACCGGCAGATTTTGCTGCAAGGGAACGCCGCATTTCCCGCATTTGGGTTGCTGGCCGATTCGGTCTTCGGGGACGCGGTTGATAGCAAAACAGCTTGGACAAACAATTTCTGTCATGGATTTTTCCTTGTTCCGGAATAAAACAACAGAGGTGCTTGCACGATTGCTTCACAGTACAGGCCGCAAAAATGTGGCAAGCGTTGATACGCTTGGTTTTTCACATACGCGATCGTGCAAACACCCGGACTGCTGTCTATATGGGTAGGATATTGTTTATTTCAAGCTTGAAACGGAGCGAACCGCTCAGGGCCGGACTGAAGCGAGCAAGGGATCCAGGCCGCCGCGCTCGTTTAAATCCGCCAGGTCGTCGAAACCTCCGACATGCGTGCCGCCGATAAAAATCTGCGGCACGGTGCGGCGTCCGCTGCGCGCCATCATCTCATTGCGTAATTCGGGATCGAGGTCGACCCGAATCTTGGTGACGGCAACTTTTTTGCTCGCAAGCAAGCGTTCGGCCATCACGCAATACGGGCATACAGCGGTGCAATACATGATTACTTCAGGCATTTATTTCACCGTCGGCATTTGCGCTTGCTGCCAAGCCAGAATGCCGCCTTTCAGATTGTAGACCTTGGTAAAGCCGAGTTTGCCCAAGGTCGCGCATGCCATCGCGGACCGGCTGCCGGACCGGCAATTGACGACGATAGGCTGATCCTTGTATTTTTCCAGGGTTTTTGCGCTATCGCTCAGTTGGCCCAGCGGAATATGCCTGGCGTTGGCGATATGACCGCTGCTGAATTCGCTGGCTTCGCGGACGTCGAGCACCAGCGCGTTTTCATGGTTGATGAGCTGCACGGCGCCAATGGGATCGACTTCCCCGGCGCCGCTCATTTTGCCTCGCAAACTCGGGAATATGAGCATAAACCCCGAAAGAGCGGCTAAAATCACCAGCCAGATGTTATGTTGCAGGAAATTCAAAATAAGCTCCTTATAGCCCGCAACCGGATTTTGCCCCGGCTTTTTTTAACATGATGTCCATCGGGCAAAATCGGGTCAAGCCACTCTGAAACAGGTTGAAACCGACAAATGCGGTTACCCACAGCCAGCTGACATGCGTCAGGTCGGCCGCGCCGGTGAAGTTGGCCAGCGCCAGCGAGCCCATGATGAAAATTCCGGCGATAATCCGGACGATGCGTTCTACTGACATGATGTTTCCTTTTTTAAAATAAAGTGTTTCAAAATAAATCGCTTAGGCGTTGCGCCGCTCCCAAAGGTAATAGAGCAGCGGGATCACTACCAGAGTAAGCATAGTAGAGGCGAATGTGCCGAAAATCAAGGATACCGCGAGGCCGCCGAATACCGGGTCGGTAATCATGATGGCGGAGCCGAGTATGATGGCCAGCGCAGTCAGTACGATAGGGCGAAAACGGACTGCGCCGGCTTCGATCACCGCTTGTTCGAGGCTATAGCCGCGTGCCCGGTAATCGACGATAAAGTCGATCAGCAGCAGCGAATTGCGAACCACGACGCCGGCCAGCGCGATGACGCCTATCATCGACGTGGCGGTAAAGGCCTGATGGGTGATCCAGTGTCCGGGAAATACGCCGACCAGCGTTAGCGGGATTGCGCCCATCACGATCAACGGCATGACGAAGGATTTGTAATAGCCGACCAGCATCAGGTAAATAAAAATCAGCGCGACGATGAAGGCCGACCCCAGATCGCGGAATACGTCGAGCGTGAGTCGCATTTCGCCGCCCCAAAGCAGATGATAGTTCACTACGTCGTTCGGCTGCGCCTGCACGAATCCCAGATTGCCGGTCTTGAAGGTTACGCCGTTAGCCAGCGTTTTGCCGTCCAGCATTTTGTCGAGCGCAAGCACTGAATAGACCGGGCTGGATTTAAGCAGTTCGCCGCCGACCATCACGACCGGATGCTGGTCGCGGTCGTAGATCGGCTTATCCTGCGTCGTCCGTACTACGGTCGCAAAAGCCGATAGCGGGATTTGCTGTCCGCTGGCGTTGGTGACGGGGATGGAGAGTATCTGTTCGGGTGTCTGGCGCAAGCTGCGGGGCAGGCGCACCGTCAGGCTGACCGGTTCCCGGCTGGCGTCTTCGTGCAGGGTGCCCAGGTTGTAGCCCGATACGTAATCGTGCAGCATTTTGGCTACCTGGGCGACGGCTATGCCCGACATGGCGGCCTGTTGCTTGTCGATTTTGATGTCGAACGATTCGACTGTGCCGGTGACCGAATCATCGACGTTGATTATGCCGTATACCCGATCGAAATTGCGGTCGATCTGGGCGGCGGCGCTACGCAGTTTGTTGTAGTCGGGACCGTATAGTTCAGCCAGTATCTGGGACTGCACCGGCGGTCCCGGCGGCGTTTCGTAGAGCTTTATCTTGGCGCCGGGATAAGCGGCGCGCACGCGATTTAATGCCTGATCCAGATTCTGGACGATTTGATGGGAGGTGGCCGAGCGATCATGCTTGCTGACCAGGTTGACCCGCAACTGGGCGAGATTGTCGCCTTTCTTGAGCATGTCGCCGCGCACCAGCGCGGCAAAATCGATCGGCGCCGTCATCCCGACGAAGGTCTGATAGTCGGTGACGTATCGGGTGCGGCTCAATACTTCGCCGACCGCGCGGCTGACCTGGTCGGTCTGCGCCAGCGTGCTGCCGGCAGGCGTATCGATTTGCAGCAAAAAGGTATTGGTATTGTCGTTGGGCAACATTTTAAGTTCGACGCCCAGCGCGGATAGCGGGCCGTTGATCCCCGACGGACGGATGAATTGCCAAGCAGGTTGCAGCATGGCGGCAATCAGCAATATAAACACTATAATAAACAGAATGTTGCGCTTGCCGCTATGCCGGATCAGCGGCGTAATGACGGCGACATAAGCACGGTGCAGCGGATCTTTCGGATCGTCGGCGCGATCTTCCAGAGCGGGGCGACGATTTAGCGTAGCGGCCGCTTTGCCGGCCAGCCAGCGGTTCGCGGCCCACGGTACGACGATATAGGCGATGAGCAGCGATGCAATCATCGCGATCGGCACGTTGAACGGAATAGGCTGCATGAACGGCCCCATCATGCCGGTGACGAAAGCCATCGGCACGAAAGCCAGGATAACGGCGACCGTAGCGATATTGGTCGGATTGCCGATTTCGTTGGTGGCGGCGATCAGCGCGCCCTTGAAATCCTTGCCGCCGCCGTGATGCATATGACGATGGATATTTTCTACCACCACGATCGCCGCATCGACCAGCAAGCCCAGCGACAGGATCAGGGCGAACAAGGTGATGCGGTTAATGGTCTGTCCGGCGATATAACCGACGATCAATACGACAAACAGAATGAGCGGTACGGTCAGGGTGACGATCGCCGCTTCGCGCCAGCCCAGAAATACGACCAGTATGACGACGACGGACGCGATGGCGATGCCCAGATGTTCCATCAGCGTATCGACCGCATCGTTCGCTTTGGCGCCGTCGTCGCGGGTAATGCTGACGGTGATGCCTTCAGGTATGGCTACGCGCTGCAGATAGGCCAGCTTTGCCAGCACGGCATTGGCGACGACGACAGCGTTGGTGCCCGCTTTTTTAGCCAGGGCTATCGTTACCGCCGGCGCTTCGCCGCGGTAAGGCTGACGCGCAGTGGCCGGGCCGAAGGCAAAGCGGCTGTTTTCGTCGGTTTCTGCAGCGCCTTCCCGTATCGTGGCGACGTCTTCCAGAAATACGGCTTTACCGTTCGGCGCGCCGATGATGATTTTGCCAACTTCCCGGGCGTTACCGATGAAACCCGTCAGGCGCAAAGGTTGATCGCGATTATCGCCGACCAGCGTCCCCAGAGGCAGGGATACGTTGGCGCCGCGCAAGGACTGGTCGACCTGATTCAGGCTCAGCCCGGCAGCGGCGAGCCGGTCGGGATCGATCCATACGTTGACGGCGTGACGCGCGCCGCCGCTCAACTGGGTAAAGGACACCCCCGGAACGTTGCGCAACTGTTCGAGCACGCGGCTGGCGACATGCCGTATCCGGTAATCGTTCAGGGTATCCGAACTGAGCGTGACGGTAAGGATGGGCACATCGTCGACGTTGATGGGCTTGACGATGGGTTTCAGCGCGCCGGCGGGCAACTGGTCGAGATTTTGCATCAACTGGTTATAGAGTTTGACCAGGCTGCGTTCCTGATCCTGGCCGACGTCGAACTGCACCGTCACCACGCCGTAGTCCGCTACGGCGTATCCGTAAGTGTGCTTGACGCCCGACTGCGCGTTCATGATCGCTTCCAGCGGTTTGACGACCAGGTTTTCGATCTCCGCGGCGGATGCGCCGGGTTTGGCGACGATGATATTGGCAGCGGGGACGACGATCTGCGGATTGTATTCGCGTGCAGTGACCAGCAACGCCATGATGCCAGCGAGCGTAATCCCGAGCATGATCATGGCGGTGATTTTGGATTCGAGGAAAACGCGGGCGAGTTTGCCTGCGATATTCAGCTTGTCTGGTGGCTGGTCAGACATGGCCTACCTCTGCGATGATCGCTTTGTCGCCCGACTGCAAGTCGGCGGGAGGGGACACGACGACGCGTTCTCCCGGATTCAGGCCGGCAAGTATCGCCGTCATGCCGTTGGCGCTGTCGCCTTTACGCACCATCCGGTAATGGGCGATATCCCGGTTATCGAGAACGAATACCCCGGTAATTCCCGCGCGTTCGAGGATGGCATTGTCGGGTACCTGCACGCCTTCATGGTGTCCGACCGTAAATACGACCTGGACGTACATCCCGCTTTGCAGGACATGATTCGGCGGAACGGCGATTTTAACCAGATAGGTATGGCTGACCGGGTCGGACGCAGCAACCAGCCGGCTGACTGTGCCGGCAAGCCAGGCATCGGGGTGATCGGTATGCAGACTGACCGGCGTGCCTAACTGCAAATGCGCGTAGACATCGGAGGATACCTGGGTTTGAACCTGTAAGGTATCGGGATTTTCGATTGTCATCAACGGCTTGCCGGGAGCCGCCAGATCGCCTGCGTTAGCCGTTTTCTGGGTGACGATGCCGGCGAACGGCGCTTTCAGCGTTGCATAGCGCATTTGTGAGCCGGCGGTAACCTGGCCGGCTTTGGCGGCTATTTCCTGCTGCCGGGCAAGTTCGTACTGCAATCGCACCTTATCCCATTGCGCCTTGGGGATGGCCTGTTCGCGATACAGGTCGCCGAAACGCTGATAGTCGTTTTTAGCGTCGGCGAAAGCGGCTTCGGCTTGCGCCACATTGGCTTTCGACAAATCGACCTGGCCCTCGATATCGGCGGGGTCGATAGCCAGCAATTGCTGGCCGGCCACGACATGCTGGCCGATATCCACATTGATTTTGCGGATGAAACCCATGATGCGCGAGGCGATTTGCGCCTGTTGTTCGGCGACCACGCTGCCGGGAGTGCTTACCGTCACTGCCATCCGGCCGGATTTGACTGTCATGGCCTGTACGTTGACATTGCGTGCCGCCGGTTCTGCCGGTTCGCCCGTTGACTTTTTATCGCATCCGCCCAGAAGCAGAGTGCCGATCAGGATCAGGGTCAAGGCTTGCGTAGGGTGATAAGTCACAATCGTAATCCTTTTATAATAAATCTTTTATAATGAATCTAATCCGAGTTGGCCTAATGCAAGCTTCAGTGCGGCTCGCTGGATGATGAGATCGTATTGTGCGGTAACTATATCGGCGCGGGCCTTATCCAGTTGCGCCTGCGCGGCGAGCTGTTCGGTGATGGTGGCGACGCCGCTGGCGTAGCGTTTGTCGACCAGGCGTGCGGCTTCTTCCGCCTGCGTCAGCGCCAGTTGCCGGACGCCAAGGCGCTGTTCGGCTTCGCCGGCCTTGCGTTTGGCATCGGCGACCTGGAATGCGATATTCGCTTCCGATTGCGAGAGTTTTGCGGCGGTTTCATTTTGCGCCGCCCGCGCGCGGTCGACGCCGGCTTTGGTTATTCCGCCATCGAAAGCGACCCACGACACGGTTCCGCCGATGGTATAGGAGCTGGCGCCGAAACCCATTTGCGGGTCGTTCCAGTCCTGCCGCAGCATAAATCCGACTTGCGGATGATACAGTGCTTTGGCGATATCGACGCCGGCCCGGTTGGCTTCGAGCTGATTGCGCAAGGCATTGATACCGGGATTGTTGGCGACGGCAATCTGTTTCAGGTCGCCCGAACCGGAAGGGACTGGCGCGACAGCGACAGGCGGCCCTATGTCCAGCGGTTCGGTCAAGGGCAGGCCGAGTAGCAGATGCAATTGATCCAGCGCATTGGCTACGGCGTTTTCAGCCTGCGTGCGCTGAACCCGTACATCTTGCAAGTGGACTTCGGCCGTCAGCAGATCGCTTTTGACTATGACGCCTTTTTTAACCAGCTTTTGCATCATGTCCACCTGGGATGCAGCAGCCGTTTCGCTTTGTTTCGTCACGGCCAGATAGGCGCGGGTGGCATACACGCCCTGATAGGCGCGAAGCACCTGAAAAATCACTTGCTGCCGCGCTGCCTGGTCGCCGTTCTGCGCCGCCTGGATGTACGCTTGCGCCTGCTTTATGCCGCCGCTGATCATGCCGCCGCTGTAAACCGGAATTTGCATTTCCACCCGGGTGTTATAATTTTTTACGAAACCGGGATAATTCAGATTTGAGGGAGCTACTGTCAACGCTCCCGGACTGCCCGGATTGAACTGGCCTGCGCCGAAATCGTTGAAATTGGCGTTGCGCTGGGATAAACGCAGACCGAATGCGGTCAAAGCGTCATTCGTGCCGATGGCGTTCACCGATGCGGTCAATTGCGGCATGCGTCTGCCCTGCGCCTGCCCGAGTCCGGCTTCTGCCTGCGCAACCTGGTCCCGGCTGGCGACCAGATCGAAATTCTGTTGCAGGGCGGTATTGACGCATTGCGCAAACGTCAGCGTCTGGGCGGTCGCTGTCGCCGATAAGCATGGCAGCCATGATGCCAGAACGATCGCAGCCAAAGGGAGGCGTCGAGGGAGTGCGGGACAATCTTTCATTTTGGAAGTAACCGTTATTGCAAACATGACATGGCGGCAATAATAACAGCAACTCGTTATCGTTGCTTATAGGAAAACATATTAGCATATAATTATATTATGTTTTTAAGATTGTGGATTTTATGCGAAATTTTTTTTAGTGTGCGCACACTGCGTTACCTATCCCGGATTGTTGTAGAATAACGGATTCTTATAGAGTTTTTGGAGTGTTGCATGGCTTTTTCCGATCTCGGTCTGGTACCTGAGATACTGCGCGCGGTAACAGAGTGCGGTTATACCGAACCTACCCCTATCCAGGCCCAGGTGATACCGGTCGCGTTGACCGGGTGCGACGTGATGGCCGGAGCGCAAACCGGGACCGGAAAAACCGCCGGCTTTACCTTGCCCATGTTGAGCCGGCTCGCTCCGTACGCGACGTCGAGCCCTTCGCCTGCCCGACATCCGGTTCGCGCCCTGATTTTGACGCCGACCCGCGAACTGGCGATCCAAGTAGAAGAAAGCGTACACAAATACGGCAAATATCTGCCGTTGCGGACAACCGTCGTTTACGGCGGGGTCAATATGAACGCACAGATCGACAAGCTGCGGGGAGGAGTAGATATCCTGGTCGCCACCCCCGGACGCTTGCTCGATCATGTGCAAAATAAAACCGTCGATCTGTCGCATATGCAGATATTCATACTCGACGAAGCCGACCGGATGCTGGACATGGGATTTATGCCCGATCTGCGGCGCATTATCGAACTGCTGCCGCCGGAACGTCAGACCATGATGTTCTCGGCGACATTTTCCGGCGAGATCAAAAAACTTGCCGATACGATCATGAACCTGCCGCAGCTGATCGAGGTCGCAGGGCGCAACACGGCCGCCGAAACGGTCAAGCAGCTGGTGCATCCGGTCGCCAAGGAATATAAGCATGCGCTGTTGACGCATCTGATCAAATCGCGCAGTTTGCGGCAAGTGCTGGTGTTCTGCGGAACCAAGCTGGGTGCAAACCGCCTGGCGCAGCATTTGAGCCGCAACGGGATTCCGGCGAACGCGATTCACGGCGATAAAACGCAAACGGCGCGGGTGGAGGCGCTGGACCAGTTCAAGCAGGGCGTCATCCAGGTACTGGTGGCAACCGACGTCGCGGCCCGCGGCATCGATATCGACCAGCTGCCGTTTGTGGTGAACTACGATTTGCCGCGCGCGGCGGAAGATTATGTGCATCGGATCGGCCGTACCGGTCGCGCCGGAGCATCGGGCGAAGCCTTGTCGCTGGTGGCTGAAGACGAATTGCGCTATCTGGCGGATATCGAAGCACTGCTGAACATGAAAATCCCTACCGAAATCGTCGAGGGGTTTACCCCGCCGCTCAATGCGATGCCCGAACCGGTACGGCCCAGCCGGCCGCGCAGCGATCCGGCGACTCGCAAGCCGCCGGAGGCGGTTGCCAAACGAGCGTATGCCGATACCGAAGTGCCTGACATGCCTTTACTGAAACCGGTAAATCCGGCTGGCAGGCAAAAACAGGTAGCGGCCTTGTTTTTACCGCCAGCCGGGCAGTCCGGCGGGAAACCCTGATAGCGGCGTGCCTTTTCGAAGCCGCCGCTTAACCTTGATATTTTCA
Organism: Burkholderiales bacterium; assembly: GCA_035713285.1. Lineage (GTDB taxonomy): Bacteria > Pseudomonadota > Gammaproteobacteria > Burkholderiales > Sulfuriferulaceae > Sulfuriferula. The sequence continues at coordinate 16,511 of DASSZW010000009.1, forward strand.
TAAATTAACCCGTACCTCACGCCTATTTATGAAATCTTCGGGTTAGATGGCTATTTACCACCATTTTTCATAAATGATCCGGCTCGGCGGCACGGCGATACTTGCCAGCACCGCGCTGACATCCTCGACCATGCCTTGCGGGCCGCATAAATAATACAGGGTTTCGTTGCTGGTGCCGGCATCGAGCAAGAGTTGAGCGTCGATACGGCCGCTACGGCCGCGCCACGCGGGGTCCGCCTGGGTGAGGGTTACCAGGCGATGCAGATTCGGCAAGCGGCTCAATGCTTCGATTTCCTGCTGGAACAGATATTCGTCCACGCTCGGGATGCTGTATACCAGCGTAACGTCGGTTTCCGGTACGGCATCGGCAATGTAGCGGAAAATGCTGATTAACGGGGTTACGCCCACGCCTGCTCCGACCAGTACGATGCGCGGACTCATTTCGGGCAGGTAAACGAAGACGCCCTGGCCGCCGGAAATTTCTACCGTATCGCCGACACGCGCAGTTTCATGCAGCCAGCGCGTGACGGGATGACGCAGACTCGACTTGACGGCCAGTTCGATACCGCCGGTACGCGCAGGCGACGACGTGATCGAATAGCCGCCCACTTTCCTCACGCCCTCGATGTCGACGTAAAGATCTATCCATTGTCCTGCCAGAAAACTAAACGCCTGTCCGTTATAATCCAGCCGAAAAATTTTTACTGAAGGAGTTGCTTGCTGAATTGCGCTGATACGAACAGTATGCATAAGTAACGTTTTTATCGTAGTGGTTCGAATTCGAGAGAGGCGGAATTTATGCAATAGCGTAGTCCGGTGGGTGCCGGACCGTCATTGAATACGTGACCGAGATGACTGTTGCAGCGACTGCACAGCACTTCGGTACGCGTCATCAGCAGACTGTTATCGGCATGCTCGGCGATTGCTCCCGCGGCTATCGGTTGCCAGAAGCTCGGCCAGCCGCTACCCGAATCGTATTTGGTCGACGAATCGAACAAAGCTGCCGCACAGACTGCGCAACGATAGATTCCGGCCGCTTTGTGATCCCAGTATTTGCCGGTAAAAGCGCGTTCCGTACCGCGCCCGCGACAGATATTGTATTGCTCGGGCGACATTTTAGCCTGTAACTCTTCATCGGTCGGGATAGGGTTATGTGCCATAATATTCCTTGATAACGGATAATCGTTAGGAAGCTCGTATCGGATGATCCGATGCGTCCATCATTTTTATTATAAGGTGAATTATATGGCAAACGAAGGCTATCATGAACCATTGGAGAAATTAAGAGATATTACCCTAGATATGCATCGGGCAATTACTTCGCTCATGGAAGAGCTCGAAGCCGTTGACTGGTACAACCAGCGGGTCGATGCCTGTACCGACCCGGAATTGAAAGCGATCCTCGTGCATAATCGCGATGAAGAGAAGGAACATGCCGCCATGGTGCTGGAATGGATACGGCGGCATGATCCGGTGCTGGATCGCGAATTGCAGGAAAGCCTGTTCAAAACGGGCCCGATTACGGATCACAAGGATTGATTGAGAAATGGTTGGCTTTCATGCGTTTTCGTACCAGTCGTAGATCGCGGCCAGATTGACATAAGATTGTCCGTGCAGACTGCCTTGGAGGACCTGCGGCGGTGCGCCGGGTTCGCCCAGATCGCTGACGACCGCTACTGCGCCGCTGAAATCGTGGTCGAAGGTGTAATCGTTGACGGTGACCAGGGTTTTGATGCCCGCACCGGCGCTGGAGCGGATGCCGTTGGCGGAATCTTCGAAGGCGAAACAGTCGGCCGCCGAGACCTGCATTTGCTGCATCGCCCAAAGATAGATATCGGACGCCGGTTTTTTGGCGGGAACGATATCGCCGGCGGCGATCACCTCGAACCAGTCGGCGGCCTCGTCGGCCAAACTGTATTTGAGCAGCGCCGATACATTGGCCGGCGTAGTCGTGGTAGCGATAGCCAGCCGCAGGCCGGCATCGCGGGCTTCTGCCAGCAGCCGCTTCACGCCGGGGCGCAAAGGGATTTCGCCGTGTTCAAGCTGCCGGATGTAATGCCGCGTTTTCGCTTCGTGCAGCTGGACAACGAGTTCGTCGAAATGTCGGGGAGGTGTGTAATCAGGCCGGAATTCGCTCAGATAATGCTTGATGCGCTCTTTGCCTCCGGTGACGGCGAGCAACTTTCCGTACAGGGCGACATCCCATTCCCAATCCAGACCGTAGTCCCGGAAGGCGGCGTTAAAAGCGATACGGTGACCGTCGCGCTCTGTGTCGGCCAGCGTACCGTCGACATCGAATAGTAGTGCTTGTAAGGGCATTTTTTTCACTCTTTCTTGCTCTCGGAGCATATTTCTGTTATTAAAGCGGTTTGCCTTTTTCAGTTCATTTTTGGAAGCGACTTTAAACGATGGCCACAGAATTTACTAAATTTACACCGTACCTGCCAAAAGCGGATGAAGAATACATGAATGCCGCGCAACTCGCGCATTTTCGCAAAATTCTGGAGGCTTGGAAAGCCGAGCTGTCGCAGGATATCGACGGCACTATTCTCGCCATGCAGGAAGACGCTACGTTATTTGCCGATCCTAACGACCGCGCCAGCCAGGAATCCGATATGGCGCTGGAGCTGCGCAATCGCGACCGCGAGCGCAAACTGATCAAGAAAATCGACGAGACGCTGGCGAAAATCGATCATGAAGAATACGGATATTGCGAAGCATGCGGCGTAGAAATCGGTTTGAAGCGGCTGGAAGCCAGGCCGACGGCAACGCTGTGCATAGATTGCAAGACCCTGGACGAATTTCGAGAACGTCAGGTCGCCCGATAAACCGGCGGAGCGAATGGCATGAGCGAATTTACGGCGAAACTCGACGGGATGTTATACAGCCTGCTGTCCTGGGATCAGCTGACCGCATTCTGGCCGCGCATCGATGTGCATGCCGGCTGGTATATTTACGCGGTTGGACAGGAATTGCCGGCTGCCGTTTCCGCACCCGAACAGGTGCGCGATTTTTTGCAGCAGATCGATGCATTGCTGCGCAAGGAGCATGAAGAACGATATTGCGGTATCGTTTACTCCGACGACGTGGAAGCGCCTCGCTTCGTCGTTATCTACGATCCGCACAATCTGGGCGTGTCGTGCGGATCAAGCAAGGACAGGGTATTGCCGGGGTGGATACTGAGCCAGGTTGCGCCAGAGCTTTTGCAGCCTACCGTTGTGCCGAACAACCGCAAGCGCTGGTGGGAAAGTTTTTTGGGCAAAGGATGATTCCGCTTCAGGCAGCGGAAGGTGGATAGGTGTCTGTGCGCAGACGCTCGCGCAGAAAAACTATGAACGCTTTCAACGGCGCCGACAGATGCTGGCGGCTGGCATAATACAAATACCAGCTGTCGTAAGTCGGCGACCAGTCGGTCAGCATCGGTACCAGTTCCCCGTTCGCGATCTCCCGTTTCAGGTAAGCCTCCGCCATGTAACCGATGCCGATTCCGTCGCGAGTGGCTTTCACCATTAAATCCACGTTATTGACGATCAGTGAACCGCTCACTGCGATTTCGATTTTTTTCTTGTTTTTCTCGAACCCCCACGTCAAGAGTTGCTGATTGCCGATCCGGAACCGGATGCAGTCATGATTTTGCAATTCCTGGGGCGTTTTAGGCATCGCATGTCTGGCCAGATATTCCGGTGCTGCGACAGCGATGATGCGCGAAGGAGCGCTGGCCTGGACCATTACCATGTCCTGGGCGATGACGCGACCGTATCGTATGCCTGCATCGTAGCGCCCTTTAACGATATCGATATTGGCATTGTCGACATCGATATCGAGGTGTATGGCCGGATAAAGAGCCAAAAAATCCTTCAGCAGCGGCGCAAGTATCATTTGCGCCGGGATGGAAGACACGCTCAGTCGTAATGCCCCCATGGGCGCATCGCGAAAGTCGCTGATCGATTCCATGGCTTCGTTCAGCGTTTTGAACGCCGGACGTATGCGTTCCAGCAAATGGCTTCCGGCTTCGGTCAGCGAAACGCTGCGCGTCGTCCGTTGCAGCAGCCGTACTTTCAGACGCTCTTCCAGCGCACGGATGGTCTGGCTTAAGGTCGATGGAGCAAGTCCCAGAAACGTTGCCGCGCGGGAAAAATTGCCGTGTTCGACAATTTCCATAAAGGCTTGCAATTCTGCAAATTCGGCACCGCGCACGGCTTTCCTCCTGGTTTTGGCAGGGTACGACGATTATTCGTATTTTCCGAATAATGTATATAAATTATTAGGTATTATCATTACAATCCATGGCGATTACAATATCTTCATCGAAAATTAGTCCATGTTGCCAGCGCCGATATGAATGCTCCCGTCTCGAACAAGGAAAAAATGCGCCCCTATTTGTTTATAGGCGGAGCGTTATTGTTCATGCTTATCGCTGCCTTTTTTTATTTTACCGGCGGCCGTATTGCTTCTACCGACGACGCTTATGTACACGCAGCGCGAGTCGAGATCAGCGCCAATATTGCGGGGCGGGTGACCAGGGTGTACGTAAGGGATAACCAGCGCGTACATCTGGGAGACCCGCTGTTCGAACTCGATAGCCGCGACTTGCGGATCGCCATGGCCGGGGCTCGCGCCAAACTGGCGTACGAACAGTTGCAGCTCAACGCCTTGCAGGCCACCTATTTGCAACGTCAGGCGCTGGCGAGGGCTGCGGACGCAACCCTGCGTTATCGGCAAAAAGAATTTCAGCGCCAGAAAATTTTAGCAGCACAAGGCATTTCATCGCAGGCGCAGCTGGAACAGGCGCAATATGCGCTCGCCGATGCGGAGCAGAAACTGGCCGCGGCGCGCGAGGAACAGAGCAACGCCGAAGCCTTGTTGGGCAGCGGGACGGCGAAACAAGGCAGCGCTAATCCCGCTGTCCAGCAGGCGCAAGCCCTGTTGCGGCGGGCGGATCTCAATCTTTCCTACGCGCTGGTCAGGGCGCCTATGGACGGTATCGTTTCTCGTTCCGACGCGCTGCAAGCCGGCGATTACATTCAGGCTGCGGCCCCCGTATTTGCTCTGGTATCGAACAGAAAAATCTGGATCGAGGCCAATTTCAAGGAAACCGAACTGGCGCACATGCAGCCCGGCCAAAAGGCTACTATCGAAATCGACGCGTATCCCGATCGACTCTTTCACGGTCGCGTGGAAAGTTTCAGTTCCGGGACCGGTTCCAGTTTCTCATTGCTGCCGCCCGAAAATGCGACCGGAAACTGGGTCAAGGTCGTACAGCGATTGCCGGTCCGTATCCGGATCGACGATCTCGACCCGAAACATCCCTTGGCTTCCGGTTTGAGCGCTATCGTCAAAGTCAATACCGGCCGCAGTCGCTGGCAGGAGTGGGGGCTGTGACGCAGCAGGATGCTCATCCCGGTCCGCTGGTGGAGGTTATCGAAGAAGCGGGCGAAGGCGCAGCGCCCGATCGCCCTCAGCATGCGGAGGGACCCGCCACCAAGCTCAACCGGCCTCTGATCACTTTGTTCATCATGGCTGCCACCATCATGCAAGCGCTGGATTCGACCATCGCCAATGTGGCGTTGCCGCAAATGCAAGGTACGCTGTCGGCGACCCAGGACCAGATGGGCTGGGTGCTGACCTCTTATATCATAGCCGCCGCGATCATGATTCCTCTCACCGGTTGGCTGGCCGGCCGTTTCGGGCGCAAAAAAGTGTTCCTGATCTCCATCGTCGGTTTCACCGTGACGTCCGCGCTTTGCGGCGTGTCGACAAGTTTGCCGGAAATTGTGCTGTTCCGGCTGTTGCAGGGAATATCGGGAGCGGCGCTGGTGCCGCTGTCGCAAGCCGTGCTGTTCGATATCAACCCGCCGGAAAATCATGGCAAGGCGATGGCGATGTGGGGAATCGGCGTGACGCTCGGTCCCGTGCTCGGGCCTATGCTCGGCGGCTGGCTTACCGAGGATTACAGCTGGCGCTGGGTGTTTTTTATCAACGTGCCGATCGGTATCGTCGCATTTCTCGGGTTGTCGGCCACAATGCCGGAAACGAAAAAAATATTCGGCAAGTTCGATTTTTTCGGCTTCGCAAGTTTGAGCCTGTGTATCGGCGCATTGCAGCTGTTTCTCGATCGCGGCTCCATTAACGACTGGTTCAGCTCTACCGAGGTCATTATCGAAGCCATGACGGCATGCGTCGGCCTGTATTATTTTCTGGCGCATTCGTTTACGTACCCCAAACCTTTTTTGAGTCCGAGCCTGTTTACCGACCGCAATTTCGTCATGGCCAATATATTCATCTTCCTCGTCGGCGTCGTGTTGTTCGCCACGCTGGCGTTAATCCCGCCCATGCTGCAGAACCAGATGAATTACCCGGTCATATTCAGCGGGCTGGTGACGGCGCCGCGCGGCCTCGGCACCATGATCGGCATGATGGTGGTCGGACGGCTGATCGGCAGGTTCGATGCCCGGTTGATCATGGCTGCCGGATTGAGCCTTACCGCATTTTCGCTGTGGCAGATGACGAACTTCGATCTGCAGATGGACGCCAGGCCGATTGTC
>DASSZW010000010.1:0-9710 GCA_035713285.1 Burkholderiales bacterium
TAATAATACGTATTATTATACGTATACCTTCATTAGAGCATGCGTATGCAAACTTCATATAATTTGACTGCTAAAAAAGGCCGTTTATCTTTGTCGATCAATCAAAATCTCCTTGATCGCCTGGAACCTTACAAGCATCTGGTTAATTTCTCAGCGAAAGCCGAGCAGTTGCTAGCTGAAATACTCGAAGAGCTTGAAAGCCATGCCTGGGTGGAGCGCAACGTCGAGGCGCTGGCGACGCACGGCAAAGAGATATCCGTCACAGGGTTGGCTGGTGCCGAATTTGATCGGATCTGATGTTGGCGCAATTTGATATTTACCCTAATCCGGGCGCGAAGAAAACCGAGATACCGTGGCTCGTCTCGATTCAGAACAACCATATTTCGAGTAAAACGGGAGCAACTGTGGTCATTCCCCTGCGCGCTAATGCACAGCCCGTAGAGATTATGGCCCCGTTGGTGGAAGTTCCGGGACACGGGCAGTTTGTTTTATCCGCCGATGAGATTTTCGCGATCGATTCCGCCAGGCTTCCTCCGCCTTGCGCAAAACTGGGTCTTGCCGATCGCACAAAAATAAAACCCGCCATAGATAAAGTAATAGGAGAATATTGAATCGCCGAGGATGTCGGTCCTCTCTGTAAAATATCAATAATATATTGATTATATTAAATTAAAATATTTTTTCATAGCCGGTCGATTGCTTAATCGTTTTCTTTTGGCTGGGGGCCGATTACTACGCTAGTAATTTTCGTGCGGGATATTCGGCTATTCGCAAAGATCATAGTTTAATTATTTCGGCTTCTCCTGCTAGCCAGATAATCACCGGAATTATTCCAATGATTGTAAATACCCACTAATGATTAAATATATAAACAAACGTCGGCTTTGGCAGCTAATGGAAGAAAGCGGCAGCGCCCACCCATTCGGCCACTTCGGGTACAAAATCGGTTCTATCGTACCCGAACAAATCAACCGTCATTTGGCACGCAACCATTTTCACCTCAGCTTCATAGCAGAACGCAGTTCTTCGATACTCGCGACACCTTTCTGTTTTAAGGTGCTGTTAAACATTGATTTGGCCATCCTCTCAATGGATTCGCCCCTATATTCCAGTACCAGCAATATCAATAGCTGATTTAACAAATAACGAATCCTCAGCGAATCGGACACGAAATAAAACCCGCCATAGATAAAGTGAGGGGAATACTGAACAGGTTGATGGTGCATGTTTCTAACGAGCAATTTCCCAGTCTTCCAGTCGTAATCCATCGACACGGCTAAATTCGCCTGTATTGTGGGTAACCAGAATGACGTCGTGACTGCGGGCTACGGATGCGATCAGGGTGTCGTTTGGGCCTATGGGATTGCCTTGAGTCAACAGTGAGGCGTGGATCTGACCGTAATGCTCGGCGCAGTCGTCATTAAACGGCAGGCTTTGGAGTGGATCGAAAAAGCTCTTGAGTCGTTGCAGATTGGCTTCCGGCCGCTGACTACGCCGCGCGCCAGATAATAACTCCGCCTTGACTACGTTGCACAGGACAATATCGGCAGGCTTATGTTGGCGGAAATGTTGCAGGATGACAGGATGTTTTTCATTAAGCAAATGGATGCAGACATTGGTATCCAGCAGATAAATCATTTGATTTCCAGACGCACTTCCACCGGCTGTTGTGGTGGGCGTTCCAGCGGCGCGCCTTCCCATGTTCCGAAAATGTCGAAATAGCCTTCTGGCCAACCCGCGCCCATGCCTGCATCTCGCTTGACCAATTCTGCCAGGTAGCGCGAAAGGCTCAAGCCCGATTGCGTAGCGCGGCGTTGTGCTTGCCGGGCAATGTTTTCAGGGACATAACAATGTAGTTGAGCCATAAGATTTTCCTTGCGTGCGTATATGTGCTATATGTGGATTATAGCAAAAGCAAGATGGAATTACTTGATCAGTTTGAACTGGTTAAACTAAATCACCGATTAACAATCGGTTTCCCAGTCTGGATACTTTCGTTTGGAATGTTCGGACATTCGCAAAGATCATGCCGTTTGATCATTCCGGCTTCTCCGCCTCGTCATCCAGCGCCCGGAGAAACGCCAGTTTTTCGGCGATTTTCGCTTCCAGGCCGCGTTCGGTGGGGCGATACCAGTCCGGTTCCTGCATGCCGTCGGGCAGGTACGTTTCGCCGGCAGCGTAAGCGTGCGGTTCGTCGTGCGCGTAGCGGTAGGCGTGTCCGTATCCCAGTTCCTTCATCAGTCTGGTCGGCGCATTGCGCAGATGTACCGGTACTTCGCGGGATTTGTCGTGTTTGACGTAGGCCATCGCCTGATTGTAGGCGTTGTAGCCGGCATTGCTTTTGGCCGCCATGGCTAAATAGATGACGGCCTGTGCGAGGGCGAGTTCGCCTTCGGGCGAACCCAGCCGTTCATAGGTTTCTGCCGCGTCGTTGGTGATTTGCATGGCGCGCGGGTCGGCCAGGCCGATGTCTTCCCACGCCATGCGGATGATGCGCCGCGCCAGATATTTGGGGTCGGCGCCCCCGTCGAGCATGCGCGTCAGCCAATAGAGAGCGGCGTCGGGATGCGAGCCGCGTACGGATTTGTGCAGCGCCGAAATCTGCTCGTAAAAATTATCGCCGCCTTTGTCGAAGCGGCGCGGGTTGATGCTCAAGGCATGACCGAGGAAAGCGGCGTCGATGTGAGTGAGATGATCGGCTTGCGCCGCAGCGCAGGCCTGTTCCAGCATGTTCAGAAAGCGTCTGGCATCGCCGTCGGCGTAGCCGATGAGGGTATTGATAGCAGCCTCTTCGAAACTGACGTCTTTGATTGCCAGCGTTTGCGCACGAGCGAGCAGCATGCGCATTTCGGCGTCGTCGAGCGATTTAAGCACATAAACTTGAGCGCGCGAGAGCAGGGCGGCGTTGACTTCGAATGAGGGATTTTCGGTGGTGGCGCCGATGAACGTGATCAAACCCGATTCGACGTGCGGCAGCAGAGCGTCCTGCTGCGATTTATTGAAGCGGTGGATTTCGTCGATAAACAGTATCGTATGCCGGTCGAGCGCATCCAGAGTTTGCTGCGCGGCTTCCAGCGCGGCGCGAATTTCCTTGACCCCGGCCAGTACCGCAGAGAGGGCGATAAACGAGCAGTCGAATGCGGCGGCGGTCAGCCTCGCCAGCGTGGTTTTACCGACGCCGGGCGGCCCCCATAAAATCATCGAATGCGGCTTGCCGATCGTAAATGCCAGGCGCAAAGGTTTGCCGGGGCCGAGCAAATGGCTCTGTCCGATGACTTCGTTCAGGGTTTGCGGGCGCAGGCGTTCGGCTAACGGCTGATTATTGGCGGGTTGATGAAATAAGTCCCGGCTCACTTGCTGTCGGAAAGTACGTCTACGCCGGCAGGCGGGACGAACTTGAACGTGCCGGCGGGCAGTTTGGGATTGCGTTGCAGGCGGTTGAGCCTGAGCACCGTGGTCAAGCCGAAATTGTCGAGGATTTTCATTTCTGTCAGCGTGTTTCGATCGAAACCCATCTCTATTTGTCTGAACGCGCTGTCGCGGTCTTTGGGTACCGCCTTAAGCCAGGTAAGCCCATCGCTATTGCCGGTATCGGTCAGCACGTAAAATTTTTCGATGGCGTTGTCTCCGGCCAGCAAAGCCGCGGGACTGCTGCCTAAAGTCGTATCGTAATGCTTGATGGTGACTTGTTCAAGATCGGTATCGTACAGATAGATTTTTTTGCCGTCGCCGACGATAATCTGCTTGAATGGCGTTTCGTATGTCCAGCGGAATTTGCCTGGCCGGGAAAATACCATCGTGCCGGCAGACTGCTGTTTGATCTTGCCGGCTTTATCCAGTACGGTCTGGCTGAAATCGGCTTGGGCGGAATGCGTGTCGGCGATGAACGCCTGCAATGCAGCGATACCGTCCGCCCGGCAGCCGGTCGCGTAAAAAAACAGAGTGATCAAAAGCAGGATTAACTGGGGCATGTTTGTGGGCCTGAAGATTAAAGGCTGGATATAAGCCTTAAGTGTGATTGGATGCGATGACTTCGCGGTTGCCGTTGCTTTGCATGGGCGTCACCAGTCCGGCCTGTTCCATCGTTTCGATCAGGCGGGCGGCGCGGTTATAGCCGATGCGTAAATGGCGCTGCACGGCGGAAATCGACGGGCGACGGGTTTTGAGGACGAGCGCGACGGCTTCGTCGTACAGCGGGTCCGATTCGGCGTCGCCGCCGGTTTCGGTCTTGCCTTCGCTGTCGTCGGGCGTGTCGAGGATGCCCTCGATGTAATTCGGTTCGCCGAGACTTTTAAGATAGTCCACCACTCGGTGCACTTCGTGGTCGGCGACGAAGGCCCCGTGAACCCGCTGCGGATAGCCGGTGCCGGGCGGCAGGTAGAGCATGTCGCCCTGACCCAGCAATGCTTCCGCGCCCATCTGGTCGAGTATGGTGCGCGAATCGATTTTGCTGGAGACCTGAAAGGCAACGCGGGTGGGGATATTGGCCTTGATCAGTCCGGTGATGACGTCTACCGACGGCCGCTGCGTGGCGAGAATCAGGTGAACGCCCGCCGCCCGGGCTTTTTGCGCCAGCCGGGCGATCAGCTGTTCGACCGATTTGCCGACGACCATCATCAAGTCCGCCAGTTCGTCGATGACCACCACGATCAAGGGAATTTCTTCCAGCGGTTCGGGCTCCGCCGGGTTGAGGCTGAACGGATGTGTGATCGGCGAGCCGGATTTTTTCGCCTCGCGGATTTTCTGATTGTATCCTGCCAGATTGCGCACGCCGAGCGCGGACATCAGCTTATAGCGCCGCTCCATTTCGCCTACGCACCAGTTCAGCGCGGCGGAAGCCTGACGCATGTCGGTGACGACGGGCGTGAGCAGGTGCGGAATGCCATCGTAGATCGACAGTTCGAGCATTTTAGGGTCGACCAGGATGAGCCGGACCTGGCTGGCGTCGGCTTTGTACAGCAGGCTCAATATCATGGCGTTAATCGCCACCGATTTGCCCGAGCCGGTGGTTCCCGCCACCAGTACGTGCGGCATCCGCGCCAGATCGGCAATGACGGGATTGCCGGCGATGTCCTTGCCCATCGCCATCGTTAGCGGACTGCTGGTGTCGTGATATATTTTGGCTTCGAGAATTTCCGAGAGTCGCACGATTTCGCGTTTCGGATTCGGAATTTCCAGCGCCATGGCGGTTTTGCCGGGTATGGTTTCGACCACGCGGATGCTGACGACCGACAGGGCCCGCGCCAGATCCTTGGCGAGATTGAGGATCTGGCTGCCTTTGACGCCGGACGCCGGTTCGATCTCGTAGCGGGTGATGACCGGTCCCGGCAGGGCGGCGACGACGCGGGTTTGCACATTGAATTCGTTGAGCTTGCGCTCGATCAGGCGCGAGGTGAATTCCAGCGTCTCGGTAGTCAGGCTTTCGACCGGCGGACTGGCCGCATCGAGCAAATGCAGCGGCGGCAACGGAGAGTCCGGCATTTCGGCGAACAGCGGCGCCTGTTTTTCGATTTCCACCCGCACCGATTTGATAATAGTGGGAGAGGGCGGTTCGATAATGACCGGTTCCTGTTGCGCCATGCGCTGCTTCTGTACCTGGACGACTTCGTCGCGATGGCGGGTCGCCTTCGCGCCGGCACGCCTGAGACGCCAGTCGGTCCAGAGCTTCATCAGGCGCATTCCGCTGTTTTCGATGGCGGCTCCGGCAGATTCGGCCACGGCGAGCCACGAAATATCGCTGAACAGGCTCCAGCCCAGCGCGATCAGAACCAGCAAAGCGACGGTGCCGCCGGTAAAACCGAGTATGTGGACGATTATGTCGCCGCTCAGCGTGCCGACGATGCCGCCGGCCTGTTCGGGCAGCCGATTGTCAAGACTATGCAGCCGGACCGATTCCAGGCCGCTGCTTGCGAGCAAAAGCAAGGTAAAGCCTGCGCCGTGTATGAATGCGGGGCGATGATCGGGGATTTCGTGCTGTTCGGTTTGCATGCGATGGTAGCTGCGCCAGGTGCCGAAACCGGCCAATACCACCCACCACCAGCTCGAATAGCCGAACAGCATCAGAAACAGGTCCGCGGTATAAGCGCCGAACAGGCCGCCGAAATTGCTGATGGCGGCATGGCTGCTGTGCGACCAGCCCGGATCGGCCGCCGAATGGCTGACCAATATCAGCGCCAGCGCGAACGCAATGGCAGCGCCTATCAGCCAGCCGGTTTCGCGCAACAGTCTTACGACCTTGGGCGGTAAGGGTTTTCGGGGCGTAGCGGCGGCTCGCCGTCGGGGAGTGAACATATTCGAATAAAATCCGTTAACAAATAAGAAGAAACGTACGCATCTCGTTAATCAGGCGCATAAGCCGGCGAAGCTTATCTGGTCGCGGCGGCAATGGCTGCCGTTGTGGTATCTGGCTGCCGGTCCGCAAGTACGGTTACGATTATTCGAGTTATGCATAACGAGTCCTGCTCTGAGATTCAAGTTTAAAATTATAACGTGAAGCTTGATAAAGATTGGAGTAATCCTGTTAGAATTTCTGCAATAATTAATACTATATCAATAGTATCCGTTTAAATTACCTGGAGCATTAAGAGTTATGGCTGAAACGAAGCATTCGCGTTTACTGATTTTAGGGTCGGGACCGGCCGGATATTCGGCAGCCGTGTATGCGGCCCGCGCCAACCTGAACCCGGTATTGATCACCGGCATGGCGCAGGGCGGCCAGCTGATGACGACTACCGAAGTCGATAACTGGCCGGCCGACGCCGACGGCGTTCAGGGGCCGGAATTGATGGAACGGTTCGAGAAACACGCGCGCCGTTTTAACACCGAAATTATTTTCGATCATATTCACACTGCCCGCTTGCAGGAAAAACCCTTGACGCTGATCGGCGATCAGGGAACGTATACCTGCGATGCCCTGATTATCGCCACCGGCGCGTCGGCCATGTATCTCGGCCTCGAATCGGAACAGGCGTTCATGGGCAAAGGCGTATCGGGTTGCGCTACCTGCGACGGTTTTTTTTATAAAAATCAGCACGTGGCGGTAATCGGCGGCGGCAATACGGCGGTCGAGGAAGCCTTGTATCTGGCCAATATCGCCAGCCACGTGACCGTAGTGCATCGCCGCGATACGTTCAAATCCGAAAAAATCCTGATCGACCGGCTCATGGCCAAGGTGGCGGAGGGCAAGATCAGTCTCGAACTCAATTACCAGCTCGACGAAGTGCTGGGCGACAAAACCGGCGTGACCGGGATGCGGATCAAATCCACGGTTGACGGCCAAACTAAAGAAAAGGCGGTAACCGGCGTGTTCGTTGCGATAGGCCATAAACCGAATACCGATCTGTTCGTCGGCCAGATCGACATGGAAGGCGGTTATATCGTCACCCGTGGCGGTCATCTCGGAAATGCGACGGCTACCAACATACCGGGCGTATTCGCCGCCGGCGACGTGCAGGACCATATCTATCGGCAAGCGATCACCAGCGCGGGCTCCGGTTGCATGGCAGCGCTCGACGCCGACCGCTATCTGGAAAAAGCGGAAAAATAAATCGTCATGGCTGCCGATCGCGCATACCTTTCTCCGAACGCCGACGAAGTCGCGCTGTTTCGTGCGGCGGTCAAGGATGCGCGGCCTATCGCAAGCCAGGGCAGGATTGTGCCCGTCCCGACGTTGCCGGCAGCGATCCCGCGCAGTTTGATGCGCGACGAGCAGAATGCGCTGGCCGATAGCCTGTCGGACCATATCGCATGGGACGACGGGGTGGAATCGGGCGAGGAACTGGTATTTTTGCGTCCGGGCCTGCGCCGCGACACGTTGCGTAAAATGCGCCGCGGCCATTGGGTGCTGCAGGCAGAGCTCGATCTGCACGGCATGGTCAGCACCGAAGCGCGGCTTGCCGTGACGCTGTTCCTGGCGAACTGCCGCAAGCGTGATTTGCGTTGCGTACGCATTATCCACGGCAAGGGTTTGGGTTCGAAAAACCGCGAAGGCGTATTGCGCACCAAAGTCAAAGCCTGGCTGATGCAAAAGGACGAAGTGCTGGCGTTTTGCCAGGCGCGCGCCGTCGACGGCGGCAGCGGCGCAGTCATCGTATTATTGAAATCCGCTTGATTACAGAAAGGAATCACCCATGCAGGAATTTACATTGCCCGCCACGGGCAACAAAATGTTTAAATCCGCCGATACGCGCGGCAAAAAGCTCGTCGTCTATTTTTATCCCAGGGACGATACGCCGGGCTGTACGGTAGAAGGGACGGATTTCCGCCATTTATATCCCGAATTTCAGCGCCTGAATTGCGAGATCGTCGGAATTTCGCGCGACAGCGTCGCTTCTCATGAAAAATTCAAGGCCAAGCTGGAATTGCCGTTCGACCTGCTGGCCGACGAAACCGGTATAGTCTGCAAACAGTTTGCGGTAATGAAAATGAAAAATATGTACGGCAAAGAAGTGGAGGGGATAGATCGCAGTACATTTTTGTTCGACGAGAACGGTAATTTGATCCAGGAATGGCGCGGCATCAAATCCGCGGGACACGCCCAAGTTGTTTTAGACACTCTGAAATCCCTATAGGAGAAATAGATGGCTCGCAAACCTACCGCCGTTACCAAGCTATTCGTGCTCGACACGAATGTTTTGATGCACGATCCGGCCAGTTTATTCCGGTTTGAAGAGCACGACGTGTTTTTACCCATGGCAACATTGGAAGAGCTGGACCAGAACAAAAAAGGGATGACGGAAGTCGCGCGCAATGCGCGGCAGGCAAGCCGTTTCCTCGATGAAATCGTCTCCGGTTCCGAAGATGCGATCGAAGCCGGCATCGCGTTGAGCAGCAATAGCCGCAAATCGGTCATGGGACGGTTATTCCTGCAAACCCGTGCCATCCAGGGCAGTTTGCCGGCCAGCCTGCCGTCCAGCAAGGTCGATAACCAGATTTTGGGCGTTGTGCTGAGTTTGCGGCAGGAACAGCCGGCCCGGCCGGTGATTCTGGTCACCAAAGATATTAACATGCGCATCAAGGCGCGTGCGCTCGGCCTGCTGGCGGAAGACTATTTCAACGATAAGGTGCTCGAAGACACCGATCTGCTGTACGCCGGCGTGCGCGAACTGCCGGCGGATTTCTGGGACAAGCACGGCAAAGGGATGGAATCCTGGCAAGTGGAAGGCCATACCTGGTATCGCATCAAAGGTCCGCTGGTATCCAGCCTGCTGATCAACGAATTCGTGTATCTCGAAGGCAGTTCGCCGTTTTACGCGATGGTCAGGTCGATCGACGGCAAAGTGGCCGAATTGCAGACGATCAAGGATTACAGCCACCAGAAAAACAACATCTGGGGCATCGTCGCGCGCAACCGCGAGCAGAATTTCGCCCTGAATGTGCTGATGGATCCCGATATCGATTTCGTTACGTTGCTGGGACAGGCCGGTACCGGCAAAACCCTGCTGACGCTGGCGGCAGGCTTGATGCAGACGCTGGAGCACAAACGTTATTCCGAGATCATCATGACCCGCGTAACCGTTCCGGTAGGCGAGGATATCGGCTTTTTGCCGGGGACGGAAGAAGAAAAAATGAGCCCGTGGATGGGGGCGCTCGAAGATAACCTGGACGTACTGAACAAGACCGACGACACGGCTGGAGACTGGGGCCGAGCGGCGACGCAGGACCTGATCCGCACCCGGATCAAGATCAAATCGCTCAATTTCATGCGCGGC
>DASSZW010000011.1:0-7838 GCA_035713285.1 Burkholderiales bacterium
CAATTACTCGAAGAAGCCCAACCCGGACTGTTCAATATGCAACTCGTGCCGCTCAAACAGCGCATCGAAAAGCTGCTCGCGGCGGAACATCTCGGTGCCGGAGAAATCCCAAAACGCATTAAAATCCTGCGCATGGCCGGACGCGACATCGCCCCGGAGCGCTTCCAGACTCTGGCAGACGCACTGATACAGCGCAAACAATTAACCATAGGCTACTCATCCCGCACCAAAGGCGAAGACAGCCAGCGCACAATATCTCCGCAACGCCTCATCCACTACCGCGACAACTGGTATCTCGACGCCTGGTGCAAACTGCGCGGCGCGCTCAGAAGCTTCGCGGTCGAGCGCATCAGCGATGCACGCGTATTGGAATTACCCTGCAAAGATATCCCCGAAGAACAGCTTGATACCCATTTTACCTCAAGCTACGGCATCTTCGCCGGCCAAGCCGAACATACCGCCGTATTGCGCTTCACCCCGGAACGCGCCCGCTGGGTCGCCGGCGAGCACTGGCACCCGCAACAACAAGGACATATCCTGGCTGACGGCCGCTACGAAATGCACGTCCGATGACATGCTGACATCGGAAATCCGTCGCGTATGGGAATTCAATATGCGGGTTTATGGTGCTGACAAGGTCTGGCGTCAGCTGAACCGAGAACGAATATATGTTGCTCGCTGCACGGTTGAACGTTTGATGCAACGCCTTGATTTGCAGGGTGTCAGGCGTGGAAAGAAGGTTTGGACTACGGTTGCCGATCCGGAACACCCGCGCCCACCGGATCTGGTGAAGCGCAATTTTGTGGCGGACAGGCCGAATCAGCTGTGGGTATCCGATTTTACCTACGTCTCGACCTGGCAAGGCTTTGTCTATGTGGCCTTTGTGATTGACGTGTTCTCGCGCTATATCGTTGGCTGGCGGGTCAGCAGCTCCATGCACACCGATTTCGTACTGGATGCGCTGGAGCAGGCGCTATATGGCCGGCGACCTGATCGCGACAGCCTGTTCCATCACTCGGACCGTGGATCACAGTATTTGTCCATCCGGTACACCGAACGACTGGACGAAGCCGGTATTTCGCCATCGGTGGGAAGCAAAGGCGACAGCTATGACAACGCTCTGGCCGAAACCATCAACGGCCTGTACAAGACTGAAATAATCCATCACCGTGGCCCATGGAAATCTCGTGAAGCCGTTGAGCTGGCAACCCTGAGTTGGGTTGCCTGGTTCAACAACCACAGACTTCTAGAACCGATTGGATATATACCGCCAGCCGAAGCTGAGGCACAATACTACCGGATGCAAAATACCGCACCGGAACCGGAGTTCACTTGAACAAAATACCCTCCGTCAAACCCGGGGCGATTCAATTTTGCAGATTATACTGTTCTCGTGGATGGTCAGGAAATGGTAGTCGGAGCGCATAAAACTGTTGCTCCAGGCGTTGAACTTGAACGAAAGGCATAACTTATGAACGAAATCCTGTTTCTTGTTGAAAAGGCACTTGAGGGTGGCTTCACCGCGCGGGCGATGGGTGAGTCTGTTTTTACCGAAGCCGACACGCTGCCGGAACTGCGCCAGATGGTGCAGGACGCGGTGCATTGCCACTTCGACGAAGACGATATGCCCAAGGTAATTCGCTTGCATATCGTGCAGGAAGAAGTGTTCGCAGCATGAGGCTGCCGCGCGATCTGACCGGTGCTGAACTGATCAGACATTTGGTCAACCTGGGTTATCAGAAAACGCGCCAGACTGGCAGCCATGTCCGTCTGACTTGCGATGTTCCATATCAGCATCATGTGACGGTTCCTCTGCATGATCCACTTCGGATAGGCACGCTTTCCGCCATTCTCGGTGATGTGGCTGAGGCACAAAACGTGGAGCGGGATATTTTGCTGGAAAGGCTTTTCGGCTAGATGGATGCCGCCGAACCCATCATGCTCTCCGCCCTTCAGCATTGGAGCTATTGCCCGCGCCAGTGCGCGCTGATTCATGTTGAGCAGGCATTCGATGAGAACGTTCACACCATGCGCGGAAATGCGGCGCACGAATGAGTGGATGACCCGGGATTTGAAACCTTCGAAGGAGTGCGGACCGAGCGGGCATTGCCGGTTTGGTCGGAGCGATTGGGCCTAATAGGAAAATGCGATGTGGTTGAATTTCATCCAGATGGTAGCATTTATCCTGTCGAATACAAACATGGCAAGAAGCGCGAAAAATCCCACGACGACATTCAACTTGCCGCGCAAGCGCAGTGCCTGGAAGAAATGATAGGGAAAATTATCACGCATGGCGCGATCTATAATCATGGTTCGAGGCGCAGGCGTAGGTAATGATTACGCAAGATTTGCGCGATAAAGTGCTCGATACCGTGAACGCTATCCGCGCCATTCTGGATTCCGGTCAGTTACCGCCCCCGGTTAACGACAAACGCTGCAAGGAATGCTTGCTGAAGGAGATTTGTCAGCCGGAAGCAATTGCAAATCGCTCAAAATACCGGACATTGTCTAATCAGTTATTCGAGCCCGAAGCAGATTAAAATCTTCAACACCATCAGCCGTACGGAGTAACAGACGCCGAAATTATTGCGCCGTGGCATTGTGATCTTTATACCGCTGTTTGACGCGCATGATGCGGACGACTTCGGGCAACTGCCGCAAGGCGCGCATGATCCGCGCCAGATGCAGGCGCTGCTCGACCTGCAAGGTGAAAAAAATCGTCGTGTACTGGCTGCCGTCTTCTTCTTCCATCGATACATTATCGATATTCGAGCCTTCGTCTGCGATGGCCGCGGCAAGTTTCGCCAGCACTCCGCGCTGATTCAGGACGATCAGGCGGATATTCACATCGAACATTTTATTCAACCCCGGCTCCCATTCCACATCGAGCCATTTATCGGGATCGTCGCGATAATGCTTGATCGCGTTGCAGTCGTGGGTATGGATCACCAGACCCTGATCGGATTTGATAAAAGCGATAATGGGGTCGCCCGGTATCGGACTGCAGCATTTTGCCAGCTGCACCGCCACGCCTTCCGAACCGCGTATCGCAATCACGTTCTGCTGCCGTTGCACAGGGAGCGTCTGGTCCTGCGTCATGACCTGGCGGGCGACGACGATATTGAGGCGTTTCCCCAAACCGATATCGGTCAGAATTTCTTCGCGGGTCTTGCCGGTTTCCTTATTGATCCGCTCCCAGCAACCCGGCAATATCTCCGCCGGATCGCCGCCTAGCGCTCGTATCGCCTGTTCGAGCAGGCGTTCGCCCAATTGTATCGATTCTTCGGCGTGCATGGTGCGTAAATAATGCCGGATGTGGGCGCGCGCTTTGCCCGATACGACAAAATTGACCCAGGCCGGATTAGGCCGCGCATTCGGCGAAGTCACGACTTCGACCTGATCGCCATTGCGCAGCAGAGTGCGCATCGGCATCAGTTCTCCGTTGACTTTCACTGCGGTGCAATGGTTACCTACGTCAGTATGGACAGCATAGGCGAAATCCACGGCGGTCGCACCGCGCGGCAGCGACAGTATTTTTCCCTTGGGCGTGAATACATAAACTTCGTCGGGGAACAGATCGACTTTGATGTGCTCCAGAAATTCCGCCGAATCGCCGCCGCCTTCCTGGATTTCCAGCAAGGATTGCAGCCATTGATGGGTTTTCTGCTGCACGTCGTTGATATTGGCGTCGTTCGATTTATACAGCCAGTGCGAAGCGACGCCGGCCTCGGCGATTTTATGCATCTCGTGAGTGCGGATCTGGATCTCTATCGGCGTGCCGAACGGGCCGAATAACGTCGTATGCAAGGACTGGTAGCCGTTGGCTTTGGGGATGGCGATGTAATCCTTGAATTTGCCCGGAATAGGTTTGTACAGACTGTGCAAGCAGCCCAGTGCCAGATAGCAGGACTGGATATCGTTGACGAGAACGCGGAAGCCGTAGATGTCGAATACTTCCGAAAACGCCAGCGATTTTTCCTGCATTTTCTTGTAGATGCTGAACAGATGCTTTTCGCGGCCGCTGACCTGGGTTGCGACATGACCTTCCTGCAATTTGTTCGCGATCGCTTCGCGCACTTTTTCGACCACTTCCTTACGGTTGCCGCGCGCCGCTTTCACCGCTTGCGACAATATCCGGTAACGATTCGGATACAGGTGATAAAAACACAAATCGTCCAGTTCCTGATAGAGGCTGTTCAATCCCAGACGATTGGCGATCGGCGCATAAATATCGGTAGTTTCCTGCGCGATGCGGCGGCGCTTTTCCGGCGGCATCGATTCCAGCGTGCGCATGTTATGCAGACGGTCGGCCAGTTTGATCAGGATAACGCGCACGTCGCGCGCCATGGCCAGCAGCATTTTGCGGAAATTTTCCGCCTGCGCGTGGACTTCGGTCTGAAATTCGATTTTATCGAGCTTGGAAACGCCGTCGACCAGTTCCGCCACCGGCTTGCCGAATTGCTCGGCGATGTCTTCCTTGGTCGCGGGCGTATCTTCTACAACATCATGCAGCAGTGCGGCCATCAAGGCCTGCGCGTCCAGATGCCACTGCGCCAGTATGCCGGCGACCGCTACCGGATGGGAAATATACGCTTCGCCGCTTTTGCGGAACTGGCCGCTATGCGCCAAGCGGCTGAATTCGAACGCTGCCTGCACCTGCGTGATATCCGCGGGTTTTAAATAGCTTAACTGCGGAACGATTTCCTCAAGTTCAGGCATACGATCTCCATCGCTTGCTAGGCGCGACCGCGATTGAGGATTTCGCGTCCTACTTCTCCCGCTGCGATCTCGCGCAAAGCCACCACAGCGGGTTTATCGCGCCCGGCTTCGACTTTGGGAGTATGCCCGTTGGCCAGCTGCCGCGCGCGATAGGTTGCCGCCAGCGTCAATTCAAAACGATTGCTGATCTTGCCAATACAATCATCGACCGTGATACGAGCCATTATTCATTCCTTGCATTCAGAGTGGTAAATAAATCCGCATAGCGTGTCAGTTGCTGAGAGGCACGCAAGCGATATGCGCGCAACACGGCGGAAAGATCTCCCAGTGCCGTGTCGAAATCGTCGTTAATGATAACATAGTCGAACTCGCCGACATGGCTAATATCCTCGCATGCCGCAGCAAAGCGGCGGGCAACGACATCGGGATGATCCTGGCCCCGGCCGATCAGTCGGGCTTTCAATGCCGCCAGCGTAGGCGGCAGGATGAATATGCCCACCGCTTCGGTAAACAAGCCTCGGACCTGCTTCGCGCCCTGCCAGTCGATCTCCAGCAGCACATCTTCGTCATTTGCCAGCGTACTGCGTATCCATTGTTCGGAAGTGCCGTAGTAATTTCCGTAGACCTCCGCGCTTTCCAGAAATTCCCCGGCATTCAGTTTTGTCATAAACTCGTCCAGGCTGACAAAATGGTAATCGAGCCCGTTTTCTTCCCCCGGCCGCGGCGCGCGCGTCGTATACGACACCGAAAGATGCACTCGCGGATTCTGCGTCAGCATGGCCCGCACCAGCGTGGTTTTGCCCGCACCCGAAGGCGCGGTAACTATAAACAGATTTCCCGCCATTATTTCCTCATTACCATTTACCTGCCATACCGATTCAAACCGCCATCAAACCGCCATCAAACCGCATAGTCAGGCGCCCCTGCATACTTTGCAATTAAATTACCAATCCATTGTTTTACTGAGATTTTTACATCCGGCCAGCCTGGGTTTACCGCCCAGCATATCGACTTCCGGACAAATTATCATTATCATGGATGAGCAAGTGTTTATCATAATCGATTTAATTAAATAACGAGGAAGACAAGTGAAATATCAATTAACGAAAATCGCCCTGGCAGCCATGCTCGGGTTAACCGCAATTTCCACCAGCTTCGCTGCTACTGCCGGCGATGACGACGGCTCCTTCGCTCCAGGCGGAACCGCTGTCGACCAGCATACACAGCAATTCCACAATCTCAAGATAGTCATGGACCTGAAAGTCAAGTCCATCGCCGACGTTGCCTTCGGGGCTGTCACTGCGGGTCGGATTATCTCACATCCGGGCACCAAACTGGTCGTGATCGTAGAAGGCCCTTCCATTACCGCTTTCGCCAAGAAAAATTACCTGGACCATCAGGGTACGATCGACGCTTGGGCCGATTTGGCGCAGAAGGGCGTAAAAGTTGAATATTGCGGTAATTCGGTTCATGGCGCAGGACTGCTGCCTTCGGACATGACCGGCCTCAGCGAAAAAAATCCTGCCGTAGTCAATCCGGGCGCCTATCCGACGATCGCCAACTACGAGTCGCAGGGTTACGGTCTGGTTATACCGATGCTGCTGGAGCAACCCAAAAAATAAGCCTGTACGCCTAACGTCGCCGACCATCCAGAGCGGCGGCGTTCCCGCCGATTTCATTCGGCAGCAAACCGCCGACCGGCCACTGAATTTTTCGACTATTCAAACCGTATTTTCGTGTGCATTCTTTTAAGCCAGGCACTCCCGCTGCATCTTCATACCGATAAATTTCCTATAGAATGATCATCCTGACGGGATCACATATCGCTACCTCTTTCATACAATCTGGGTATTTCATGAAAAAACTGTTGGATCGGCTCATACTTTCGCTAAGCAGCCTGCGACTGCTTCCGCATTTGATCTTACTAAGAAATTGCAGAAATTCGGCAGTTATCAGGGCCGACATCTTGCGTTGGCACAGTATTATTTATAAAACGGCACCGACGGATTCCTTCTCGAAGATTTTTCTGAAACTGATGACTTATTTCCCGGAATACAGGAATCTTTTTTATTACCGCACCGACTGGAAAGGCAAGCTTTTGGGGCCGCTTTGCCCTCCCATGTCCACCTTGTTTATCCGCACCCCCCGCATCGGTCCGGGTTTGTTCATCCAGCATGGTTTTGCAACGATCATCGCCGCCAAGGAAATCGGCGACAACTGTTTCATCAACCAGCAAGTAACAGTGGGCTACTCCAATGCCACCGACGCTCCGACCATCGGCAATAACGTCACGATCACCGCCGGCGCAAAAGTAATAGGCGGAATCCATATCGGCGATAACGTCAAAATCGGCGCCAATGCGGTAGTGGTTAAAAATGTGCCGCCGAATGTTACAGTGATTGGCGTCCCTGCGTATATTATCCGGCGCAATGGACTTAGAGTTAATGAACAACTCTGAAAACCATTGTATTTTTTACTGGCCAGATTTTGTTTAGAAAAAAATAATTATATTGTAATACAAATGGTTACAGTAATATGCTAATCTCCATATATTTATGGACATTCGGTTAATGATTTATGCGCTTCACCCTTTTTTTATCCATTTCGCTATTCGGTTGCGGATGCATCCTAACGAGCCCGAGCGAAGCGGCGCCCGAAGAGATCCAGGTTTACATGGACGAAATGGATGCGCCAGGCCACTTCGGCCTGGATGTCCATAACAATTATGTAGTATCCGGAAGCACTGTTCCCGACTACCCCGGCGCCGTTCCTTCCGCTTATCTTTATCGCCTCACGCCGGAATTTTCTTATGGACTGACTCCGTCATTTGAACTTGGCGCATACATTCTGACTTCTGCGGGTCCCTTTTCAGAACCGTCCGTAGACGGCGAAAAAGTCCGGATTAAATATATCGCGCCAAAAAGCGAAGGTCAGGATTATTTCTGGGGAGCGAACCTTGAAGTAGGAAAAGTAGATTTGGCCATGGAAAGGAATCCATGGAATGCTGAATTAAAAGGGATTTATGGCTATCGTACCGAAGGATGGACTTTTGCGATCAATGCCAACCTGGACTGGAGCATACAGGGTCCTGCTCCGCAACCTCTCTCACTAGAACTCGA
>DASSZW010000012.1:0-10569 GCA_035713285.1 Burkholderiales bacterium
TGTTTTGCGCGGGTACGTTGGATCTTGGGCCGGGTTCGACTTCTGGAAACTTTCATCGCTGACAAGGCGGCATTTACCGGTTTTGCTTTGCCGAAGCCCGCGAGCAAAAAACATTCGGTAAATGCCGGGCTGATTTGTTTCTGGCCAGGATGCCGTTTCAGGCGAGACGCATTTGATGATAAGATTTCGTAGCGTTTTTGTCGAGGTTCCCGGTTGGTCACGGGAGCGGACTTTTGGTATTAAATATCGAGTTACGGGAGACCGGCATGAAAAAAATGATTTTGGCGATGATCGTCATGGCAAGCGGCGCGGCGTATGCGCAGGATAACGGCTTGAAACCGGGTTTGTGGATAATAACGCCGGTCAGCGAAATCGTGGACGGCCACGACATATCCTCGCAGGTGTCTTTCGTGCAGGCGAATTTGCAGCAGGCAATGGCTAGCCTGTCATCTGCGCAGCGCGATCGGATGCAGGCAATGATGGGTCAGGCCGTGACCGCAGACGCCACAGGAATTCGTATTTGCGTCAGTCCGGCGATGGCTGCCCGCGGAAAGCCGATGGTCGATCCGCAAGGCCGGTGCGAACCCGGTACGGTGACCCGCACCGGGAACCAGATCGATTTCGCGTTCAATTGCAGCGCGGATGGAAGGACTACAGTCGGCAAGGGAGTCAGCACCATCGGCAGCGATATGTTGAGTACGCATCTTGATATGAAGACAACCGATGCGCAAGGCAGCCATACCATACAAAGCGAATCGAAAATGAAATTTCTCGGCACCGACTGCCAGGGTATCAAACCGCTCGATACGCTGGCGAAAAAAACTCCCACTCCGTGAAGCGATCGCAGGGATAACCGAAGTACGCGGATTGTTCGTGATTAAAATTCAGGCATAACGCGCAAGAGCAAAGTCGTCGGCCCGGATATCCGGTTTGCGTTGCGCGATCAGGTCGGCCAGGAGCCGCGCCGATCCGCAAGCCATGGTCCAGCCTAAGGTTCCGTGCCCGGTATTGAGCCAAAGATTGTCATATCGGGTAGGGCCGACGATGGGGGTGCCGTCGGGCGTCATGGGCCGAAGTCCCGCCCAGAAGCTGGCGCTGGAGATATGGCCGCTATTCGGGAACAGATCGTTGACTACCATTGCAAGTGTTTGTTTGCGTAGCGGATTGAGTTCGAGATTAAATCCCGATAATTCCGCCATTCCCCCGATACGGATACGATTTTCAAAACGGGTAATGGCTACTTTATAGGTTTCGTCCATGATGGTGGAAATCGGTGCTGCGGCGGGGTCAGTGACAGGAAGGGTTAGCGAATAGCCTTTAACCGGGTAAACCGGTATGTCGAGACCGAGCGGCTGTAACATATTGCGCGTATAGCTGCCGAGCGCAATCACATAATGATCTCCCGTCATACTTTCCATGCCTGCCTGGACACCGGTAATCCTGTTGTTTTCATGAAGAATTCGGGTGACCGGCATATTGTAGCGAAAATGTACGCCTGATGTTTGCGCAGCCAATGCGAGACGGGACGTAAATAGCTGGCAATCGCCGGTTTCATCGCCCGGCAAACGCAAGCCGCCGGTTAGTTTGTCCTGGATGTGAAGCAGTGCAGGCTCAACATTTATACAGCCTTGCGGGCTCAATAATTCGTACGCGACGCGGTGGCGGGCGAGCACGGCGATATCCTTGCCGACTGCATCTAATTGTTGTCGGTTGCGAAATATCTGCAAGGTGCCCAAGGCGCGTTCTTCGTAGCGGATGCCGGTTTGCTCGCGCAACTGGCGCAGGCACTCGCGGCTGTATACAGCCAGCCTGACCATGCGCTCTTTATTGATAGCGTAATGGCGGGCATTGCAATTCCTGAGCAGCATGTGCATCCACTGCAACTGCCAGAGCGTACCGTCAGGGCGAAAAGAAAGGGGAGAGTGTCGCTGCAAGAGCCACGAGAGGCTTTTGAGCGGGATGCCGGGAGCGGCCCAAGGCGTCGAATATCCCGGCGAAATCTGTCCTGCGTTGGCAAAACTGGTTTCAAGAGCGCAAGCGGGCTGGCGGTCGAGGACAGTCACCCGGTATCCGGCACAAGCCAGATACCAGGCGCTGGTCACGCCTATGACGCCACTGCCGAGCACAACGACATGCATCGTCGTCTGTCCTTTCCTTGCTTGCGTGAGTTCCATATATTGCGTTTGCAGATGCCGGCAATTCGGTTCTGATACCTGACTGTATCGGTCTATTGCGTCCTGCCCGGAAAACCGGGAGAGGAACGCCGGACGGAACTGATAATAAGTATAATCGACCCATCGTGGATAATGCATAATTAATGGGCTTCACCTGAAAGTTTCGATGCGGCTTCCGCTGCGTTGTCGTCATGCCAAATACCGCATGAGTGGGCGGAAATCGGCGATATTAAATTCGCATGAGGCCAAATAAAGCTCTGGGAGCGGATGATCATGGAACAGGCAATATTGGACACGGCAATTATCGGTAGCGGGCTGAGTGGATTGTCCCTGGCGCGGCAATTGCAACAGCTGGGATTGAACTGCGCAGTATTTGAAGCGAGAAGCCGGATTGGAGGCCGTATTCTTGGCGTGACAGACGGCAGTCTCTCGCTCGATCTCGGCCCGGGATGGTATTGGCCGCAAACGCAGCCACGCATGGCTAGACTGGTTGCGGAGCTTCGACTGGACCATTTCGCCCAGCATGATCGAGGCGCAGTGCTGAATTTTAACGATCCGGATCGCAAGCCCCAAATTTACCCGGTGGAAGGTGTGCATGGCGGAGCGCAGCGATTGAATGGCGGCATGTCCGCCCTGGCAAACGGAGTTGCTGCAAACCTCGGGGCGAATGGATTGCATTTGAATCATGCGCTGGTAAGTGCAATTGACAGGGTCGATCATGTCGAATTGCATTTTCGTTGCGGGGAAAGTATCAAAAAAATCCATGCGAAGCGGGTAGCGCTGGCGGCGCCGCCGCGCGTGCTGGAGGAGCAGGTGCGTTTCGACCCGCCTTTACCCGATGCGCTGGTTCAAAGCATGCGCGGCACTTATACCTGGATGTCCGGATATGCCAAAGTGATCGTCACTTATCCGCAAGCATTCTGGCGCTCCGCGGGTTTGTCCGGCAATGCGTTTATCGGACATGACCGGGCGGTTCTTTCCGAGATTTTCGATGCCTGCAATGCCGTCGGCGACCGGGCAGCGCTGGGCGCGTTCGTCGCATTGCCGTATCGGCGTCGGGCCGCGCTGCAACAAAATTTGGCTTCTGAAATAAATGGTGAACTGGTGCGGCTTTTCGGTGCCGAGGCTGAAAACGGGACGCAATATATCCAGGATTGGGCCGCGGAGAAATACACGGCCGGCCGATTGGATCAAACGCCGCCTGCGATGCACCCCGTGTATGACAGTCCCTGGCTGCGTCAGTCCTGGTGGCAATCCCGACTGTATTTTTGCGGCTCCGAAACGGCGTCTTATGCTGCCGGATATTTGGAAGGTGCGCTTGAAGCAGCCGAGCGCGTCGCGCATGCATTGGCGGAAAAATGAATCTGCTGCTTGCGGTTTATGCGCAGCTTACGCCGGGATCATATTTTCCATTAGTATGCGGCCGAAGTCGTCGGCGGGTACGGCTTGAGAAAACAGGAAACCTTGACCGTAATCGCATCCAGCGGCTATCAGCAGAGCCTGCTGTTCCGGTGTTTCTATGCCTTCGGCAATCACTTGCAAGCCAAGCCGGTGCGCCATTACGATAATCGATTCGGCTATTGCCCGATCGGCTTCGTTGCCGGTAATTCCGGCGACGAAGGACTGGTCGATTTTGAGATAGTCGATGTCGAATTTTTGCAGATACGACATCGACGAATATCCGGTGCCGAAATCGTCCAGCGCAAGCTGCATGCCGCAGTCGCGAAAGACCGATAGCTTGGCGGCAACGACCGGCGAAGTGTGCAGCAATAGTCCTTCCGTAATCTCGATAACTATGCTGCTGCCGGTTAGCCCGATGCCGTGCAAATGACGAGCCCAGGCGGTTGCATCCGCGTGCGAGAGGAATTGCGCCGGAGATTTGTTGACGGCAATCTGAAAAACACAGCCTAATTGCTGTCCCCAGCGTTTCGAGCAATCGGCAGCATGTTTGAATACCCAGTCGCCTATCGATTTGATCTGTCCGGTTTCCTCGGCGATCGGAATAAATACGGTAGGTTCTATCATCCCCAGAATCGGGTGATGCCAGCGCGCCAGCGCTTCGGCTTTGACGATCTGCCCGTTTTTCAGATCGACTACCGGTTGGTAAAAAACCTCTATCTGGTTGCGGGCCAAAGCATGTCTCAAATCGCCGCCCAGACGCAGGCGCTGTTCGGCTGCTTCCTGCATGATGCGCGTGAAATAGCTGAAGCGATTTCTGCCGGCATTTTTGGCGGCATACATTGCCTGGTCGGCGTTTTTGATGAGTTCTTCGGAAGAATTGGCGTACTCGGAATACAGGGTAATGCCAATGCTCGCGGAAAGATAGACGACTTCATTGCCCAGATAAAACGGCTGAGCGATCGCGTCGATAATTTTTTGAGCTATGTGTTCGATATGTTCGGTTACATCCACGTTCGTCAGTATGACGGTAAATTCGTCGCCGCCGAGCCGCGCCACCGTATCGGTTTGCCTTACGCAGACAGAAATACGCGTAGCGGCTTCTATCAGCAACATATCTCCGACATCGTGCCCCAGCAAATCGTTTGCTTCCTTGAATCGATCCAGGTCGATGAACAACAGGGCGAGAATCGAATTGGAGCGTGCCGCTGTTTTGACGGCGTGGTCCAGCCGGTTTCGAAACAGACGGCGGTTCGGCAATCCGGTCAGCGTGTCGGAATTCGCTTGATTCCATTGTTCCTGCTCGGTATGTTTGTGCTGGGTGATGTCGGACATCATGCCGGTCGCGCGTACGGCGCGATAATCGGTGTCGCGTTCCACGACTATGCCGTGCGATGCGACCCAGATATAATTGCCGTTTTTGTTCCGGATGCGATATTCGGCATGAAAGCTGGGAATGATCGCCGCCAGGCAGTTTTGCAGCGCCTCGAGCACGCGTTCGCGGTCGTCCGGATGCAGGCGGGATTTCCATGCTTCGAGGGTGGAGTCGAATTCGTCTTCGGCATAACCCAGTATTTCCGCCATGCGCGCCGAATATAATACCTTGTCGGAGCGGATATCCCAGTCCCATACGCCGCCCCCGGAGCTCTCGATGGCGAGTTCCCAGCGTTCATTGGCGATGCGAGCCGCTTCGCGGGCGAGGACTACTTGCTGGACTTCGTCGGTTAGTTCCTGATTGAGCCGGGCTAATTCGATTTGCGCCAGACATTGCGCAGTGACGTCGTTGCCGAGCACAAAAATCGAAAAGACGCGACCTTCCGCATCTTTGATCGGTTGATAGGCGATATTCAGGTAAATCCTGGTAGCCGGAGCCCCGGGCGATTTTTTCAGATAGGCCGGTATATGCGTAGCGTTGTAAGGTTTGCCCGTTGCATATACTGCGTCCAGCTGTTTCAGGAAATCCTGGCATTCCGTTTCCGGAACAACCTCGGCTACCGTTTTTCCGATTACGGCACAATCCGGCAGCAAAAGCCTGTACGCAGCATTGACAATCTCGAAAATATGCTCGGGACCTTTAAGCAAGGCCATGAAACTCGGCGCTTCGTCAAATATCTGCTGCAACTGGTCGACGGAGCTCTGAGCCGCGTTTAACAAGGTTTTAATTTCGCGTTCTGCCAGTACTTTCCGCGTCGTTTCCATGGCAGTTACCCTTATGCCGCAAATGGCTCCGGATTCATCGCGAGCGGGTGAATAATCGAGCGTAAAGTAACGGGTTTCGCTGTAGCCGGAAGGCTCGATGACATAAGGTTGATCTTCGAAATGCACGCATTCGCCGGTGCTCAGAATGCGCCGGTAAATCGGTTCGTTGAAATGCCAGACTTCGGGCCAGCATTCTTGCGTTCGCTGCCCCATTGCGGCAGGATGGCGCAGGCTCAGAATTTCCCGGTAGGCATCGTTATAGATCTGGATTAACTCCGGCCCCCACAGGATAATCGTCGGCCACGACGAGTCGAGCGCGGCGCTGACAGCGGTTCGCAGGCTGGCTGGCCACGCATCGACGGGGCCCAGGGCTGTGAGAGACCAGTCGATATGACGGATGGCGACTCCCATTTCGCTATTGCCGGGAGGCCATGCGTGCGGAATGATTTGCTCGCTCATGATCCGGTCTGCTGCGTGTGACATTATAAAAAACATTATGATAGCAGAGCAAAACAATACTCGCCCGATATTATGCACGGCTTGTTGCCGGCGTGTAATATCAGCAATGTTGTTAAGGAATATACTTTTGCGGAATAACCGTTTCGCATGCCGGTTTGTATCGCAGCGCGAAAAAGGACATGTAATGAATATTCAACGCTTATTGCTCGGGTGCCTGTTCCTCGCTGCCGCGGTTGACGGCGCGGCAGCGGCCGAAGTACAAGTGGCCGTTGCAGCCAATTTTGCCGCACCGATGAAAATCCTCGCTGCCGAGTTTGAAAAGGATACGGGCGACAGGGTCGCCTTGGCATTCGGCGCAACAGGAAAATTTTACGCGCAGATCAAAAACGGTGCGCCTTTCGATATTTTGCTGGCGGCCGATGACACAACGCCGTTACGGATTGAGCAGGAAAAGCTGGGAATACGGGGCAGCCGCTACACTTATGCCATCGGCAAGCTGGCGCTCTGGTCGGCTCGACCGGGGTACGTCGACGATCGCGGCCAGGTGCTGAAAAGTGGCCGTTTTCGCCATATCGCACTGGCGAATCCGCTACTCGCTCCTTATGGCGCCGCCGCCGTTCAGGTTCTGACCCGGCTGGGTTTAATGCAAACGCTGGCACCCGAATTCGTACAAGGCGAAGATATCGCGCAGACTTATCAATTCGTGAGCACGGGCAATGCCGAACTTGGCTTCGTCGCCTTGTCGCAGGTTTATCAGGGTGGAAAATTCAAAAGCGGCTCCGGATGGATAGTGCCGCCGAATATGTATAATAGGATACGACAGGATGCGATCCTGTTGAACCGGGGCGCGCATGATCCTGCCGCTGTCCGGTTGCTCGACTATCTTAAAAGCGATAAGGCCCGCGCTGTCATGAAATCCTACGGATATGGATTTTAGCGTATTTCGGATGGCAGCCCGGTATCCATGAACCTGAAGCCGCTTGTGATCAAGGTATGGTATGACTTTCCCGGGTGCGTATTGTCGGGATGTCCGGCGGCAATGTGCGGGCCGGCGTGGCCGATAACGGGATGAAAAACATGAAAACGAGCCTATTTTACCAAAGTGCTGGAAGTCGATGAGCGCGCGTTATCGTAACGGAAATCAGCATGCTTAGTGATGCCGATCTCGGCGCTCTCTGGCTGACCCTGCGCCTGGCGACAGTCACTACTTTATTGCTGCTGCTGACCGGGACGCCCATCGCCTGGTGGCTGGCGCGCACCCGCTCGTGGCTGAAAGTGCCGCTGGGGGCGCTGGTTGCGCTGCCTATCGTGTTGCCGCCGTCGGTATTGGGGTTTTATCTGCTGCTGGCGATGGGGCCCGACGGACCGATAGGCCATTTTACCCGGGCTCTGGGTCTGGGCATGCTGCCGTTTACGTTCTGGGGGCTGGTACTCGCGTCCGTATTTTATTCGTTGCCTTTTGTAGTGCAGCCGATACAGAACGCATTCGAGGCCATCGGCGAGCGGCCGCTGGAAGTGGCGGCCACTCTGCGCGCTTCGCCGTTCGATGCGTTCGTGAGCGTCGTATTGCCTCTGGCCAAGCCGGGGTTTTTGACTGCCATTGTGCTCGGGTTTGCCCATACGGTGGGCGAGTTCGGCGTGGTGCTGATGATAGGCGGCAATATTCCGGACAAAACGCGCGTCGCATCGGTGCAGATTTACGATCATGTCGAAGCGCTGGAATACACGCAGGCGCACTGGCTGGCGGCGATCATGGTCGGATTTTCATTCGCGGCGCTGCTGACGCTGCATATATTTCATCCTACCGGCAGAAGAAAATGGCGGCAATGACCACAGCCGATAGTATTCGGGTGCGGTTTCGGCTCGATTATGCCGATTTTTTGCTCGACGTCGATTTTGAAGCCCCCGGCCGCGGGGTGACTGCACTATACGGGGCTTCCGGTTCCGGGAAAACGACTTTGCTGCGCGCCATCGCCGGTCTCGCGCGCGTAACCGGCGGCTATCTCGAAGTCAACGGCCAGGTCTGGCAGGACGACAAGCGCGGCATATTCCTGCCTGTGCATCGCCGGCCGCTCGGGTATGTGTTTCAGGAAGCGAGTCTGTTCGCGCATCTGACCATCCGGCGCAATCTGGAATATGGCCTGAACCGGGTGCCTTTATTATCGCGGCGCGTGTCGCTGGAGCAGGCGATAGAACTATTGGGTATCGGGCATCTGCTTGGGCGTATGCCGGCCGACTTGTCGGGCGGCGAACGGCAGCGGGCCGGCATCGCCCGGGCGCTGGCGGTGAGTCCGGGGCTGTTGTTGATGGATGAGCCGCTGGCTGCGCTGGACGCCGGGCGCAGAAGTGAAATACTGCCTTATCTCGAACGTCTGCACGATGAATTAAACATCCCCGTTTTTTATGTCAGCCATTCGCTCGATGAAGTCGCTCGTCTGGCCGATCATCTTGTATTGCTGGAACAGGGCCGCATACTTGCCAGCGGAGCCTTGGCTGAAACGTTGGCGCGTCTCGATCTGCCGATACGTTTGAACGAAGATGCAGGCGTGGTATTGACGACCGCCGTTATCGGCCACGACCGGCAATGGCATCTTAGCCGACTGGGTTTTGCCGGAGGCGATTTATGGGTGCGAGACAGCGGCGCTGCGCTGCGGCAAACGCTGCGCGTACGGATTTTGGCGCGCGATGTCAGCATCGCTTTATCGCCGCCTGCCGATAGCAGTATACTTAACATCGTGCCGGTCGTTGTGACCGGGCTGGGGGACGATGCCCATCCCGCGTTGGTGCTGGCGCAACTCGATGCCGGCGGCGTTTTCTTGCTCGCGCGTTTGTCCCGCCGTTCGGCTGCGGCACTCGATTTGCGCACCGGTCTCCGGGTCTGGGCCCAGATCAAGGCCATAGCGTTAATTGGATAAATTCGAAATCGCGTCTCGCATCGCTGTTTGCGGCATTCGATTTGGCTTCGTAAATGATCTCCAGAGGACCCATGCGCGTTCTAAATAAATTCTTTGCGGCAATCCTGACGGGTATGCTTTTTACGCCCGCCCCCGTTTTTGCGGACCATGGCAACATGCCCCGGTTGACGCATGTTTTTCTGATTGTGATGGAAAATCATTCGCTGAATGAAATCATAGGCAACCCTTATGCGCCGTTTATTAATCAGTTAGCCCGATCTTCCAATCTGGCGATTAACTATTATGCGATTGGTCATCCCAGTCTGACCAATTATCTCGAGATAGTAGGCGGGTCGAATTTTGGTATCGTCAACGATTACAATCCCGATTGGCATAACGCCAGCCCGCAGAGTAATCGCGATCGGCCGATAGGCAGTTCGGGCAAGGATGCCCCGACACCGGCGCAGATAGCGCCGTTTCATATTTTTCTGCCGGAGGCGCCTTATGTGGGACGTACGATAGCCGATCAATTGGCGGCGGCGGGTAGCAGTTGGAAAACATATCAGGAGAACGTGCCGGCGTCTGGAGAAGTAGACCGAGTGGACTATAGTGATGGGGTTTATTCGAATCTCAGCGCGCCCGCTGTCGTAAAGCCGCGATATGTGCAAAACCTGTATGTAGCCAAACATAATCCTTTTGTTTATTTTGCGCATATTCAGGAAAATTCAGGCGCAGTTAACGGATTGCGCAATGTCGTCGGTTTCTCGGGAATGAATGGGTTGTATGCGGATTTAGGCAGCGGCAAAGTGCCTAATTTTTCTTTTATCGTGCCTAGTCTTTGTCACGATATGCATGGCCTGGATAACGGTAGCCCGCTATGCAGCAACAAAGCCACTTTGCTGCAAACAGGCGACGCAACCATAAAAACCCTGGTGACCGCCATACGAGGTTCGAGCGTCTGGCAACAGGGCAATAACGTTATTATTATATTGTGGGACGAAAACGATTATTCCGATACTCCAAATCGAGTAGCGGTAATCGTCAATACCAATTACGGTGGCAAGAAACGAACGAGCAAACAGCCGTACAATCATTTTTCGCTGTTGAAAACATTGGAAACGGGATTTGGGTTGCCTTGCCTTAATCATGCGTGCGACAAAAATGTCAAAGTCATGGACGATTTATTCGATGCCTACCCGGCACAGTACTGAAGCGATCGCAACGTTGCGCCGGCCGCCCGGATTCGCGGTACCGGGTTGATATGTTAATCAATCAATCAATTGGTACGCCAACGATCGCTTTCACGATGACATGGTCGGAAACACTGTTTAAACCATGGCCAATGCCGAAATTCAGATCCCAGCCTTTAATGGAGGTATCGATGACTGCATACAGCGTTTGGCTTTGATCATAGAGCGGCCCAAGTTGCTGTACCGGGCCGATGG
>DASSZW010000013.1:0-25817 GCA_035713285.1 Burkholderiales bacterium
AGTCATCCAGTATCAGTATTCCGCCGTACTCTTTGATTTTATTTGAAATGTTTCGCACCAGACCCATATTCTGCAACGCTGTCGTTTCCGTAATTTCAAACCTCAGCTTGTTTCCGGGCAATGCATGCTCATGCAGCATCAATTCGATTTTTGCAGGGAAATCCGGATCTCGCAAAGTCAGATGCGACAGATTTACCGATACCCAGATATCTGAATCCAGTTTGACCAGCGGAGCCATTCTGCGTATTGCCTTGCGTATTACCATCAGGTCGATGGGCGAGCTCAGGTTGGCGCGCTCCGCGGATTCCAGGAACAATCCCGGCGCAATCAACTGCCCTTCTTTGTCCTCCATCCGCAGCAAAGCTTCATATGCATCGGTATGGCCGGTTTTAAGATTCAGCAGCGGCTGATACAGCAGCATGAACTGATCGTTGCTCAATGCACGGCGGATGCGCGCTTCCCACTGTAAATGCGACTGCACGCGCTCGACTTCCGGCGCAGAGGCGCCATATAAGCGCCAGCAACCCCTGCCGGCTTTTTTGGCTTCATACATGGCGGCATCGGCATATATGACCAGTTCATGAGCATCGTTGGTATGTTCGGGGACGAAAGCGATACCGATACTGATCGACGGCTGGAATAATTGGCCTTCGAAAACGAATGAGGCCTGAGCGAACGCTGCCAGCAATTTATTGGCGACATCCTGCGCTTCGCTACCGCTTGTTTCCGGCAAAAACACAGCAAATTCATCGCCGCCCCAACGGGCCAGAATATCGGTATTTCTAAGCGTCCCGTTCAAGAGATTAGCGATGTTTATCAAATAGGAATCACCGGTTTTATGGCCATACGTATCGTTAACAAACTTGAAATTATCCAGATCTAGGAATAACAGGGCCCCGTGTCTTTGGTAACGTACGGCATATTTCAGCCAGCCGTCCAGCGTATCCTGAAAACGCCGCCGATTAAGCAAACCGGTCAGCGCGTCATGATCGGCCATGTGAGTAATCAACTCATTCGCTTTACGCGATTCTTCCAGCGCCACGCGCAACGATTCCGTTTTATCGAAGACCTGACGCTCCAGCGAATTAGCCAGGGCAGAGAGGCGATCTTGCCTTACGCCCGCATAACGGGCGGCCAAACCCAGAAAAAAAGGCGCTGTATCGATTATGTACAACAGCATATGCCTGTGCGCAAGCACGATGACATCCGCCAGATTGTTTACCGGACGCAGCCCTGGCACGAAATAGAGAAAAAAAACCGCCCCTAACGGGAAACCGAATCCAACAGCAATGCCGTATAAAGTATATTTATTCGCTTCGCTCCAGCGCTCCATCATCCCTGACGACCTGAGTGTTAATGCCTTATCATATCACCAAGCCGTCCTGCAACTGCAAAATGCGCTGCATTTTTCCGCCGAGCTCAGGATCGTGGGTCACCACCAGAAAACTGGTGCCGTGATTTTTGTTCAATTTAAACATCAATTCATGAATTCCTTCTGCCGTATGCCGGTCCAGATTGCCGGTAGGTTCATCCGCCAGAACGCAGGCCGGTTGCGTCACCAGAGCGCGGGCCAGCGCGGCGCGTTGCCGTTCGCCGCCGGACAGTTCGCCGGGCGTATGGCTCAACCGATGAGCCAGACCGACTTCGTTCAGCATTTCCGCTGCCTGAGCACGCGCCTTGGCCGGGGCCAGCCGCCGGATCAACAAAGGCATCGCAACATTGTCCAGCGCGCTGAATTCAGGCAACAAATGGTGGAATTGATAGACAAACCCGAGCGCCCTGTTCCGCAACTCGCCTCGCGCAGCTTCGCTGAGTTGCTGAATATCCTGGCCCATGATCTGCACCGTTCCGCCGCTTACCTTATCAAGGCCGCCCAGCAAGTGCAGCAATGTGGATTTTCCCGAGCCGGATGCGCCCATGATGGCGGCCATCTCACCCGCATTCAGGGTAATATCGACGCCCTTCAGCACCGGCAACGTGATCTTTCCCTGCAGGTACGATTTGGTCAGGGCACGGCATTTGATAACGGCTTCATTCATAGCGCAAGGCCTCCGCCGGATTGATGCGCGAAGCGCGCCAACTGGGATATAAAGTCGCCAGCCAGGATAATATCAAGGAAACCAGGGTAATGATCGCGACATCGTGGCTATCGATCTTGGAGGGCAATTCGCTGATCTGGTACACATCGGCGGACAGGAACTGTATACCGAAGGTATGTTCGATGAAAGGGACTACGACGCCGATATTGAGCGCAAGCAATACTCCACCTGTCAGGCCTAATGCCGTCCCGATCACGCCGATGACGGCTCCCTGCACCATGAAGATTTTCATGATGCTCGACGGAGACGCGCCCAGCGTCCGCAATATCGCGATATCGGCCTGCTTGTCCGTGACCACCATAACCAGGGTGGAGACGATATTGAACGCGGCGACTGCAACAATCAGCAGCAATATGACGAACATGACATGTTTTTCCATCTGGACCGCACGGAAAAAATTGCTGTGCGACTGAGTCCAGTCGCGGACATAATAATCGCCTGCCAACGCTTTGCTCAGTTGCTCGCTGACTTTGGGCGCCTGATACAAATCGTCCAGCTTCAGGCGTACGCCGGAAACCTTGTCGCCGGTTCTGAACAGTTTCTGGGCGTCCTGAAGCGCGATCAGCGCCAATCCCGAATCGTATTCGTACATGCCTATCCTGAAAATGCCGACGACCGTGAACTGTTTGAGCCGCGGAATCATCCCGGCGGGCGTAATCTGACCCTGAGGCGTAATCAGTGTCAGCTTGTCGCCTACGCCCACTCCTAATGCATGCGCGAGATCGGCGCCGAGAATTATGCCCCAGCTCCCGGGACGCAAAGCGGACAGGCTGCCTTGCTGCATTTTTCGACCCAGATCGGCGACCCTGTCTTCGTCGGCCGGCAAAATACCCCTGACGACCGTGCCTTGAACCGCCGAATCATAAGCCAGCAGACCCTGGCCCTCGACGTAGGGTGCCGCGGCTTCGACTTCCTTGACTTTAAGGCTGCGGACGGCGACCTGCTGCCAATCCCCCAGCGTATTATCGAACCCGGTAATTTCTATATGCGCGGCTACTCCCAGTATGCGGTTGCGCAATTCGTCCTGGAACCCGTTCATCACCGACAGCACGACGATCAGCGCCGCAACGCCCAAAGCGATTCCGAGCATGGAAATCATTGAAATAAATGAAATAAAATGATTGCGGCGTTTTGCGCGGGTATAGCGTAAACCTATAAACAATTCGTAGGGCTGCACTTCTGCTTCCTTTATTTCAATAATTTAGCCCTGACGCAGAATTTTAAACGGGTAGAGCGTCATTTAAATACAGAGCGGCGACAATTTCATATATATTTTCATCATTTTTCGACAATTTCGCCTAGAATGAAGATAGCCGCATTCTACTTTATTTCTTTCTGCGATAGAAATTTGTACGATTAAACTTTGACCTTAACTAAAAAAACATTTACATTACGCGTTATGCGTTTTATTAAATATATACTTATCATTGCATTAGCATTGAACAGCATCCCCGGCAGGGCAGATGAAACGCCGGACCCTGCCCCTCCCACCCACGCCGAGCTCGCTATTTTCGCAATGGGATTAATCGGTTCCGTATATAAGTTCGGCGGCGATGACCCCAACACCGGAATGGACTGCAGCGGATTCGTCCGTTACGTCTATCATGAAGTGGCGGGTGTGACCTTGCCTCATAGCGCCGCTGCGATCAGCAAGATCAGCACCATCATCCACAAGGCTCAACTCAAGCCGGGCGATCTGGTGTTTTTTAAAACCATGAAAAAAGCGTTTTCGCACGTCGGCATTTATCTCGGCAATAATCGATTTATCCATGCAGCAAGCAGCAAAAGCGGTGTCGTGATGATTTCCAGCCTGGACGACGCGTATTGGGCTCACAATTACGATGGCGCCCGCCGGCTGCTCGCTACCCCTCACAACGAGTCCGCGACTGGCGATGCTGCCGTTCATGCCGGCTATGAATATCCGGTCCGGCTCGATCCGCCTGCGGCTCCCTGACAGAGCAAAAACTCCTGTCGTTTCTGCTTTCCCGACAGCGTAAAAAAACGCCGGCGAATTTAGCATAACGAAGCCAACCATCCACCTTGTCTATCGCTTATAATCTCGCTTTTGCCTAATTTGCATTAGCTTATGTCCATTACTACCGAGATTTCTCGACGCCGCACTTTTGCCATCGTATCCCATCCGGACGCCGGCAAAACCACGCTGACTGAAAAATTGCTCTGGTTCGGCGGCGCAGTCCAGATAGCCGGCGAAGTCCGCGCGCGCAAAGCCAGCAGACATGCTACTTCCGACTGGATGGAACTGGAAAAGCAGCGCGGTATTTCGGTCACCTCTTCGGTCATGCAGTTCCCCTATCGCGACCACATCATAAACCTGCTCGACACACCGGGTCACCAGGACTTTTCCGAGGATACCTACCGCACTTTGACGGCAGTCGATTCCGCTGTCATGGTCATCGATTCAGTCAACGGCGTCGAAGCGCAGACGATCAAACTGCTCAATGTTTGCCGTATGCGCGATACGCCTATCATCACATTTATCAACAAGCTCGACCGCGAAGGCCGCTCTCCGATCGACCTGCTCGACGAAATCGAATCGGTGTTGGGCATGCAATGCGCGCCCATGACCTGGCCGATCGGCATGGGCAAACGGTTTCGCGGCATTTATCATTTATACGACAACAATGTGCTGGCATTCGATCCGCAAGCCGAAAAGGGCACGGGAGAAATCATCGCCGGCCTGGATAACCCGCGCCTCGACCAGTTTATCGGCGAACAGGCCGACGAACTGCGCGCCGAGATCGAACTTGTGCGCGGCGCATCGCATACTTTTTCGCCTGAAGCTTATCTGGCGGGCAGGCAGACGCCGGTATTATTCGGTTCCGCAGTCAATAATTTCGGTGTGCAGATGATGCTCGACGCCCTGGTCGACCTGTCGCCGCCTCCCCTCGCCCGCCTTACCGAATCGCGCAAGATCGAACCTGCCGAACCCAAATTCACCGGCTTTGTGTTCAAGATCCAGGCCAATATGGATCCCAAACATCGCGACCGAATCGCCTTTCTGCGCGTCTGCTCGGGCCGCTTCGATCGCGGCATGAAAATCAGGCAGGTATCGAATGGTAAATTCATGGCGGTCAATAACGCCATTACGTTCATGGCGCAGGATCGGAATACCGCAGACGAAGCGTATGCCGGCGATATTATCGGCATTCCCAATCACGGCACAATACGGCTTGGCGACACCTTCACAGAAAACGAGACGCTGAAATTCATCGGCATACCTTCGTTTGCGCCTGAATTTTTTCGTAAGGCACGAATCAAAAACCCACTCAAAGTCAAACAACTGCAAAAAGGGCTGCAGCAACTGGCGGAAGAAGGCGCTACGCAACTGTTTCGCCCGATGTCATCGAACGATCTGATTCTGGGAGCCGTCGGCACGCTGCAATTCGACGTGGTAGCGCATCGCCTTGAATTCGAATACGGCGTCGATGTGGTGTTCGAAAGCTGCGAATTCGCGACCGCCCGCTGGCTCAGAGGCCCGGAAGCGGATCTCAGGCAGCTGGTCGACAAATACGGTTTCAATGTTGCTTTGGATGGGGCAAACCAGTATGTTTACCTTGCGCCAAACCGTGTGAATTTATCCATGACGCAAGAGCGCTTTCCCGATATCCAGTTTTTGGAAACCCGGGAAATTTATTGAATGTTAACGGTAAGCCACTATCTAAAAACCGGAATAACCTCGATACTGTCATGAATGGCGCATTTTCGAAAGCTGCTGTTGAACGTCTGATCAATTATGCTAAAAAAATTTAAATTTTTAAATTTTCTGGACACAAACAAGTCCGAAAGCTACCGAAATTTGCAGGCCATTCTGCCCGCGCCGGACGCCTATATCGAAATCCGTATCAGCCGGAAACTGATCATCGCAATCATTGCATCGATGCTGGTGCATATTCTGGCTCTGTATTTCTTTAAGCATCAGACCCAACCGATTTCCGCAAGCGCACTCAGCGCAAGAGACGATACGCTGAATGTGGAATTGACCCAGCCCGCGCCGACGAAGGCCGCCCCGCGGGTTCCTGCTCCGCCGGCCCACGCCGTACCACCGCCTCAACCCGTCCACGCCCGGACAGCGAGACCGGTACACCGGCAACCGGTGCGCCACCCCGTAATGACGGCAAAACCTGTCATATCGTCCTTACGGCATAATCTGTCGGTTCCGGTAACACCGCGCCTCACACCGTCGCCGCCGCCTGCGGAAGCGCCGAATACTCCCGCACCCACCGACATGAGCAGCTATATCAATATGGTCAGGGCACGCAAACAGGCGGAATCAGGCGAACCCGCTGCGCCGCCGAGCGCCGATGACGCCCGTATGGCGCGCATCAAACAAAACCTGAAACCGCAGGGCGGGGGCGGCGTATTTCAGATCATACACGTCGGCACCGAAACGGCGGAATTTACCTTCCGCGGCTGGGGCGACAGTACCTATACCAGCCCGATGCGCCAGACCATCGATGTCCAGGCCGACGCCAATACCGATATCGAACATGCCATCGTGCGGAAAATGATAGCGATCATCCGCGAACGGCATCCGGGTTATTTCACCTGGGAATCGTATCGACTAGGACGAACCGTGACCCTGTCGGCCAAGCCGGAAGACAACGCGGGACTGGAAGAATTTCTGCTGAAGGAATTCTTTTACAATAACAATCGCGCTGCCGAGCAATAATACGGTATCAGTCCGGCGGATGTTGCGACAGCCATTCAAGCCGCGATTGTTGCGCGCGGCTGAATAGTTGCATCAGGGCAACGGCATCCTGGTCGCGCAAAGCCGCCTGCAGCTGTTCGAGCTCTGTTTGAAACGCCTGTAATTCGTCCAGTATTGCCGGTCGGTTGGCGATAGCGATATCGCGCCACATCTCGGGGCTGCTGCCGGCGATACGGGTGAAATCGCGGAACCCCCCGGCAGCAAAACTGAACAGTTGCTCCGCGTTAGTCCGCTGCGCAATCATATTGACCAGCGAATACGCCAGTAAATGCGGCAAATGACTGACCGCCGCGAAAATGGCATCATGATCGCTCGCACTCATGGTACGGGTTTGCGCGCCGCAGCATTGCCACATGTCGGCAACGCGAGCCACCGCAACAGGGTCCGATGCCGGCAACGGCGTAATGACGATTTTTTTATTCAGATACAGATCCGCGCGTGCTGCGCCTGCGCCGCTCAGTTCCGCCCCGGCGATCGGATGAGCGGGCACGCAACGGGACAGATGCCCGGCAAGGTGACATTGCATCAGGGCGACGACATCCTGCTTGGTGCTGCCCGCATCGGTAACAATCGTTCCGGGTTCCAGCCAGGGCGCTATGTCCTGCATAACCGCAGCCATTTGCCCGACAGGCACGGCGAGCACGACGATATCGGCGCCCGCCAGAGCTTCCCCGGTATTGCCGGCCACGACATCGACGATGCCGAGGGTCTGAGCCTGTTCCAGGTTCCCGGCGCAGCGATCGACGCCGACGACGGTTCCTACCGCCCCGGCCTGCTTCAGGCTCAACGCCAGCGATCCCCCAATCAGCCCGACGCCGAAGATTACCAGCCTGGAAATGGCATATCTCATCAAGATCCTTCTTCGCCTGCGGCAGGCATCCGGTTAATACTCTTGTTAATACTCTTGCATGATATCGGCGAGAGAACCGGTTTATCCTCTTTCGCCTGAAATCAGATATCGCGTCCCAATACCTTGGCGATGCCGCCGAGTTCCGCCATCAGCGACTTCAATTCCCCGGGCGTCAGGGCCTGATCGGCATCGCACCACGCTTCGCACGGATTAGGGTGCATTTCCACCAGCAGACCGTCGGCGCCCGCCGCCACCGCCGCACGCGACAGCGCCGCAACCATCCAGGCTTTTCCGC
The DNA here is from genome assembly GCA_035713285.1 of Burkholderiales bacterium. Taxonomy (GTDB): domain Bacteria; phylum Pseudomonadota; class Gammaproteobacteria; order Burkholderiales; family Sulfuriferulaceae; genus Sulfuriferula. The sequence continues at coordinate 7,974 of DASSZW010000013.1, forward strand.
CTGCATGCGACGGATCGACGATCACCGGCAAATGCGTCTCTTTTTTCAGTACCGGTATCGCGGTCACATCCAGCACATTGCGATAGTAGGTTTCAAAAGTGCGGATACCGCGTTCGCAGAAAATGATATTGTGGTTGCCCGATGCGGCAATGTATTCCGCCGCCATCAGCCACTCGGAGACCGTCGCCGACATCCCGCGCTTGAGTATGACCGGCTTGTCTACGCGGCCGACTTCCTTCAGCAGATCGAAATTCTGCATATTGCGCGTGCCGATCTGGATCGCGTCGACATCCCACTCCATGAACGTATCGAGCATGCGTACATCCATCAGTTCGGTAACGATGGGCAGACCTTGCGCATCGGCGGCTTTGCGGAACATTTCCAGGCCCTCAACGCCTTTCCCCTGAAAAGTATAGGGACTGGTACGCGGCTTGAACGCTCCGCCGCGCATCAGCCGACAACCCGCCGCTTTGACGAATCGGGCGGCATCGTCCATTTGCGGCTGGGTTTCCACCGAACACGGACCGGCTATCACCTGGACGGTATTTCCGCCCACAGGCACATCTTTGATGTGAACGACGGTGTTTTCCTTATGCCATTCGCGCGCCACGATTTTATAAGGCTTGACGATATTCATGGACTGCTCGACGCCCGACAAGGCATCGATCGATTCCTGGTTGATTGCGCGCTCGTCGCCGATTGCGCCGATGATCGTGCGCTCTACACCACGCGAAATATTGGCATCGCAGCCGTATTCCTTGACTTTCTTTACGACCGCATCGATTTGTTGTTCACTCGCCCCGGGGCTCATCACGATAATCATTATTACTACTCCTTTAAGGCGTTTTCCAACGCCTGCAAAAATTGGTGGTTTTCCGACGCAAGCCCTATGCTAACACGCAAAAATTCCGGCATGGCATAATTACTGATCGGACGGACGATAACGCCTTGCTCGAGCAATCGTCGATACATCGACGTCGCATTGCCGATACGTATGGCGAGAAAATTTCCGTACGACGGAATATAAGATAATTTCAACAGCTCCAGCCCTTGCGTAATCTGGCGCATTCCCAACTGGTTCAAAGCATAGCTGCGGGCGATGAATTCATCGTCCGCCAGCGCCGCAGTCGCCGCGGCGAGGGCCAGATGGCTGACGTTAAACGGTTGCCGCACCCGATTGAGCATATCCGCGACTTCGGCGCTCGCCAAAGCGTATCCTACCCGCAAACCGGCCAGACCGTAAGCTTTCGAAAACGTTCTGGTAACGATCAGATTCGGAAAACGGGCGAGCCAGTTCACGGCTTCCGATTTCAGCGTTTCCGGCAGGTACTCGCCGTAGGCTTCGTCCAGTACGACCAGAACGTGCTCAGGCACTTGTTGCAGAAACGCCAGCATAGCGTCATTAGAGAGATAGGTGCCGGTAGGATTATTGGGGTTGGCGACGAACAGCATCCTCGTATCGGCCCGGATCGCAGCCAGCATTGCTTGCAGATCGTGGCCGTATTCGCGTGCCGGGGCAACGATGCCTTCGGCTCCGGCGGTCAGCGTCGCAATGGCATAAACCGCAAAGGCATGTTCGGAAAATACCGCCGAGGTCCCGATCGAGAGAAATGCGCGCGCCGCCATATCGAGCACATCGTTCGAACCGTTGCCGAGCACGATTTGCGCCGTCGCAACGCCCAGACGCACCGATAGCGCCTGCTTGAGCTCGAAACCGCTGCCGTCAGGATAGCGCGCGAGCTCGTGCAGCTCCCGTTCTACTGCAGTCAAGGCTCTGGGGCTTGGACCCAACGGATTTTCATTCGAAGCCAGCTTGACGATACGCTCCGGCGCCATGCCGAGCTCGCGGGCGAGCTCGGCAATGGGCTTGCCTGGCTGATACGGAGCTATCGCGCGAACGTACGGCGGGGCAAGCGCGGCAAGTGAGGCAGTTCCGGAATCCGGATTGGACTGCGTGTTAAGCTGTTTCGTCATGATAATGATAAATTCTGTGATTGATTCAATGAAACCCGGAAAGCGCTGCCATTTCGCTCTAACGAATCACAATACACTGACGGGATACGAGCCGAGCAATTTCAGGTAACTGGCTTCCTGCCTGACTTCGTCTAGCGCCTGACTCACCGCCGGATCGTCGCGGTGTCCTTCGATATCGACAAAAAATACGTATTCCCATAACTCGGCATAATCGTTTTTATTGGCCGAACTATGCCGTGCCGGACGGGATTCGAATTTGGTCAGCGATACGCCGTGCCGGACAAAGGGCTGGAGCAGCTTGACTATCGCACCGGGCAGATTCGGTGCGGACAGTACCAGGGATGTTTTGTCGCACCCCGATCGCGCGGCATCTTCCTTCGCCACCACCAGAAAACGCGTGGTATTGTCCGGCTCGTCTTCAATATGTTCGAATATGCACTTCAAACCGTAAATTTCCGCCGCCACGGTGCCAGCCACGGCTACCGAGGCAGCGTCAGCAGCCGCCAGCCGCGCGGCCTCGGCATTGCTGGCGACGGGAATCCGTTGCGTGTTCGGCAGATTCCGGTTCAGCCATTCATGACATTGCGCCAAAGACTGGCTGTGGGAATATACGATCGATACGCCGGCCAATCCTTCCGTCTTGCGTAACAAGGACTGGTGGATGCGCAAATCCACTTCGCCGCAGATTTTAAGCGGAGTGTCCTGCAATAGATCCAGCGTCCGGTTTACTGCGCCTTCAGTAGAGTTTTCCACCGGAACGACTCCATAATCGGCAGCGCCGGCATGCACATCGCGAAAGACTTCGTCTATCGAGGTGCAGGGGCGCATGTGTGCAGCATGGCCGAACTGCTTGATCGCCGCAGTCTGGCTGAAAGTACCTTCAGGCCCCAGAAAAGCGACCGTTAACGGCTTTTCCAGCGCCAGGCACGCAGACATGATCTCGCGAAACAGCCTGAGTACCGTATCGTCGCTCAAAGGCCCGGTGTTTAATTCCTTCAGGCGGCGCAATACCTGGGCCTCGCGCTCCGGACGGTATACGGTGCCGTTTTTCAAGCGCCCCACCGTCTGGGCATGTCGCGCGCGCTGATTGATCAGCGCCAGAACCTGTTCGTCGATCGCATCGATTTGCGTACGCAGCTGTTGTAAATCTTCTGGCATATCCAGACCTATCCCCGGCGTCCGGCGAAATCCTGCATATATGCGACCAATGCCTGAACCCCGGCCAGCGGCATGGCGTTGTAGATCGATGCACGCATGCCTCCCACCAGCCGGTGTCCTTTCAATTGCAGCAGGCCGCGTTCGTCCGCCCCGCGCAGGAAATCTTCGTCCAGTCTCGAATTATGCAAGGTGAACGGAATATTCATGCGGGAGCGGCTGTCCCGCGCCACGGGACAAAGATAAAAATCGCTGGCGTCCAGGTACGAGTACAGCAGGTCCGATTTGATCCGGTTGCGTTCTGCTGCGGCCGACAGGCCGCCTTCGTTCTTCAAATGGCGGAATACCAGACCAGCAACGTAGATGGCATAAGTCGGCGGAGTATTGTACATGGATTGATGCTCGGCCTGAATCCGGTAATCGAACATCGTAGGCGTACCCGGCAAGGTTTTGCCGAGCAAGTCTTCGCGAACGATTACCAGCGTCAGACCGGCGGGGCCGATATTTTTTTGCGCGCCGGCGTAGATCAGGCCGTAACGGCTGACGTCGATCGGCTTCGAAAGTATATTCGACGACATATCGGCGACCAGAGGGACTTTGCCCGTATCCGGCGTCCAGTGGAATTCGACGCCGCCAACCGTTTCGTTAGCTGCATAATGCACATAAGCCGCTTCCGGATCGAGTTCCCACTCTGTTTTCGGCGGCACGCGGTTCCGTGCGCTGGCCGCAACATTGACGGTCGCGTAGCGCTGCGCTTCCTCTATCGCCCTTTCGGACCAGATACCGGTATTGATGTAATCGGCCCGCTTTTTTCCGCGCAGGAGATTCATCGGCACCATTGCAAATTGTGAGGACGCCCCGCCTTGCAGGAACAAAACCTTATAGTCGCCGGAAATTGCCAGCAATTCGCGCAGGTCGGTCTCCGCGTCGTGGGCAATTTCCTGAAATTCCTTGCCGCGATGGCTCATTTCCATCACCGACATCCCGGACCCGCGCCAATCGAGCATTTCGTCCCGGGCCTGTTCCAATACCGCTTTAGGCAATACAGCGGGTCCTGCGCTAAAATTATATACGTGCATGTGTTTTCCAGCCTGAATCCTGCTCTGTCTGCGCATTGATCTGATTAAAGTGTCTTACACCGCTTCTTCGTCATCCGGCTCCAGTACGCGTTCGACGCCGATCAGTTTTTGTCCGTCGTCGAGATTGATCAGGGTAACGCCTTGCGTGGCGCGCCCCATTTCGCGCATTTCCTTGACGCGGGTGCGTATCAATACGCCGCCGTCGGTAATCAGCATGATTTCGTCGTCCGGCTCCACCAGCGTCGCAGCAACCACGCGACCATTGCGTTTGGTCGTCTGTATCGCAATCATACCTTGAGTTCCTCGTCCGTGACGAGTGTATTCGGCGATATTGGTGCGTTTTCCGTAACCGTTTTCGGTGGCGGTCAACACCGATTGCTGCTCGTTTTCGGCCACCAGCAGCGAAATGACTTTCTGATCGACGCCCAGCTTCATGCCGCGCACGCCGCGCGCACCGCGACCCATCGAACGCACATCGTTCTCGTCGAACCGCACCGCTTTTCCGCTGTTGGAAAACAGCATGATGTCATGGCTGCCTTCGGTAACCGCGACGCCCACCAGATAATCGCCGTCATCGAGTCCGACCGCGATAATCCCGGAACGGCGCGGATTGGAAAATTCCGATAACGGCGTTTTTTTCACCACGCCGTGCGCTGTGGCCATAAAGACGAAGCGATTATCGACAAATTCCTTCACCGGCAAAATGGCGTTGATTTTTTCGCCGTCCGACAGGGACAACAGGTTTACGATAGGCTTGCCCCGGGAAATGCGGCTGCCTTGCGGGACTTCGTAGACCTTGACCCAGTACACGCGGCCGAGGTTGGAAAAGCATAATATGTAATCGTGACTGTTGGCGATAAACAGACGCTCGATAAAATCGTCTTCCTTGGTCGGCGCCGCCTGCTTGCCGCGGCCGCCGCGTTTCTGCGCGCGATAGTCGTCGAGCGGCTGCGATTTCATGTAACCGCCGTGCGACAGCGTGACCACCATATCCTGCGGCGTAATCAAATCTTCGGTGCTCAGGTCTTGCGCGTATACCACGATTTCTGAACGGCGCTTGTCGCCGAACTGCTGTCTGACCAGATTGATTTCCTCCTGAATGATGGCAGTGACCCGTTCCGGCCTGGCAAGAATATCCAGCAGATCGGCGATTTTGGTGATCACTTCTTTGTATTCGCTGAGGATCTTGTCCTGCTCCAGGCCCGTCAGACGTTGCAGGCGCAGTTCCAGAATGGCTTGCGCTTGCGCATCGGACAAGCGATAGCCGGCATCGGATATGCCGAATTCGACCGCCAGCCCTTCCGGGCGGAATGCCTGAATGTCAGCCACCGCGCGGCTCAGCATCTCTTCCACCAGATGCGAGCGCCAGACCTTGCCCATCAGCCCTTCTTTGGCGACAGCCGGAGTCGGCGCAGCCTTGATCAGGGCGATGATATCGTCGACGTTGGACAACGCAACGGCCAGACCTTCCAGGATATGCCCGCGTTCGCGCGCTTTCTTCAGCTCGAACACGGTGCGGCGCGTAACGACTTCGCGGCGGTGCCGCAGAAAGGCGTCGAGCATCTGCTTGAGATTGAGCAGCCGCGGCTGGTTATCGACCAGCGCCACCATGTTCATGCCGAAACTGTCCTGCATTTGCGTGTGCTTGTACAGGTTATTCAGAATGACTTCGGGAACTTCGCCGCGCTTCAGTTCTATCGCCACGCGCATACCGGATTTGTCCGACTCGTCGCGCAGATCGGAGATGCCTTCTATGCGCTTTTCGCGCACCAGCTCGCCGATCTTGATCAGCAGATTCGCTTTATTGACTTGATAGGGCAGTTCATCGATGATGATGGCCTGACGCGTACCGCCCTTGTCCAGATCTTCGAAGTGGGTTCGCGCGCGTATCACCACGCGGCCGCGGCCGGTACGATAACCGTCGCGCACGCCGACGAGGCCGTAGATAATCCCCGCAGTCGGGAAATCGGGCGCCTTGACGATATCGATCAGCGCTTCGATATCGGTTTCCGGTTCATTAAGCAGAGTCAGGCACGCTTCGCACACATCGGCCAGATTGTGCGGCGGGATATTTGTCGCCATGCCCACGGCGATACCCGACGAACCGTTAATCAGCAGATTGGGAATTTTTGCCGGGAGTATCAGAGGTTCATGCTCGGAACCGTCGTAATTGGGGCCGAAATCCACGGTTTCCTTGTCCAGGTCCGCCAGCAGTTCATGAGCGATTTTTGACATGCGGATTTCGGTATAACGCATGGCCGCCGCATTATCGCCGTCCACCGAACCGAAATTGCCCTGACCGTCTATCAGCGGATAGCGCAAGGAAAAATCCTGCGCCATCCGCACAATGGTGTCGTACACCGCGGTATCGCCGTGGGGGTGATATTTACCGATCACGTCGCCGACGATACGCGCCGATTTCTTATAAGCCTTGTTCCAGTCGTTGGACAGTTCGTGCATCGCGAACAGTACCCGGCGATGCACCGGTTTCAAGCCGTCGCGCACGTCCGGCAACGCACGGCCGACGATCACGCTCATCGCGTAATCGAGGTAAGAACGGCGCATTTCATCTTCGAGACTGACGGGGAGCGTTTCTTTAGCGAAAAATTCCATTGCGTAGTATTTTTATGTGAAGAAGTAATCGTACGATTTTAGCACAATGGAGCGTTACTGAGAAACGGGGACGGGAACAGGCTGATAATTCGGCATTCTATCCGATCCAGATTGACAGCCGGCGTCGAAGGAATGGTTACAAATAGACCGGAAAAGCAATCCGGGCATGAATCGGCTCCACAAAACCGGCGGAATGGCTACGGGTTTTCTGTTTCTACGGTCATGTCTTGCCACGGTTCGCGCCCGGCGCGAAAAATGTCCCATATTCCGAAAGGTATGACGGCAATGGCGATAACCAGCCAGATAGCAAGCAGCCTGTACCAGCCGTGGAACAGGCTGCTGAAAGGCTGCCCGAGCACCATCATCGCACCCGCCGCACCGTAAAACCGGTAACCTGATATACGGTTGTAATAAACGGCGCGCGGATTGGGGTGGTAAGCCACCGAAGAATAAACGAATATAGACGCAGCAATCCATATCATCAGGAGCGGTGCAACCAGCGTCGCCACGATGCTGGCAATATTAAACAGTCGTGCCGCAAACAAAGATTCTGCCGCTGTAATCGTTTTAGTCGTCATAGCCATTCTTTCTTTGGTCCGGCATTAAATCTTCAGCGAAAATGATAATAACCAAGCCTTCCGGATTTTGCCTCAGCAGCCCAATAACATGTATTAAAAATACATGTTATATGGATGAATGTCAAGCGTAACCTCTGCCAAAACACGTATCCATAAAAAACGGTCAACGCATTCTGCCGCTTTTCGTCAGGCGATTACCGATACCTTCTGTTAGTCAGCCCTGCTTTGCTATAATGCGCGCTGATTTCTGTTAAGGCTGTCATCGTGTCCGAACGATTTTCCGTATTACTGCAATACCTGATGCCGCGCCGCGCCATCAATCTTCTCGCCGGAAAAATGGCGAATTCGCGGCATCCGGGGCTGTCGCAATATTTGATTAGCTGGTTTCTTGCGCGTTACGACGTCAATATGCAGGAAGCGGCCGACCCAGACGTCAGCAAGCACGGCAGTTATAACGAATTTTTCACGCGTGCGTTGCGCAGCGGGACGCGACCGCTGTCAGCGGCAGAATTCGTATCGCCCGTAGACGGCGCGATCAGCCAGCTCGGCGAGATCGCCGACGAACAGATTTTTCAGGCCAAGGGCCATTCGTATTCTGCCGTAGCGCTGGTCGGGGGCGACGCAGATCTTGCCGCGCAATTCCGCCACGGGAGTTTCGCCACCTTGTACCTCAGTCCCAAGGATTACCATCGCGTTCATATGCCGTGCGACGGACGTTTGCTGAAGATGATTTATGTGCCGGGCGACCTGTTTTCGGTCAATCCGGTCACGGCGCGCGGCGTTCCGGGACTGTTCGCGCGCAACGAACGGGTCGTCTGCGTTTTCGAGACGCCGCACAAAACGCCTTTTGTGTTGACGCTGGTCGGCGCATCGATCGTCGGCAGCATGGCTACGGTCTGGCATGGCGTGGTCAATCCGCCGCGCACCCGGAACATTCGCGTCTGGCAATACGACAAGGCGGCCATTACGCTGCAAAAAGGCGAGGAAATGGGGCGTTTCCTGCTGGGGTCCACCGTCGTTTTGCTGTTTCCGAAAAATACGCTGCGATTCAATCCCGAATGGACGGCAACCCGCGCGGTACGGATGGGCGAAACGATGGGTACCCGGTTCGCCGGTTAACCCCGCTGCACCGGGATTATCTTAACGCCCGACTGATCTGCAGCGGGCCATAATACCGGCCAGATCCGCGCGGTAAATATTCCGATCGACGACCAGATCAGCGCACCGCCGGCGACAATAACCGCGTGCCAGCCGAACAGGAATCCCGCTGTATATCCCAGCATGCCGGCATTGGCAAATCCCTTTTGCAGCCACGGCCAGACTCCCATGCGAATGGGGTTGCCTGTAAAACGCGGCAGCATGTGCGCGCCCAGACCGTATATCAACATCAGCACGAACCCTACCGTCACCAGGTGCAGCGCAACCGGCCGGGCCGGCCCATCGGTTAACAGCGTGCCATTGATCGCCAGCCCCAGACCGCCCAGCATCAGATACACGACGGATGTCATGATAAACCAGCGATTATCCAGCGACAGGCTCAGCCCGGCATTTTGCATATCGGTCTGCCGCTTGGGAGGCGCTGCTGCTACCCATTCGCGCGCCTGCGCCAGCGTCGGCACGCCCAGTCCTTTCAATTCGCCATCGATGACCAGCGCGGGAATCGTTTTCAGGCGCAAGCGGCTGACCAGCGCCCGCCCTTCGGGTTGCGCCATATCGAGCACGGCGAAATCCATTTCCTTTTCTTTCGCCACCACCTGCCAGACTTTTTCTGCCTGTTGGCACGATGCGCACCACTCCGACACCAGAAGCTCTACTTTCATTGTTTTCTCCTAAGGGCTCGTTAATCCTGACAGCGCATGCACTGCACGTCGTAACGATCTATCCATGTCCTGAGCGCGGTTTGCGCCGCTGCGCCGGTGGCCAGATGCGCCAGGGCGGTAGCCGGCTCGTCGGGCCGCATCTGTACCAGCCAGGCATCGTGATAGGGATCGATATTGATCAGGTTCGGACTCGCCATCACCGTTTCGTTACGCGCGACGATTTCCCCTGCGAACGGTGCCGGAATGCCGCCCGCCCATTTGCCCGACTCGATACGCGCCAGCGGTTTTTTCCAGTCCCGGTGCGTACCTATCTCCTTGATCCAGACATATTGCACCTTGCCCGCCATCGTCTGCGACGGATCGGTGAGCCCGATCGTATAGACGCCGTTTTCTTCCGGGCGCACCCATACATAATCCAGATCGTAATATAAATCTTCCGGCAACTCACAACCGCGATGTTCAGACATGATTACCTCCAGGGCCCGTCAGGTTTAACCGTCATAATGATATTAAGCGCAAACGCAGCAATGCCTGCATACGCCAATGCGCCGCCGATCAGCACCAGCCAATTGAGCATTATCAGCCACCCTGCTATCATGATCGGCAACCCGGCATTGGACAGATAGAGTTGCCAGTTGGCGAGATGTTCCGAATACAGGGCCTTCCCCGAAAAGCGGGGCAGCACATGTAACGACACGCCGTAAATCATCATCAGGACAAAACCTAACAACATGATATGACCATGAATACGCGGCACATTTCCCGGTATCAAACCCGGTTCGGACAAATAGGTCAGCGCCACCAGCCCGCCCAGCAGACCGTAAAACAATCCTATGGTTATAAACCAGCGATTCCGTTTATGCATTTCATCACTCCTTGCCAATCCGATAATTCATTATAGTGACGGCTCTTATTAATGCCTTGACTCATATCAATCGCCCGTGAATTCTACTCCCGAAATCAGCAGCTTCCGTTTAGCCCCGCTTTTCCGCGAACTCGACCGCGAATTGCTGGCGCAAATCGCGCAGCACGCCCGCTGGCGCGAATTCCAGGCAGGAGAGCAGTTATTCGCTAAAGGCGATACCGGCCATCATTTTTTTCTGGTCAAAACGGGAGTGATAAAGCTATTTCTGACGTCGGAAGACGGGGAAGAACACATTACCGAAATAGTCGGTCGGGAACAGATTTTTGCCGAAGCCGTCATGTTCATGGGCGATACCTATCCGGTATACGCAAGCGCCCTGGAAGCAAGCCGCCTGATCGCGTTCGATGCGCATTTTTTCGCAACCCTGTTACGCGCTAACTCGGATTTATGCCTCAAGCTGCTGGCTGCCCTGAGCAGGCAGTTGCACGCACTGGTCGCGGAAATCGACGGGCTGACATTACACTCGGGAACCCGCAGGCTGGCGCGTTATCTGCTCGCGCAACCGGCAAAAAAAACGGCGCGCGGTCGCGTGGTCGAACTGCCTGTCACCAAGCAAGCGCTGGCATCGCTGCTCGACCTGCGGCCGGAAACCTTGTCGCGCATTTTGAATAAACTGGCGGAAGACGGCCTGATCGCTATGGATACCAGCTGCATCACCCTGATTCAACCGGTTTCCCTGAGCCGCATTTAACGTTATTATCGCCTGTCGGATACGGCCAGGCCGGGTTTTTGGGAATACATGTAATCGCGCGTCAATGGCAGGGGAACATTGCGGTCTGCGCGCGCTTTCACCGCCAATACCTGATGCACCGAAATCCAGTTATGCGCGAACCCATGCGCGCAACCGGCAAGATAGGTGCGCCAGATCCGCCATTTCTTTTCTCCCGCGATTTCTTTAAGTCGCGGCCCGGCGGCTTCGAAACGCTCCGACCAATGCTCTAGCGTCAGGGCATAATGACGACGCAAACTTTCCACGTCCGTCGGCTCCAGGCCGGCGGCACTCATTTCTTCCAGCAGAAACCCGATATGCGGCAATTCGCCATGCGGAAAGACGTAGCGCTCGATAAAATCACCGCCGCCGAACGGCAGCTCGCCGGTAGTGGGATTGGTCGTGGTAATTCCATGATTCATGACGATCCCGTCGTCGTTGAGCAGCGCGCCGATACGGGTGAAATATTCCCGCAGATGCTGCAAACCGACATGCTCGAACATGCCGACGCTGCTGATCCGGTCGTATTTGCCCGCCACATCCCGGTAGTCTTCAAGCCGGACTTCGCAGCGGTCGGCAAGTCCTGCTTGCGCGATACGTTCTTTGGCCAGTTCGTACTGATTCTGCGACAGGGTAATGCCCAGCGCCTTGACGCCGTATTTTTCTGCCGCTCTTATGATCAGCGCTCCCCAGCCGCATCCGATATCGAGCAGGGTATCGCCGGGTCGCAAACGCAGTTTGTTGAGTATATGGTCGAGCTTGCGCTCCTGCGCAATATCCAGCGACTCCGTGCCATCGCCGAAGTACGCACAGGAATAGACCATATTGCGATCCAGCCACAACGAATAAAATTCGTTGGAAACGTCATAATGGTATGAAATCGCTTCCGCATCCATTTGTTTGGTATGCAAGACACGGCGTACACTGCTGCGTATCGACGATGGTTCTGCGCCGTGAACGGAAAGGCGCTCGGCTACCTCTATTACATCGGACAGACGGCCTTCGATGTCGATTTCGCCTTCGACGTAGGCATGGCCGAGATTATCCAGTGTTGGCATGAAAAAATGCTTCAGTCCGCCAGCGGACAAAATCGATAAGGTGACGCGAGGCGAAGAGCCGAGATCGAAAGCCGAACCGGTCCAAAGACGCAAGCGAAGCGGAATGTCATGAGCGCGTAGTTTTTCTATGAATTTATTAAACCGCTGTTGCCAGAACATAGTATCTTTCCTTTCATCCAATGGAAAAATCAGCGCCGGAAAAATCAACTTCGGACTATTCCGTACCTTCCTGCTTGTTTTTTGAAAAACGAACCGTCACCTGCAGAAACAATAGATATCGACGAGAACCGTCCATGTATCAATTATTATTTTACCGTCAAATATTTTTTAAATTCAATAAACTTTGGGATAATTAAATAAAAAAATCATTTCACGCCAAAAAAAATAATATCTGCTATCGATTTTTACAGTTCGCGGTTTCGATCCTGTTCGATACTATAATCCTACTTAGCAAATTTTAATTTATTTGTACGTAATCGAACATTGCCTTTCATTTTCACGGCCATTAATTTATTACGCCGTTCAAAAGCTTGAACAACCGCTTGAGTAATAATTGCTGAAATATCCCGAACCCGCGCCAATCACAAATTTAACTCCCTCAACCGGTTAAAACATGCTATTTTTACAGGCAACCCGTTCATTTAGCTGCCGGAAATATACAGGCATAGACAGTACCGGGGCGTATGCGCCCGGTTATGTAGCAATACCTTATCGATATTGAGGAGATAACATGGATCCCGCCTGGATAGACAAACAAACCCAACGTTTCGGCAATCACACGCTGACTGTAGGAATTTTGCTGATAGTGCTCGGTTTGATCGGCATAATGGTGCCGGTCGTGCTTTCCGTCATCACAGCCGCCTTAATCGGCTGGATATTGATAATCGGCAGCGCGTTTTGGGCCTGGCATGCCTACCAGCACGGCGCAAGTTCGTCAGACTGGATCAAGTCGGCGCTATTGTTGTTTACCGGTTTCCTGATCGTACTGCGCCCCTTGACCGGAATCGCTTCAATCGCTATATTGCTCAGCCTGTATCTGTTCATGGATGCCTTCGCCAGTTTTTCGATGGCCGACCGGACCCGGATACGGAGTGTTCACGGCTGGATGATATTTAACGCTATCGTCGATATTTTCCTCGGCATCATGTTTCTTATCGGCTGGCCAGCTTCATCGTTATGGATGGTCGGAATGTTTGTCGGCATCAGCCTGTTGTTTGACGGCTGGGCTCTGGCAATGATAGGCTGGTCCATGCGTACGCCACGACACTAAAACGCGATTCATTCTCTGTTCGGCTGACAGAAACGATTTATCTTGCAGAACTGAGTTAACGCGCATCATGGAATTTATCAATCTGTGGAACCCTGCCCATCCCGGGATAGCCACCGCTCTGGTCACCGCTTTGCTGTTAGGCCTGATACACGGCATGGTGCCCGACGAACATACCTGGCCGATAACATTCAGTTATGCGGTCGGGAGTTATTCCACGCGCAAGGGTTTGAGGGCAGGCCTGCTGTTTTCCGCGACCTTTACGCTGCAACGGGCGATAGTCAGCGAACTGGCCTGGTTCGGGCTGTCTCGCTGGGTGCAGAACAAATGGCTGAACGACGCATTATTCATTCCTATCGGCCTGTTGATGGCGTGGGGCGGATGGATGATGCTGAAACAACGCCACAGCATGCACCTGCATTTGATCGGCAAATGCCGCGCCAAAGATAACGCAAACGACAACATCGGCTCATGGGCCAGGATGACCGGCTGGATGCCCGCCGTGCACGGGTTTGTCGCCGGCTGGGGCTTCGGCGCTTTCGCCCTCATTCTCTACACCACCCTCGCTCCGGCCATGCCCAGCGCGGCCTGGGGCTGGGTACCCGGCGCCTTGTTCGGTTTCGGCACACTGATCATACAAGTCATAGCCGGCGCGTTATTCGGGAAAATGGCCGCCAGTCATCAACTCCCGCCCGAGGCGATACGCATCGTCGCGCTTACCACGGCCGCTCGCACCCTGTTATGGGGCGGCATCGCATATACCCTCGCGGGCGCCCTCAGCCTGCTGTTTCCCGATTTGACGGCATGGAGCCTTGATACAGGTATCCGGGTGCATGGCCTGGCCCACATCGATCTTCCTTTAATCATTGCCGTGGTGTGCGTGGCCGGTGTCGGACTAGGTACGTTTTTTACGCAAACGCACGCTTTACGCGCCGCGATGCATGAAACTGAGCGCTAACGGCCCGCGACATCCCCGAGAGCAGGCCGCCAGCGACGCAGTAACAAGGCGTTGGAAACTACGCTAAAACTGCTGAACGCCATCGCCGCCCCGGCGATAACGGGATTTAGCATGCCGGATGCGGCGAGCGGAATGCCGACCAGATTGTAGATGAAGGCCCAGAACAGGTTCTGCCGGATCTTGCTGTACGTCTTGCGGGAAATATCGAGCGTATCGGCTGCCAGTAAAGGATCGCCCCGCATCAGGGTCACGCCGGCCGTATGCATCGCGACATCGGTGCCGGTAGCCATCGCGATCCCTACATCCGCCGCCGCCAGCGCGGGAGCATCGTTGATTCCGTCGCCGACCATCGCCACGACCGTGCCGTCCGATTTCAAATCGTCAATTGCCTGCACTTTATCGCCGGGCAACATATTGGCCCTGAATTCATCCAGACCTAATGCTTGCGCCACCAGCGCAGCGCTGCCGCGGTTATCCCCGGTCAGCATGACGGTGCGCACGCCCAGCGCTTTCAGGCGCTCTATCGCGGCTTTCGCTCCCGGTTTTATCGTATCGCCGAAAGCGAGCAAACCGAGCAGCACCTGCCTGCCGTCGATTTCTTTCGCCAGCCACGACACGCTGCGGCCGGCCTGTTCGCACTGCGCCGCGCTTTCTGCCAGCGCAGCGGTCGCCAGACCGAGATCCTGCATCAGACAGCCGCTGCCCAGGGAAATTACCGTTCCGTCCAGCTTGCCCTGTATCCCCAGGCCGGGCAGCGCCCTGACGCCGCTGACGTCGCTTAGAGCCATGTTTTTAGCGGCGGCAGCAGCCAGCACCGCGCGCGCCAGCGGATGTTCGCTGCCTTGCTGCAAGCTTGCCGCCAGACGCAGCAATTCGTCCGCTGAAACGCCTATCGGTTCCGTCGCCACCAGATCGGGCCGCCCCGCCGTCAAAGTGCCGGTTTTGTCGAATACCATGCAGCGCACTGCATGCGCAATTTCCAGCGCTTCCGCATCCTTGATCAGGATGCCGTAACGCGCAGCGATACCAATGCCGACCATGATAGCGGTCGGCGTCGCCAGACCCAGCGCGCATGGGCAGGCAATGACCAGCACCGCCACGGCGTTTAACAGCGCTTGCTGCCAGTGACCGTTCGCGTAGCCCCATCCCAGCAGAGTCAGCAGTGCGATACCAAGCACGACGGGCACGAATACGGCGCTGACTTTATCCACCAGCCGCTGGATCGGCGGCTTTGCCGCCTGTGCGTTTTCCACCATGCGGATGATACGCGCCAGCGCGGTTTCCGCGCCCACTGCTCGCGTCTCGACCAACAGCAAGCCGCCGCCGTTGACCGATCCGCCGATCACTTTCGAACCCGGAGTTTTACTTTGCGGCAAACTCTCGCCCGTTATAAGCGATTCGTCGACCTCGCTATGCCCTTCGCGCACCACGCCGTCCACGGCTACTCGTTCGCCCGGCCGCACCACCACCGTGTCGCCGGTACGCACTTCGACCAACGCGACGTCGATCTCGGCGCCGTCGCGGCGCACGCGGGCGATTTCCGGGCGCAACTGCTGCAGCGCTCGAATCGCCGCTGCGGTTTCGCGCTTGGCGCGCGTCTCCAGCCATTTGCCGAGCAATACCAGCGTAATCACTATCGACGACGCTTCGAAATAAAGAGGCAACCTGACGCCGGCCGGCTGCGTCAGCCAGACATACACCGACAAACCGTACGCTGCGGAAGTCCCCAGCGCCACCAGCAGATCCATATTGCCCGTGCCGGCCCTCAGCGCCTTCCAGCCGGCCTTGTAAAAGCGCCACCCCAGCCAGAATTGCACCGGGGTAGCCAGCAGCCATTGCACCCAGGCAGGCAACATCCAGGGAAAGTTAAACGCCATTCCCGCCATCTGCACCGCCAGCGGAAAACTCAGCGCTGCCGACAGCGCCACCGGCCACCAGACCGGCAGGCGCGCATCCGTCTCCGTAGCATTTGCGTTACCGGTCAACGGCACCGCTTCATAGCCCGCCGCCCGCACGGATTGCAGCAAACTGTCCGCCGGAGTGCCGGCGTAAGCTTCGATACGCGCCTGTTCGGTAGCAAGATTGACGGCGACCGAACGCACGCCCGGTACTTTGCTCAACGCTTTTTCGACCCGCGCTACGCACGACGCGCAAGTCATGCCCTTGATGCCGAGATTGATTTCCTGGACATCGACTTCGTATCCCGATTTTTCCACTGCCGCTACCAGATCGGAGGCTGCAACACCCGTGTCAGCCGCAATGTCCGCTTCTTCCGTAGCAAGGTTAACACTGGCTCGGCTGACGCCCGGCACCTTAAGCAGTCCCTTTTCCACTCGCGCGACGCATGAAGCGCAGGTCATGCCCTTGATTCGCAAGCGGTGCGTTCCATTCGGCCGGTTTGAAGTGCCGGGATCAGTCATTGCAGCTTTCAACTGTTTTTTCCTCCGGAAGCGCGAGACGCCATCGTAAAACCGTCAGTCTCAATTCACTACGCCCGCAATCGCACCGTAAACGCCGAAACTGGCTGTAATAGCAATAATGAAGGCAACTACCCACGCATACGTTCCCTGCAAACGGTAAGGTTGCGGCAGCCGTCGCGCCAGCATATAAAGGAAGCCCAGAACGATGGGCAGCAACAAGGCGTTCATGACCTGGACCCCCACGCTCAGCGCCACGAGATTAGCGCCGGAAGCGACGAGCAGGCCGCCGCCTGCCAGCGAAATCGCATACATCCCGTAAAACCAGGGGGCTTCCCTCGGCTCATGTTCCAGCGAATGCTTCACTCCCAGCACTTCGCCCAACGTGCGTGCAGCGGTCAGGCTGACCACGATGGTCGCCACCAGCGCCGCCCCGCTCATGCCCAGGCCGAACAGGATTTTGCCCACATTTTCACCCAGAAATGGCGTAATCGCTTTGGCGATGCCCTGCACCGTATCGATCGAACCGCTGCTGCCGTACTTTCCCAGCGTCGCCGCGGTAGCAATCAGTACTGCCGCCATAATGACTTGGGTGATAATCGCGCCCGCCACCGTATCCATGCGCGCCGCCGGCAGATCGGCCACTGTCAGTTTCTTTTCGACCACGGCCGATTGCTGATAAAACACCATCCACGGCATAATCACTGCGCCGATATTTGCCGCGACCAGATACAGATACTGATGATTATGCCAGGGAATATCGACCATTCCCGTCATCATCGAAGCAAGCACCGGTTTTGCCTGCCAGGCCACGATAATGAAAACCAGCTCGAACGCGCCAACCGCCATGGCGATACGCTCAACGGAAACATAAGATCCGGTGAATGCCATCAGCAGCAATCCTCCTACGACCACCAGCATCGTCATCCAGGCAGGCACACCGAACAGCATTCCTACCCCAGCCAAGCCGCTCAATTCGCTCAATAATGCGCCGATACAGGCAATTATCAGCGTACCTACCGACAACCATGCCCAGCCGCGACCGAAATACTCATGAATCAGATCGCCGTGACCTTTCTTGCTGACTATCCCTAACCGTATCGTCAATTCCTGTACGACATACAGTATAGGTGCGAGTATCAATTGCAGGAGCAGCAAACGATATTTCCATTCGGCGCCGCTCTGAGCCGCAGTAATGACGCTGCCGGCATCGGTATCCGCGAGCATCACCACCAGCCCCGGACCGAGTACAGTCAAAAACCGCGCCCACCTCGAACGGGTTGCAACTGCG
>DASSZW010000014.1:0-8857 GCA_035713285.1 Burkholderiales bacterium
GCGTGGTCGATGCCGAGCGGCAACCGGACCTCGACCGTTTTGCCGACGATCTCGAACGGGCTGCCGCCCGGGGCAAGCGTTTTCTGTTCCGCAGCGCGGCGAGCTTGCTCACCGCGCTGGCCAAACTGCCGCCGCAACCGGTTCCGGCAGAGGCGATGCACCGTTATGTGACCGATCGCCGCCCCGGTATCGTTGTGGTCGGCTCGCACGTAAAAAAAACCACCGAGCAATTGCAGATTTTGCTGCAACAGCCCGGCATCGAAAGCGTGGAAGTGGATGTCGGCCGGATGCCCGGACAAAGCACGGCGTTGTTGCAGGAAATTTCGACCAGGGTATTGCAGGCGCACCAGCGCGGCTTGACGCCGGTGGTTTTTACCAGCAGGACCGAGCGGCAGTTTGCCGGTCAGGCGGAACGCCTGGCGTTCGGCGAGCATGTTTCCGGGTTCCTGATGGACGTGGTGCGCAGCTTGCCCGCTACCATCGGCTTTATCATCAGTAAAGGCGGCATTACTTCCAACGACATGCTGAGCAAGGGACTGGCGTTGCGGGTAGCCCGGCTGGCAGGGCAGATACTGCCCGGATGCAGCGTTGTCCTGACGCCCGACGATCATGTTTTTCCGCGGATTCCGGTGGTTATTTTTCCCGGCAACGTCGGCGATGCGAGCGCCCTGGCCGAAGTCTGGCAGCGCTTGTCCGGCGAGCCGGTCGAACGGCAGGTTCGCGGCGATTCATGATTGCCGACGCGATTATTCGCGATTTGCGGGCATTACTGCCGTCCACTGCGGTGTTGACTGCCCACGAAGATACTTCCGTGTACGAGTCCGACGGCTTGTCGGCGTACCGGTGTCGGCCCGGCGTTGTCGTCCTGCCGGAAACCGAAGTGCAGGTGATTGCGATTTTGCGGCTCTGCCACGCCGCCGGGGTGCCGGTCATCGCCCGCGGATCGGGCACCGGCTTGTCGGGCGGCGCGCTGCCGCGCGAGGATGGCGTTCTGCTCGGGCTGGCGAAACTGAATAAAATCCTGCAACTCGATCCTCTGGCGCGCACCGCCCGGGTGCAGCCCGGCGTGCGCAATCTGGCCATTTCCGGCGCCGCCGCCGATTACGGGCTGTATTATGCGCCCGATCCGTCGTCGCAGATTGCGTGTTCGATAGGCGGTAACGTAGCGGAAAATTCCGGCGGGGTGCATTGCCTCAAATACGGCTTGACGGTACACAACGTGCTCGGCGTGCGGGCGGTGACGATAGACGGCGAAATACTGGAACTGGGGGGCGATTGTCTCGACAGCCCCGGTTACGATTTGCTGGCGTTGCTGCACGGTTCGGAAGGGATGCTGGCGGTCGTTACCGAAATCACGGTAAAACTGCTGCCCAAACCGGAACACGCGCAAGTGATCCTGGCTGCGTTCGATTCGGTCGAAACGGCGGGTGCGGCCGTGGGCGCGATTATTGCCGGCGGCATTTTGCCGGCGGGGCTGGAAATGATGGACCGGCTGGCGATACACGCCGCCGAAGCGTTCATCCACGCCAAATACCCACTCGATGCGGCGGCGATCCTGCTGGTCGAAGTCGACGGCACGACGGAAGAAGTAGCGGAAGAACTGCGCTCTATACACGATATATTGTCCGCTAACGGCGCGACTTCGGCGCGTACCGCCGAGGACGACGCCGAACGGCTGCGTTTCTGGGCGGGGCGCAAGAACGCGTTTCCGGCGGTAGGACGGATGTCGCCGGATTATTATTGCATGGACGGCACGATTCCGCGCCGCGCTTTGCCGGCGGTATTGTACGGCATCGAAGTATTGTCGGAGGAGTACGGTTTGCGCGTCGCCAACGTGTTTCATGCCGGCGACGGCAATCTGCACCCGCTGATCCTCTACGACGCCAATATACCCGGAGAATTGCACAAAACCGAGCAACTGGGCGCCCGCATCCTCGAATTATGCGTACAGTACGGCGGCACCATTACCGGCGAACACGGCGTGGGGATGGAAAAAATAGACCAGATGTGCGTACAGTTCAGGCCGCTGGAGCTGGCGTCGTTTCACGGCGTAAAGGCGGCGTTCGATCCGGCCGGCCTGCTCAATCCCGGCAAAGCGGTACCGACGTTGCAGCGCTGCGCCGAACTGGGGGCGATGCACGTGCATGCCGGTCAGCTCAGCCATCCGGATTTGCCGAGGTTCTGATGCAGACCCTGGTCGATCAGGTGAAGGACGCTTATGCCGCACGCAGAATTTTGCAAATTCGCGGCGGCGGCAGCAAAGACTGGTACGGTAATGCCCCTCAAGGAGCGGTCATCGATGTTTCGGCGCACCGCGGCATCGTCGAATACGAACCCGCCGAGCTGGTATTGACCGCCAAAGCGGGGACGACGCTGAAGGAAATCGAAACGGTGCTTGCCGCCAACAACCAGATGCTGAGTTTCGAGCCGCCGCATTACGGCGACAGCGCCACCTTGGGCGGCACGCTCGCCTGCGGCGTAGCCGGGGCGCGGCGGCCTTATAGCGGCAGCGCCCGCGACGCCGTGCTCGGCGTACAGATAATCGACGGCCGCGGCGACTTGCTCAATTTCGGCGGCAGGGTGATCAAAAATGTGGCCGGCTACGATATCTCGCGCCTGACGGTCGGCGCGCTGGGTACGCTGGGCGTTATTTTGCAGGCGTCG
The DNA here is from genome assembly GCA_035713285.1 of Burkholderiales bacterium. Taxonomy (GTDB): domain Bacteria; phylum Pseudomonadota; class Gammaproteobacteria; order Burkholderiales; family Sulfuriferulaceae; genus Sulfuriferula. The sequence continues at coordinate 2,665 of DASSZW010000014.1, forward strand.
GTCAAAGTGGTGCCGCGACCGGCGACGCGCGTGACGTTGCGATACGAACTCGCCCAGGCCGCGAGCATAATACGGATGAACGAATTGGCCGGACGGCCGCTGCCGCTCACGGCAGCGGCGTGGATAGACGGTGCGCTGAGCGTGCGGCTGGAAGGCAGCGCTGCGGCGGTGGACGCCGCGCAAGCCAGACTGGGCGGCGAAATTTTGGCTCATGACGACATTTTCTGGCTGGCGACGCGCGAACAGACCGCGCCTTTTTTTGCCGGCGATACGCCGCTGTGGCGCTTATCGGTTCCGCCGGCTGCGCCGCCGCTGGACTTGCCGGGCAAACAGGCCGTGAGCTGGGGCGGCGCGCAACGCTGGCTCAAATCGGCAGCGCCGGCGGAATCGATATTCGCCGCTGCCGCCAAGCTCGGCGGCCACGCCGCCCTGTATCGCGGAGCACGTCTGCAAGCCGGCGTATTCCAGGCTTTGCCCGGCGCCGTCATGGCGCTGCACCGCCGGCTGAAAACGCAATTCGATCCGCACGGCATTTTAAACCGCGGCCGACTCTATCCGGAGTTTTAAGCATGCAAACTCATCTTGCCGATTTTATCCGCGATAGCGACACGGGCGCGGAAGCGGAAAACATCCTCCGCAGTTGCGTGCATTGCGGTTTTTGCCTGGCGACGTGCCCGACTTATCAATTATTGGGCGACGAACTCGATTCGCCGCGCGGCCGGATTTTTCTGATCAAGCAATATCTGGAGAGCGGCGTAGCGACAGCCAAAACGCAGTTGCACCTCGACCGTTGCCTGACCTGCCGCAACTGCGAAACGACCTGTCCGTCGGGAGTGCAGTATGCACGCTTGCTCGATATCGGCAGGGACTTGATAGAACGCCAGGTTCCGCGCAGCGCGCGGGCTAACCTGCAACGCTATTTGCTGCGCCGGGTGCTGCCGAACAAGCCCTTGTTTACCGGACTGGCTGCGCTGGGCCGCGCTGCGAGACCGTTGCTGGGCGCGAAGCTGCAGGCGAAACTGCCTGCCGCCCAGGCAGCTTCTCTTTTTCCCGCGCCGCGCCATGGCCGGCGCATGCTTCTTCTCGATGGCTGCGTGCAGCCGGCGCTGGCGCCTAATATCAACGCAGCGGCCGCGCGCGTACTGGACCGGGTCGGTATCTCGCTGATCGTTGCCGATAAAGCGGGCTGTTGCGGAGCGGTGAGCTATCATCTCAACGCGCAGGATGAAGGTCTCGATTACATGCGCCGCAATATCGACGCCTGGTGGCCGTACCTGGAAGCAGGCGCGGAAGCGGTCGTGATGACCGCCTCCGGATGCGGCGTTACGGTGAAAGAATACGGCCATTATTTGCGTCACGATGCGGCGTATGCCGAAAAGGCGGCGCGGATTTCGGCATTGACGCGTGACCTGAGCGAAATCGTGCTGGAGGAAGCGCAGACGAATCTGCCGGCAACCGTTCGGCCGGATTCCGATCCGGTCCGGGTGGCATTTCATGCGCCGTGTACCCTGCAGCATGGCCAAAAAATCGTCGGCGCAGCGGAAACTGTGTTGCGCAGGGCCGGGTTTACCGTATTGCCGGTGGCGGAATCGCATTTATGTTGCGGCTCCGCCGGCACCTACTCGATTTTGCAAGCGGAATTGGCTACTCAATTGCGCGACCGCAAACTGGCCCATCTGCAAGCCGATGCGCCCGAGATGATAGCGACGGCCAATATCGGCTGCCTGCTTCATTTGCAATCCGGCTCGGCTACGCCGGTGCGCCACTGGATAGAATTACTCGATAGCGTTTGCGCCGTTTAGTTCCGGTCGGGCGATGCCGCGTGTTTGGCAGCCAGGGCCAGATATTGGTCGCGGCGATCGTGAGCGTTTTGCGCTTCGGCCGCGGCGGCGGCGAGCAACGCGGCGAGATAAGGCGAATAATTCAGGCTGTGAGCGCTCAAAGCTGCGGTTTCCGCGGGTTTGTAACGCTGTTCCAGATAATCCGTCAGAGCCGACATCAACGCTTCGTTGCCGTGAAGTTGCCGCTGCCGCTGCCGGAATGCGCGAGCGCGTTGCGGCAACGTCAGGGTGGCGGCTGCGACGCGTACCAGCAAATTCCCCAGTACGATTATCAGCAGCAGCAAAATAATCAGCAGTACCAGCGACAGTTCGATGCGATAAGGCGGATAGACCAGGATCGCGTAACCGGGATCGAATTTCCCTGCCAGAGTAAAGCCTACGGCCAGAGCGAAAATCAGCAAAATCCAGACCAGTATCCGCATGGTTATTGGTTGTGCGCCAGGCGACTGGTACGCAGCGCGTTCAGGCTCTGGTCCAGATTGGGCAAGCGGATGCTGACCGGGCTGTTGATCAGTTTGTCTATCTGCGCGATGCAGTTTTGGGTGCGGGCGTCGTTTACGTTGAAATACTGGCTTAGCCAGTATTTAGCCGCGTTCAGGTCTGCTTTGTAACTGACTTCATCGTGCGCGAACAGCGCAATTCGAGCCGTCAGCAACCGCAGTTTCAGGTTTTGCCGCAAAAAATAGCTCTGTTCCGGCGCGAGTAAAGCAGTGTCCGGCGTGTCGAGACGGCGGACCTGTACCAGACTTTTGAGTTCTTGCAGCATTTCCATGGCAAAGCGGGTCGCTTCGTCGGCAGGCACGGCCTTGGCCGGTTTTTCTGTCTTTGCGGTCCGGGCCGGGATTTCCTGATCGCTGGCCAGCGGCAGATGATCGACCGCCGCGATAAGATCGTCCAGCCGCAGCGTGATCCCTACCGTATCGATCTGCGGCAATAGCTGCAGGCGTTGTATATCGGCATTCAAAGTGCGCCGCAGGCCGGTGAACTGGGGCTTGTCGATCGATTGCAGGCGCGCGTCGGCGGTTTGCAGGGCGATGATCGCCGCCTTGACATTGCCTTCCAGCTGCAATTGCTGGTTGGCGATCAATACGATCTGCTCGATATCTGCCAGCGTCCAGTCGTCGCGGCTTTTGGCCATATCGCGGTACAAGGCTTCGAGCGCAAGCTGCTGATTTTGGGATTCGACGAGTTTGGCCTGGATTTCGGCGACGCGCAGCGTCAGGTCGCGACTATTGTAAGCAGTTTGCTGGCTTAATATCCGGCTTTCCTGCGCGACTTCATTGGCAGAGGTCAGTCGTTCGCTCAATTCATGCCGGATTGCGGTCAGTTCGGTTTGGGTCTCCCACCAGCCCCATCCGGCCAGCGTTAGCGCCAGCACTGAGAAAATCAGCGCCGGATTGAGATAGGCTCCGAGTTTATCGAGCAGGTCGGGTTTGTCCTGCATGTCAGCCATTATCCTAGATCCGGCGATTGGACGTGTCCGAGTACGCATTCCGAGTCGTGCAGGGCTAGGCGCGACGAGCCTGAATGGCCATTCCCTTCAGGCGAGGAGCAACAACGCCTTGTGCGGCTTGGAGTGTGTAATCGGGCACGTAGCGTGCCACCAAACGGGCGAGCGCTAAATAACAACATTTTTATTCATCCTCGATAGGTTGCATCACACATAAGCGGTCAATCGCCGGATCTAAGATTATGCCGCTCGAACCAGTCCGCCATGCCCGCGATCAGGCCTTCGTCGCCGGATTCGGTGAGTATGCCATGCGACAGTCCCAATTCCTGCGCCACCACTAAAATCCGTTCGTGCGGGACAAATACCGGCGTCGATTTTAGCCATTGCCGGCCGAGTTTGCCGAGGATGTCGTAGAGGTTGCGCAAGCCTTCGGAACTGGTGATGGTGACGGCATTGATTTCGTTGCGCGACCAACGTCGCATCAGATTGCCGGCATTGACGTCCGGACGGCTGCGGCGGTAGCATTCGGCGTAAACGATTTCCGCACCGCGCTCGGTCAGCATGTCGCCTAAAATCTCGCGGCCGCCGTCGCCCCGGAAAATCACGATGCGGCGACCGGCGACGTGCTGCAATTCCGGCAGGGCCAGCAGGTTTTCGCTGTCGAAGCGTTCTTTGGGCGCGATAATCCTGTCGATGCCGAAATGCTTGAGTTCGCGGCTGCTGCCCCGTCCTATCGCCGCAATCTGCAAAGCAGCCGGCAGCTCGCGCCGCGACTTGATCAGGTTCATCGCTTTGTTGACCGCATTGGGGCTGATGAAGATCGCCATATCGAACTCGTCCAGAGTATCGATCAGCGTATACAGCGGCGCCAGATCTTTTGCATCGAGAATTTCCAGTACCGGAAACAGGACGGGTTTGCCGTTGGCGGCAGCGATGAGCGCCGCCAGTTCGCCGGCCTGGTGCGCGGGGCGCGTGACCAGTATTCCCTGGCCGTATAATTGTTTGCTCATGATGATAGCGCCGCGAGAATTTTATCGGCTCCTTGCGCGATCAATCGTTGCGCCAGCTCGTCGCCGAGGCTTTCGGCTTCTTCGCGCTTGCCGCTGACCTGGTCGCTGATGATGCGGCTGCCGTCGATTTCAGCAACGAAGCCGCGCAATTGGATCGTATCGCCTGCGATTTGCGCGTAGCCTCCGAGCGGCACCTGGCAGCTGCCGCCGAGGCGCCGGCTCATGCTGCGCTCCGCACGGACGCACGCCGAGCTGTCGGCGTGATTCAAAGGCGCGAGTAGCTCGATCAAGCCGGTGCGGCCGGCCAGGCATTCAATTCCCAGCGCGCCCTGACCGACTGCGGGCAGGCTCTGTTCAGGCGGCAATTCCTGGCGGATGCGCGTCTCTAGACCGAGCCGTTTCAGTCCTGCCGCGGCCAGGACGATCGCATCGTAATGACCTTCGTCGAGTTTGCGCAAACGTGTTTGCACATTACCGCGCAAAGCTTCGATTGCGAGATGCGGAAAGCGCGCGCGCAACTGGCATGCGCGGCGCAGACTCGATGTTCCCACTCGCGCGCCGGGAGGCAAATCCTGAAGGCAGGAAAAACGGTTGGAGACCAGCGCATCGCGCGCATCTTCCCGCTCGCCGATCGCCGCCAGCGTAAATTCTTCGTCTAAATTCATCGGCACATCCTTGATGGAGTGCACAGCGATATCGGCGCGCCGATCGAGTAACGCCGTTTCCAGTTCCTTGACGAACAGGCCTTTGCCGCCGATTTTGCTCAACGCGGTATCGAGGATGCGATCGCCCTGCGTGGTCATGCCGAGGATGCTTATTTCTATCGAGGGATACAGTTCCCGCAGGCGTGCGGCTACGTGCTCGGACTGCCACAGCGCCAGAGGGCTTTCGCGGGAGGCGATAACCAGCTGCGCGGGAAAAGATGAATCGGTTAAGGTTGGCAAAGGGTAACCTGCGAGTATAATTGACGATTGTTTGTAACGATTGTTTGCGCATTTTAACCTAAAAGAGGGTTTGCATGATTAATGCACTCGCTCTTATTTAGTTAAAAAAAAGCTTAAACGAACTCAAAATCCTCATTTTCAACTGTACGAAGCTCGCTTCGCGATGCAGGCACCGATTATAATTTTTAATCGGCTGCATTTTTTTAAAGGTTTGTATTGTGATTAAATTTTTTTATCTGGCTGCTTTAAGCCTGCTTTTTTCGCTATCCTCCGCGCTGGCGTGGTCTGCTCCGCAGCAAATACTTTATACCCGTAACCTGCCGCAGGACGCCCGCGTCGCGCAAAATCAGGGCGTACCGTTGCTGGTCATATTCACCAGCCCTAAATGCGCGTATTGCGAGCGCTCAATGCAGGATTACCTTATTCCCATGCAGCAGAATCCGCAATATGCGCATAAGGTCATGATTCGACGTATACAGATTACCGATGATACGCCGCTGACCGGCTGGGACGGCAAGCCGACGAGCGGCAGGCAATACGCCGCCAGTCTGAACATCAAACTGACCCCGACCATTATCGTGTTTACTCCTGACGGCAAACAGGCGTCCGATCCGATAATAGGCGTCGATTCCGACGATTATTACGGCGGCTACCTGGACAATGCGATTGATGCCGGGCTGGCGAAGATGCATCCCGCAGGGCATTGATTTTTGAATACAAAAAAATTTCCGGCAATGCGGGGCCGGAATTAATTGCTAAACAGAAGTTTTGTACATGGGTATCGCATAGTTTATCGCGTGACCCAGAATGCCCGGGGAATTTATTTTGCCAGGGCCGGGCGCCCGAAATAATATCCTTGTGCCCAGTCGATGCCCAGCTCGTACAGGATATCGGCCGTCTCGGCATCTTCGACGAATTCGGCAATGGAAATTAATTCCAGGTCTTTGG
>DASSZW010000015.1:0-14258 GCA_035713285.1 Burkholderiales bacterium
CAACCGGCACGCAATCCGATAGAATTCGTCCTCAAACGTATCGAATCCACCGCTTTGTCTCCAGGTACGATTTTGATTGCGCGCGATGGCGGGCAAATTGCCATCGAAGATTCCGCCTCACCCATTTGCGATTCCAAAGGCAGAATCCGAGGCGCCGTAATCGTATTTCACGACATTTCGGCCGTGCAGGCCATGGCCGAAAAAATGACGCATCTGGTCCAGCACGATTTTCTGACCAACCTGCCTAATCGGGTATTGCTAAACGAGCGCATCGAGCAGTCCTTTGGATCGGATGAACCGCACCGGACGAAACTGGCCGTGCTGGTCCTCGATCTCGACAATTTTAAAAATATCAACGATACGCTCGGCCGCATAATCGGCAACAAACTTCTCAAATCGGTGGCTCAGCGATTATGTAATTGCGTGCGGAAAACCGACATGGTCAGCCGGGAATGCGGGAACCAGTTTGTCATCCTGATGGAGGATTTCCGCGATGTCGAAGACATCACGATCATGGCGCGAAAAATCATTATCACTTTAACAATGCCTCATTCGATAGGCGGTTACGAAGTCTATGTCACGATCAATCTGGGTATCAGCCTTTACCCTTCCGATGCGCAAAGTGCGGAAGCATTGATTAAAACAGCCGATATCGCACGCTCTTACGCAAAAGAAAAAGGGCGTAACAATTTCCAGTTTTTCAAGAGCGATATGAATGCCCGCGCCCTGGAACGGCATTCGATAGAAACCGGTTTGCGCTTTGCGCTGGAACGCAACGAACTGATGCTGCATTATCAGCCCAAAGTCAATCTCAATACCGGTTTGATTACAGGTGCCGAAGCGCTGGTACGATGGAACCATCCGGAATTAGGCATGATATTTCCCGGCCGATTTGTTTCCATTGCCGAAGAATGCAGCCTGATCGTGCCTATCGGACGCTGGATCCTGAAAGAAGCCTGCCAGCAAGCCCATATATGGGAAGAAAACGGCTTGCATCCGGTTTCGATTGCAGTAAATATCTCCGCGCTGGAATTCAAATCCAAGGATTTTGTTGAAGATGTACAAACCATATTAAATGAAACCGGTTTATCGCCTCACAACTTGCAGCTGGAAATTACCGAAAGCATATTAATGATAAATACCGATGCCAGTATTTCGATACTGCATCAACTGAAAGATATGGGCGTGCGGCTGGCCATAGACGATTTCGGCACCGGATATTCCAGTTTGAGTTACCTGCAACAGTTTCCCGTTGATACCATCAAAATAGACCAGTCTTTTGTACAGAACATTTCCTCGTCTTTTAAAGATAAAGATAACGGCATTATCGTAAGCGCCGTCATCGCCATGGGCTCCAATCTCAATCAGCGAGTGATTGCCGAAGGCATAGAAGACCAGGAGCAAATGGATTTCCTGAAAAAACAGAACTGCGAAGAAGGACAGGGGTTTTTGTTTAGCGAGCCTTTGGCGCCGGAAGAATTCGCCACCCTGCTGGCCAATGGGGTTTCTCTGGATCCCGCTTAAACCTCCGGGATCAATAGAAAGATTTTGACAATTCAGCCCTGCATCTTTAAAGGCTTCATAAATATTACCGGAATCGGTATTCAGGCTTGTTCGTCGCCGGCTAACGCAAACCCGATTTTTTTCTGCTTTGCGGCATACATAGCCCGGTCAGCCCTGTTTATCAGCTCGTCGGCCGTAATGCCGTCAAGCGGGAAAAATGAAATTCCGATACTCAGATCTATATTGAAGCGTAAGCACTCTTCATCCTTACGTATTTCACAGGTCTGCCCGATCGCCTTGATAATTTTCTCAGCGATGATCGATGCGTCTCCGGCAGTTTTCAGTTCCATCAACAGATACAAAAATTCATCCCCGCCATGACGGCTGACGGTATCGTCATCCCGCGTCATCGCTTTCAAACGGTCGGCGACCATTTGCAGAACCTTGTCGCCCACCTCATGTCCATGCACATCATTGATGGCTTTAAAGCCGTTAAGGTCCATAAACAGGACGGCAAGCAGCCAGCCATGCCGCTGCGCCTGCGCCAGGCCATGTTCCAGCCTGTCGTTGAACAGCACCCGGTTCGGCAGCGCAGTCAAAGGATCGTGAAACGCCGCATGACGCGATGCTTCTTCCTGTTTTTTTACCGCGGCCAGTTGATGCTCGAGGATCTCGCGTTCTTTCACTTCGTGTTCAAGCGCTTCGTTCATTGTTTCCAGTTCGCCGGCGCATTCCTGCACCTTGTTTGCGACGTCTTCGCTCTGTAACAGAGCGTTTTTCATTTTGGGCTGATTCTGCTGGCTGCCGAGCTCATTCTTCAATACGGTATTGACTGTAGTCAGGTCTTCAGCGCATGTTTCGACCACTTCCTTGATCCGCTCGCTTTTATCGATTACGCTGACCAATGAGGCCACGCTGGACCGGAGAGGAAGCTTACATGAATTTTCTGGCATCTTTTTCTCTTTACAATAGGGTCGAACACTGTCACACAATGCCTCGCAGTAACCGGAATCCCGCGCATTCGAATTTTACAGCGTAAACCGTTATATTCTCATAGCAAACATATCCTAATCGAATAAAAAAACGTACACTATGCGAGGCAGAAGTCGCTAATGAATACGTCGCACCGGCAATCTGTCAAGCATTGTTTTCCGGGAATATCAGTTCCCTCCGCGACTGCCGACATTGCGATTCGTCACAAATAACAAAAAAGGTCTATTACTATCATGAATATACATGTATCTCTCGCTCCTGTCGCCGCGCTTATCGCCGGCATTCTCATACTAGTCATGCCCAGACTGCTTAATTTCATAGTCGCGCTGTACCTGATTATCATTGGCTTAATCGGCCTGTTTGGCACGGATCATCTATTTCGATGAAAAACGCCATCGAAGATGTATTATCGACTGCCCCCCTGGCGGATGCTCCCGCTGGAGACGCCGCAAAAAGCCGGATTGATACCTTCATCGATGGCAGCATTCCAAGCGCACCCGAAATGGGTGTCAACGTCAAAAACACCAGTCTTGCCGTTCTGGCAACGATCGCTTTCGTATTTACGCTGGAATGGGCGCAATCTTTTCTGATCCCGCTCGTATTGGGGATTTTCATTTCGTATACGCTCAATCCGCTGGTAGCCTGGCTGGAACGGATCTACATACCGCGGCTGATAGGCACCGCAGTCGTGATGCTGGCTTTGCTGTTCGGAGTCAGCCAGGCTATTTATTCTTTACGCGACGAATTTCAGTCCATAGTCGAACATCTTCCGGCCGCGACGCGTCATTTATCACGCGTCATCATCCGCACGCAAGAAGGTCAACGCGCAACGCTGCAAAAAATGCAAGCGGCGGCGACCGCAATAGAAAAAGCCGCCAATCAGGCAGAAGGCAATAAACTTACGGTAAAAAGAACGCCCGATATCGAAGCCCCACCCTTTGTTTTGTCCAAATGGATCTGGGCGGGTTCGGTCGGCGCCGCAGGTTTTCTGGGGCAGGCCGTCATGGTGATTTTCCTTGTTTTTTTTCTGTTATTGTCCGGCGATACCTTTAAACGCAAGCTGATCCGGATCATCGGGCCTTCGATCGCAAACAAAAAAAAGGCCGTTCATATTTTAAACGAGATTAACCGCTCCATCCAAAGCTACATGTTTATGTTGCTCGTCACCAATCTGCTGCTGGCGCTGCTGATGTGGATAGCCTTTCGCTGGATCGGGCTGGAAAATGCCGGCGCATGGGCGGTGGCAAGCGGTTTGCTGCATATCATTCCGTATTTCGGCCCTTTACTGATCTCGCTTGCAACAGGTATCACCGCCTTCATGCAATTCGAATCTTTTTCCAGCATGTTGCTGGTTTCGGCATCAACATTGGCTATCGCTACACTGGTCGGCACGTTCGTTACTACCTGGATGATCGGCAGAATTGCCAAAATGAATGCTGCTGCCGTATTTATCAGCCTGCTTTTCTGGGCATGGCTTTGGGGTATCTGGGGAATGTTGCTCGGAATCCCCATTATAGTTATCGTAAAGGTCATTGCCGAACATCTGAACGGGATGCGCGCGATTGCCGAACTGTTACGCGAATAATCCAATCCTTCCGTGTGCTCAGACACAATAACTCTTTGGTATGTATCCTAACGCACAGATCAAATGCGCAAATATTCATATCCTTGAGGCGAAGCTCAATTCTTATCAACCGTCATGAACTCTGCCAGTTAGCCGAAGTTCTTTAACGTACTTCGGCACTTGCGAGAAAAATTTATTGCAGCGACAAGTTTTTTCAGGTGGGATGGCTCACATATTTATCATCGGTTTCGATGCCATCTACCGTCTGAATTCGCACGGCAGGAACTACTTTGTTCTGCTATGGATTTTATCTTTAATATCAGGAGAATAAAAATGAAACACCTAAAATTGATTGTTACTTTCGTAATGATGGTTTTGCTTGGATCTCTTGCCGCCTGCGGCTCCACCCCCACCGAACAAAGTACCGGACAATACGTGGACGATGCAGTGATATCAACCAAAGTCCGAGCCGACCTCATCGCAGACCCCGACCTCAAAAACAGTTTCGATATCAAGGTTGACACTTACAAAGGCGTCGTTCAATTAAGCGGCTTTGTCGGGTCAAAGGAAAAAATGGATAAGGCCATCCGGATCGCCCAGCAGGTCGAAGGTGTAAAAGCAGTAAAAAACGATATGCAACTTAAGTAATGATGCAGCATTTCAACCACCAAGGAGAACACCATGAACAAGGATCAGATCAAAGGTACTGCCAAGGAAATCGCCGGCAAGGCGCAGGAAGGCGTTGGCAAGGTAACGAACAACAAAGAACAGCAAGCCAAAGGCTTGGGCAAGCAGGTAGCCGGGAAAGCTGAAAAAACCCTCGGCGATGCCAAGGAAACGATCAAGAAATCCAATACGCGCTAAGTCCGGACTCGCCATGGCATATGGCTTCTAACGAGGAAAGGATGGAAGATGACAAATACTGCTAACGCAACATCAGGCAAAAAACCACGGATGCTTACAGGACTGTTCCGGGATCGCGCTAGCGCGGAACGGGCATATCAGGCCGTATCTGAACGCGGTTACGATAAGCATGATGTAAACCTGGTAATGAGCGATGACACGCGCCAACGGCATTTTTCACATGCCCATCCGGTAGAGACCGAACTGGGAAATAAAGCGGCTGAAGGCGCCGGCGTCGGAGGCGCGGTAGGCAGCACGATCGGCGCCATCGCCGCAGCGATCGCGGCAATGGGCACTTCGCTCGTTTTGCCCGGCCTGGGATTGATCGTGGCCGGCCCGCTCGCCGCTGCTATTGCCGGAGCGGGCGCAGGCGGAGTCACGGGCGGACTGATCGGGGCATTGGTAGGATGGGGAATTCCGGAAGAACGCGTGAAACACTATGAAGCCGGAATCAAGGAAGGCGGAATTCTTCTGGCTGTGACGCCTCGCAGCGATGAAGACGCAAAATACCTGGAACAACAATGGAAGCTGCACGACGGAGAACATATTTTCCTTTAACGGCGGACTCGGAAGGCACTTACGCTCCCGCGGGAGGGTCACGCGCAGGCCTCACGCCTGAAGCCGGAGCGTAATTTTCGGACAGGTCTGCCGGTGTCTGGAATAGCCCCGGAAATTCCGGGGATGGGAGAATCAAATATCGCTTGCTTTGCATCGCGGAAGGCAAGCCACAATAACTGAAATATCTAAGGAGATTGTTATGCTTTATACCATTGCCGTCATATTAATCATCTTATGGCTAATAGGATTGGTCACCTCTTACACTATCGGCGGTTTTATTCATTTGCTGCTGGTAATCGCCATTGTTCTGATCCTGGTACGCATCATCAGCGGTCGCGGGTCTTTGTAAGCCGGTTACGTTGAAGGTTTTGCCGTACCGTTCAAAATGCGTACGGCAAGCGATTCTTCGCAATTGCGATCTATGACATTGACTATACAAGACTTGCAGGGATACCATGCCTACCTACCGGTTAAAATAACCGGCAGTTCACAGGCGGATCCTTCCCAATTTTATGGAGAAACAATCTATGAACTCTAAAGCGAAAGATATTCAGGATAGCGCAACCAATACATACAACGCATCCAAGGATCAGCTCATATCCTCTCTCCGGTCGGCGATGGCCGATGCAGAAGCGCTAATCAAGGCTTCCGCCAATCAGGGCGGCGAAGCATTATCGGCAGTCCGCGCCAAAGCGGAGGATTCGGTAGCCATCGCAAAAAGCAAAATGTACGAACTGGAAGAAGCGCTGAGCACCCGAAGCAAAGCCGTGGTTTCCGCGACTGACGATTATGTGCACGAAAATCCCTGGCAGGCGCTTGGCATTACCGCCGGTCTGGGACTGCTTATCGGTTATCTCATAAACCGCCGATAGCCGCATGACTTCTGAAACGCCTCCGGAAAACAGCGGATTGTTCAATTCGTTGCGCATATTGGCTGCCAGCCTGATAGCGATTGCCTACACCCGTCTCGACCTGCTGTCCCAAGACCTGGAAGAAGAATGGGAGCGGCTGGTGTCTTTACTCATCATGCTCCTGGTTGCCCTGTTTTGCCTGGGTTTAGGAATAATTCTGATGGCCGTGCTGATTGTTGTAGCATTCTGGGAAAGCAACCGGCTGGCAGTATTAAGCGGACTGATCGTATTATTTTTTGCTGGCGGAGGCATAGCCTGGCGCATGGTCATACGCGAAAGAAATCAAAAGCCCAGATTGTTTACCGGCAGCCTGGAAGAATTATCCAAAGACCATCAGCATCTGACGGTGCGATCATGAGCAAAAAAACGCTGGAACTGACGGAACGCCGCAACCGGTTGATAAAACGGGCTACTAACCAGCGTATTGCGATAGCGCAGTATCTGAACGTATGGCGCGCGCCTCTGGAATTAGCCGACCATGGCATATCGCTGTTCACGCATGTCCGGCGTCAGCCGATATTGCTCGCAGGCATTTCTTTATTGTCCGTGGCATTCGGTATGAAACGTCCGCGAAAATGGCTCAAGACAAGCTGGATGATATGGCAGACCTGGCGCAAATTTTTGGCCAGATAATCGCATTTTGACAGTGAGAATGCGTTATCGGCCCTCGCCTCGATAACGCAGTAACGCAAGTGCTATGGCAGGTCAGGTTCAACGCTGATTTGTTACCGCTTTTCTGATTCCGGAATCCTCAAATGTTCTGCGAATCTCATTTCAACGCAAAAGGAAAACAATCATGCCAACTAAATCTTCTAATACTCTTCGTATCGCAATCCTGGCAGCGGGGCTGATGACCGGCCTGGGAATTTCTGCCGCACAGGCAGCATCGGAAAGCGCCACTTCCGCCGATACCTCGCAAAGCACCGCTGCGAATGCCAGCGATGCCGACATTACCGCCCATGTTCAAACCAAACTCAAGGAAACTCGCGCGCTCGGGAAATCGCATATCCACGTAACCACAAGCGACGGCGTTGTCACGCTTACCGGTAAAGCAAGCAGCACCAGCGCCAAATCGGAGGCGGAGCGGGTAGCGAAATCCGTCGACGGCGTCAAAGCTGTCCACAACAAGCTGAATAACTCGACTTATAGCAAGGACAAGGCCGAAGCGCACAGCGTAATGACTGACACGGAACGCGAAGCCTCCGACGCCTGGATTACGACCAAGGTCAAATCCGATATCCTTGCCAACAGCCTTACCAAAGGTTTCGATGTAAACGTCGATACACGGCATGGCGTCGTTTACCTGAAGGGACATCTTGCAAACCAGACGGCGGTAGATCACGTCAAACGGATTGCGGAATCGGTGCATGGAGTAAAAAGCGTGGATGCGAGCGGGTTGACCGCCGGCCAATAAACGACCCAGTCGGTAGTACGATTTATCTGGTTCGAGTAATGGATACCTGGAATCAATGGACAGCGGGGCATTGCCCCAGCCGTCACCGGGTATCCTTACACCGGCTTTTCGTCCCGGCTTTCCTGCCTGAACAAGCCTGTCTGAACGGGCATAGCCTTTGCCTGTAGCCTTTACATGCTCTGCGGTAATAAATACCTCGATTTGGCGCAATACACCTTCGCCGCATTATGAAAATAAACAATATTGCTGCCTGTGTCGGACGCCAGGCGCGGATACGCTCCTGCCACCGCAGGGCGGAAAGAAATGCCCGTTTCCGCAGCGATCGCCAACTTCAGCTTTTCCGGAGTAACCGTGGCAATAGCGACCAGGAACAAGGCATTGGCCTTACCGTCGCTCACTAGAATATCCGACACAGGCACTTTCCAGAGCATAAACTTGTTGAGCTTGAACCAATAGGCGCCCTCAGCGTGTTTATACGGCTTGCCGAGCGCCGTCGTCAGATACCGGTAATAGTAGTTGATATCCAGCGCATCCAGGCATAACAAACCGTTTCCTATCGTCGTATCAAAAGTCGACGGGAGAGACGGAGGCGTCGGATTCGCATTCGCCGCCTCCGCGCCGGTCAGCATGAATATCGCCAGTATCAATCGCCCGACGAAGCGCAAGCGCATCCTCGAACCGTTATCCGCCTGCTTCATCGTTGCCTCTTTCCTGTTAAATAGTGAATAAAATCCGGGAAGTCAGGACCGCTTTCCCTGTACGGCGACATGATAGCGCGTGCCGCCGTTCGCAGTAAGCAATCGAACATCAGTTTAGCTCATGACAGCCTCGTGCAAATGAGATAGAATCCAACCCGTGAAAAATTCATCCGCAGCACTTCCCCTATCGATCCCGCCCCGTAACGCCACTGCATTCAAAATACTGGGGGCGATCAGCCTGTCGCATTTCCTCAACGACATCATGCAATCGCTGATGCTGGCCATCTATCCGCTGTTCAAATCGGAGTTTCATCTCGATTTCGCCCAAGTCGGATTAATAACCATGGCGTTTCAGGTCACGGCATCGTTGCTGCAACCGCTGATAGGCAATTATACCGACCGGCGTCCGCAGCCCTATTCTCTGGTATTAGGCATGGGTAGTACTTTTTTCGGTTTGCTGATGCTGGCTTTCGCCAGCACTTTCCCTGCCGTACTTGTTGCGGCCGCACTGGTCGGTGCGGGTTCATCGGTATTCCATCCCGAATCGTCGCGTATTGCGCGCATGGCCTCCGGCGGCCGGCACGGACTGGCGCAATCGATCTTTCAGGTCGGAGGAAATCTCGGCACGGCCGCCGGACCGCTGGCGGCGGCGTGGCTGATACTGCCAAACGGCCGCCACAGCATCGCCTGGGTGTCGCTGGTGGCCTTGCTGGCCATGATCATTCTGGCCGGAGTGGGACGCTGGTATCAGCACCAGAATCGGCAACCCAAAAAACCCGTTGCCGCCGCGGCCTCCGGCTTGTCGCGCAGCAGGATTGCTTCGACGCTGGGGCTGCTGGTTACGCTCATGTTCTCGAAATTCTTTTATCTGGCGAGCATCAACAGTTTCCTGATTTTTTATTTGATGCATCAATACGGGATCAGTACCCGGCTGGCGCAATACCACTTATTCTTTTTTCTGGGCGCGGTCGCGCTGGGCACAATGTTAGGCGGCCCCATCGGCGACCGGATAGGACGAAAACGGGTAATATGGGTTTCCATACTCGGCATCGCCCCGTTTGCGCTCGCGCTGCCTTATGTCGGCCTGGACGCATCGGTCGCACTGAGCGTCATAATAGGATTCATGCTGGCGTCGGCTTTTCCCGCCATGGTGGTATATGCGCAGGAATTGGTGCCGGGAAAAGTCGGCGCCATTTCGGGACTGTTCTTCGGGCTGGCGTTCGGGCTGGCCGGAATCGGCGCCGCCGTATTGGGCATGGCCGCAGATCATTGGGGTATCGTCGCCATTTACAAAATCTGCTCCTTCCTGCCGCTGATCGGGCTAGTCGCCATTTTCCTGCCGGATCTGCGCCACCACCCGGCTCCGCTTCAGACTGCGGCTCCGAAAATCCAGTAAATTTTTATTTTATCGGCGCAGGTAATTCAGGTACAAACGCATTGCGGCAAACAGATTCAGCCACAACAGGCACGCCGCGAGGCCAAGCATGAATGCCGCCGGATAAAACAGCAGCGGGAATTCCAGGCTGGACAGCAACAGCAGTAGCGCCGCCAGATGGCTCTGCATCTGGCGGCGTGCTGGCGAGTCGGGCATAATCTGCGTCATGTTCGGCACCGCTCTTCCTGCCGCTGCCTGGGCATTCAAATGAAACCAGACCAGAAACGGCACTATTTTGTATAACATGCCGCTAATCACCGATACCGCAAATCCCGCTATGAACAGCACGCCGAGAGCGATCGGGTAACGCGGATCGGCCGAAATGCCGCGCAGCACTTGAGCCGACAGGCTTAGTAGCGCGGCAGCCAGTAGACTGACCATACCGATACGCCAGAATTGCAGGGTAACATCGCCTATTCTTCGCCGCCTCTTTTGCTGCAACTGCAAGGTAGCAACGGCAAATACGGCATATGCCGCCGCTATGCCTGCTTGCGCAAACATCGCGGCCCGCGCTGCCGGAAAAAAGGGCGGCAGCGACGCCAGCGACAGTGCGAGCAATAGCCAGAACACCGCTTCGACCAGCCACCGGGCCAGGCGGCGGGGATACGCCGGCGTCAACTGAAACATGGGCACCACCTGATATGCAACGCCGATGACCAGCAGCCCTGTCCATCCCGGCAAACCCCAAGCTGCATGCAGCGGCAGAAATTGCCGTATGGATACTTTGAAAAGGCCGGTCAAAGTACCGGCGAGCGCAATGCCGATAACGGCTGTCAAGGCCAGGGCAATACCGGCAAAACGGATGGCCCGGGTGGTATCGTTGCTCACTCGCGCCGCGAAACCGTAAGCCGCCGATCCCAGAAAGACAGCGAATGCGAATCCCAGCAGAATCATCGCGGCATCGAGTAAGCCGGGTTGCGAAAAAAACAGTCCGGCCGCCAGCATTGCCGTCCCCGCTGTCAGCGGAACATGCACCAGCCAGCTTATCAATACCGGGCGCGTCATCGGCGAATCCGCCACCACCGGCAGCATTTGCATGAGCGCGCCCAGCATGTTCATGGTCATAAACCCGAGCGTTAACAGATGCGTTAGCGCCAGCATCGCCGGAGTCCAGCGCGACGCGACTGCCTGCGGTCCGGCAAACAGCAATATCAGCGCTGCTGCCAGCAGAAATAGCGGCGCGCTGAGAAAAAACCGGAAAGGTACCGAAATCGGCGGCGCTTGCTGCAAAGATAATGCGCCAGAAATCGCTTTCATCGCCAGATCGTTATTTCGATATGCCCGTCTGCCGCAAACCCGGTGCGATATCGATACCCTTCTTCCTGCAACGCGGCGTACAGGGGAAATGGCTCACGATGATGCAACACGCGCAATACGCTGCCCGGCGGCAAGGCATCGAGCGCTTCGAGTATGCGAACGAGCGGTTCCGGCGCTTGCAGACCGCGCACGTCCAGCTCGATTTCGTTACCCTGCGAGATCTTATCCCCCATGATCGGGAACGGTTGCCATCTGCTCCAGCAATTCGTCAACCGTCCGGTTCAGCAACTGATCCGACATCGGATACAGGACCTGTTCCTCCTTGAGGTTATGCTGTTGCATCAGAATCAGCAGCGTTTCGGAAAGACCGGCATATTCGTCCGCATCCTGCTCTGTGATGGCGTTATTCAGGCTGTCGAGCAATTCGCGCATTTGCCCATGTTCGCGTCGCATCATCAGCGTCGGCCCGGCGGCATTGCCTGTTACCCGTTCGAATGCAGGAAACAGCACCTGCTCTTCCATGCCGAAATGATGCGCCATGGCGGCGCTGAATTGTGCGAAGCCGGTTTTCGCGGCGTGCCATTTCCCTTTGACGACCATTTCTTCCGCAGTGGAGAAATGGTCGTCGCAGCGATGATGGTCCGAAGCAAGGTACTGATAGATAGTCGGCATGATGTAACCTTTCGCGGCGTGCATTATTAAAAAAAGCAGTCATGCGGGCAGTGTGCAAGTCGCCTGGGTTTAGCGCCTTGACTTATATCAATTCCAAAGTGCGGGGCGAGCGATATACTTGTTCGCAGATACATGATTAGCGAAACGTGGTTTGACTGGATATGACCTCCGGCCGATTTTGATCGAATCAAAAGATGTATTTTAAGTACATTTTATTTAGCGGCAGACCCTCGGATCATGCCGGCAATGGCCGATCGTTCCGCTGAAACAACCGCAACAAAGCCCGCACGTGACGGTGCGACCGTTTAAATTCAAGGAGATATTTATGGAAACGCAACGCGATGGCAACGAAACGACTCAGGGCATAGCCGGTCACGGCTCATTCTTCCAGGATGCGAATTTATCCCGCGCCGATGCAGAAAAGGCTACCGAATGGGTGCGCAAGCATGTCGACAAACGCACCGTCGGCCTGGGCGAACGGATGGACGACATCCGCGATCACATGTGGGAGCTGGAAAAAGACGGACAGATCATCGTCCATCGCATTACCGACGCTCATCAGCCCATAGACGTGCAGACCTTGTTCGGCTGGAACAAGCGCATCCCGACCATGCAGCTGTGGCACCACAAATCCTGCGGACAATGCGGCAATATTCCGGGCTATCCGACGTCTTTGATGTGGTTCATGAACCGGTTCGGTTTCGTGCCGGGCCGGGATTATCTGGACGAAACCGACCAGACTTCCTGCACTGCCTGGAACTATCACGGTTCGGGCATCGGCAACGTCGAATCGCTGGCGGCCGTGTTTCTGCGCAACTTTCATCAAGCTTATATTTCCGGCACCCAGCACGGCTTTGCGGCCGATCACTTTTTCCCCCTGGTGCATTGCGGCACTTCATTCGGCAACTACAAGGAAATCCGCAAGTATCTGATCGAATCCGCGGAATTGCGCGAACGCGTGACCCGAATACTCGGCAAACTGGGCCGGCTGGTAGACGGCAAGCTGGTCATCCCGGAAGAAGTGGTGCATTACTCCGAATGGCTGCATGTCATGCGCAACCGCGTCGCTACGGAATTGCAGACCGTCGATGTCTCGAATATCCGCGTCACCATGCATCCGGCGTGCCATTATTACAAAATGGTGCACGAAGACGCCATCTACGATCCCGAGATACTGGGCGGCAACCGCACGGCCGTAGGCAGTTCGGTGGCGCTGGCGCTGGGCGCGCAACTGATCGACTATTCCACCTGGTACGACTGCTGCGGCTTCGGTTTCCGCCACATCATCTCCGAACGGGAGTTCGTCCGCTCCTTCACCATGGACCGCAAGATTCGCGTAGTCCGCGAAGAAGCGAATGCCGATGTTTTACTGGGAATCGACACCGGTTGCATCACTACCATGGACAAAAACCAGTGGATCGGCAAAGCGCACGACAACAATTTTTCGGTACCAGTCATGGCCGACATCCAGTTTGCTGCGCTGGCCTGCGGGGCGGACCCGTTCAAGATCGTGCAGTTGCAATGGCATGCCTCGCCTTGCGAAGATCTGGTGGAAAAAATGGGCATTTCCTGGGCCGATGCCAAAAAGACATTCGAAGCCTATCTCAAGGAAGTCGAGGCCGGCAATATCGAATATCTGTACAACCCGGAACTTGCCCTGGGGTCGGCGCCCCGCTTGAAAAACTGAACGCGGATCGATGCCGGGAAACGCCGGTTCGCGCACGCGCAAGAACCGGCGAGTCCGGGCGGTTGTGCCGGACCCGTACTTAAAGGAGTTAAAGGCGTATGAACATGAATAATGAAATACCAATGCTTAATCAGCAAGCCTATCTTTTCGATGCCCGCGGCGTAGCAAAGCGCTTCCGGCATGCGGCGATATTCGGCGCGCTGGATGCCCTGGCACCGGGAGAAATCATGCAGTTCGTCAACGATCACGACCCGCTGCCGCTGATCGATCAGTTGTATCGTCGCTACGGCGATACGGTGGAAGTGAATTATATCGAACGCCAACCCGGCAATATCGTGATTAATTTTATGCGTTTGTTAACCTAGGCGTTTTTCGGAGCGAATATCGACACGAGCCGGTCACGCAATCAATGCAAGTCTACGCGAGTGGCCGCGCGCACGAAAATCGGATCGACTATGCCTGTCTCGCTGGTTTCGGCCGCGATGCGACCGTCAGCGTCGAGCAGAACGATCTCGACATTGTGACTGAAAACGCCGTCGGGATGGTCACCAGTTGGTCCACAAACCAGTCCTGAAAACTGCGCACGCCGGTATCCACACCCACGTAGCCGCCGGTCTTGCCGTCACACCACTTCGTCCATTCCGGGTTCTGCTTAAAGCCCAG
>DASSZW010000016.1:0-21263 GCA_035713285.1 Burkholderiales bacterium
CAAATACGCCGGGCACCAGCCGATCAATCCGGTCGCCAGCGGCACTACGCCGATATATCCCCAGTAGCCTATCGTGCCGGTGGCTGCCAGCGCAATCAGGATGATGCCTGCGACGATGCGGATGATGCGGTCGGCGCTACCTACATTGCTGTGCATGATTCACTCCTTGGCGCATGTACGAAGGAATATTAGAGCATAATATCGGGTAAATGTATGTGTTTATCATTATAGCGGACGAAATATATCCGGCTCAAATTCGGGCGGCAAGCATTAGCCGCTTCATTTCCCGGATTGCCGCGTCCCATCCGGTAAACAGGGCTTGCGCGACGATGGCATGGCCGATAGTGAGCTCGGCGATGCCGGGCAACGCGGCGACCGCCTGAACGTTGTGGTAATGCAAGCCGTGCCCGGCGTTGACTTGCAGGCCGAGCCGGTTGCCGTATTCGACCGCGCGTGCGATCCGGTGCAATTCTTCGCCCTGTTCATGGCGCGGGACCTCCGCATAGCGTCCGGTATGAATTTCGACGACCGGAGCCCCGCACGATTGTGCGGCGTCGAGCTGGCGCTCGTCGGCATCGATAAAGAGTGAGACGCGTATTCCTGCCTCGGCCAGAACGCCGCAGGCATCTGTGACTTTGGCAATTTGTCCCGCGACGTCCAGGCCGCCTTCGGTCGTCAGTTCGGCGCGGCGTTCCGGCACCAGGCACGCATCCGCCGGTTGGATGCGGCAGGCAATCGCCAGCATTTCGCCGGTGACGGCCATTTCCAAATTCATGCGCGTACTGAGCACCTGGCGCAGCGTTTCGACGTCATGATCCTGAATGTGCCGGCGATCTTCGCGCAAATGCAGGGTGATGGCATCGGCGCCGGCGATTTCTGCCGCCAGCGCCGCCTGTACCGGACTGGGGTAGGGCGTGCCTCGCGCCTGCCGCAAGGTGGCGATATGATCGATATTGACGCCGAGCTGTATCATAGCTGTTGCAAGTCCTTGAGTAATTCCCGGGCGTGCAGGGTCTGGCCGCCAAGGTGGTGATTGATAATATGCCGCATGAGTTGTTTGCTTTGCGCCAGGCTGGCCGGGTCGTCGTAATTATCCTGCGCCAGGTCGAGCAGGGTCTTGCCGCGCAGGACCAGCCCGGATGCGGACTCGCCTGCGGCGGCCGGAAGCGCGCCGCGTTCGCAGAAATAGCGATACGACCTGTGGGCGATAATAGCCGATCCGGAATCCGCTTCATGCGTGAAAGGCTGCGCGTAGCCGAGTTCGGCCAGCAGCCGCTGTTCGAAGCGGCGCAGGATAATGGCGTAATCGGTTTGAATCAAGCCGGCTGCGCCCAGTTTTTGCAAGGCATCTGTGTAGGCCTCGAACAGGCCGGGATGCGGATCGTCGCGCGCCAGCAGTTTGAGCATGAGTTCGTTGATGTAAAAACCGCACAGCAAGCCCAGCCTCTGTGGCAGCGTCACGCCGCCTTGCCATTCTGCCTTATGCAGCGTGCGCAACTCGTTTTTGCCCGCATACGACAGCAGCAGCGGGGTAAACGCCTGCAGCAGGCCGCGCAATTGCGAGCGCGGACGCCGCGCTCCGCGCGCGACGAGGGCGACGCGGCCGTAATCGCGCGTAAAGCTTTCGACGATGAGGCTGGTTTCGCGAAACGGATAACTGTGCAAGACGAAGCCCGGCGTGCAGTCGGTACGACTGGCGGGAAGAAGGGAATGGCGCAGCCTGTCTGTCATACCGTAGCGGATTAATCGTAACCTAATTGTTTCAAGATCCGTTCGCTATCGGCCCAGCCGTTTTTGACTTTTATCCATAATTCGAGATAGACCTTGCCGCCGAACAGCCGTTCCATATCGAGCCGGGCCGCGGTGCCGATTTCTTTCAGCTTGCTGCCTTCGTGGCCGATGAGTATGGCTTTCTGGTTGTCCCTGTCGACCAGGATAGTGGCATAAATGCGGCGGAATTCGCCTTGCTGCTCGAATTTTTCCATGACCACGCTGGTGGCATACGGCACTTCTTCGCCCGACAGGCGAAATACTTTTTCCCGGACGATTTCCGCAGCAAGAAAACGCTCGCTTTTGTCGGTGATTTCATCCGCTTCGAACATCGGTTCGCCCAGCGGCAGGTACTTGCGGATTTCAGCGAGCAATTGCGGAATATGTTCTCCGTTGCGGGCGGAAACGGGCACGATGGCGGCAAATTTGAATAATTCGTTCATACTCGCGATGAACGGCAGCAGGCTGTCTTTCTGTTTGACCAGATCGAGTTTGTTGAGCACCAGAATAACGGGCAGATCGGCCGGCAGCAATTGCAGCACCTTCCGGTCCCGTTCGTCGAAGTGCGTGCCTTCCAGCAGGAAAAGCACGACATCGGTGGAATGCAGCGCGTCGATCACGGTCTTGTTCATGCCGCGATGCAGGGCGTTGCCGTATTCGGTCTGAAATCCGGGAGTGTCGACGAAAATGAACTGGGCATCCGCGCTGGTATGAATGCCGTGAATGCGATGCCGGGTAGTCTGCGCCTTGCGCGAAGTAATGCTGACTTTGGCGCCGACTATGTGGTTGGTCAAAGTCGATTTTCCGACATTCGGGCGACCGATGATGGCGATAAATCCAGTGCGAAAGTCGGGGTTACCGGTAGTCATGGGCGATTTGCGAGGGCAGGAATGAGAGGTATTTTAACCCAGAAAGCGCGAGCATTTAATATTACTGCAAAAATGCGTGATTTAATGAGTTTTTTTGACCGGATTTTTTGCGCTCTGGGCAATAATCGTCTGGTAAGCGGTTAACGCAGCGGCTTGCTCTGCGGCACGGCGGCTGTTGGCGACGCCGGTGGTATGGATGGACAAGGCGGGGATAATGCAGTCTATGTGGAAAATCTGCTCGTGCGCCTGACCGCTAGTCGATACCAGAACGTAATCCGGCAATGGCAGATGGCGTCCCTGCAATACTTCCTGCAACAGCGTTTTCGAGTCTTTGGCCGGGGTGTTGGGATCGATAGCGGCCACGATGTCGGCATACAATTGCTGGATGACCTGTTGCGCCTGATTGAAATCGCTGTCGAGCAGCACTGCTCCGAACAGGGATTCGAGCGCGTCGGCCAATATGGACGGACGGTGGCGGCCGCCGCTTTTGATTTCGCCGTCGCCCAGCCGCAGATATTCTCCCAGTTTGAGCCGGTCGGCTATTTCGTACAGACTCTGCTGCCGCACCAGATTGGCGCGCAGTCTTGACAGTACGCCTTCCGGCAGGTCGGGAAAACGAAGATACAGCATATGCGCGACCGCGCAATTGAGGATGCTGTCGCCAAGGAATTCGAGCCGTTCGTTATGCGGGATACCGAAGCTGCGATGAGTAAACGCCTGCGTCAACAGGGATCGCTGGGTGAAAGAGTAACCGATGGCATGTTCGATGACGGTTTCGTTCATGTGCCTCCCGGTGAGGTGGTCGGTGCGAAGTTGATATAAACGCCGATATTGGAAAACAGGGGTTTTTGTACCTGATATTGCGCACTTAATACCAACTGGCCGTTGTTGCGCGAAATGACGAGATCGCTGGCCGATATACTGGTTATATTGTCGATCTGCGAGCGGCGCGTAAACGATTCCCTGACCTGCGCGGATTTTGCATTCGCCAGTTCGGGGTCGGCAACCATCGTCGACAACACCTTTTTTATCGAGAAATATTCGATATAGGCGGGGATGACTTTCATGACTGCGATGCTGAGAAAAACTATGCCCATCGCTACGAAGAACAAGCTGATCAAGCTCAACCCCGACTGTTTATGATGCATGCCCGTATCCTTTATTTTAAGATCTTTGCACGATTGCAGCGCTTGCGTATTTCGTTAAACCGGCTCAATTTTCATGTATGGTTTGTATTCGGTTTCTCGTCTTTTTATTGCACCTGCGCTCGCTATTTCGCGCGCAGCCCTCATTTTATGAAATGCCCCACTCGCGTCGGATGGTCGAAATTCCACCAGATCATGAACGCTCGACCGACGATGTTGCGGTCGGGTACGAACCCCCAATAGCGACTGTCGTTACTGCTGTCCCGATTGTCGCCCATCATGAAATAATAGCCTTGCGGTACTTTACAAGTAAAACCATCGCTATTGTAATCGCAATTTTCCCGATACGGAAACTGGCTGTTGACCTGGTCGGTAAACAGCGTAGGCATAGAGGGTTGCAACAGGATTTTATGGACATGCGTACCCAGTTTTTCCAGATACTGGTCGGAATTGACGGCGACCAGGCCGTGCGTGACATAATCGAACGATCCGTCGCGCGTCTGCGGGATGAGTTTGCCGTTGATGATCAGTCGCTTGTTACGATAGGTGACGATATCGCCGGGGACGCCGACCACGCGCTTGATATAATCGAGGCTCGGGTCCTGCGGATAGCGGAACACCATGACATCGCCGGTTTTAGGCTCTCCGACCGGGATGATTTTAATGTTGGCGATAGGCAGGCGGATGCCGTAAGTGTATTTGTTGACCAGAATGAAATCGCCGACCAGCAGCGTCGGCAGCATGGAGCCGGAAGGAATCTTGAACGGTTCGACCAGAAACGAGCGCAACAGGAATACCGCCAGGATGACCGGGAAAAAACTTTTCGCGTATTCGGCCAGCACCGGCATTTTAGCGCCGGCAGCGCGTTTCGGCTTGAAAGCGATGCTGTCTGTCAGCCAGATTACCCCGGTCACCACCAACGCAACAAACATGATTAATGCAAAATCCATTTTTTCAGCCTTTTATTTATCGCCTACTTGCAGGATTGCCAAGAAAGCTTCTTGTGGAATTTCGACGTTACCGACCTGTTTCATCCGTTTTTTACCGGCTTTTTGCTTTTCGAGCAACTTGCGTTTGCGGCTGATATCGCCGCCGTAACATTTAGCCAGCACGTTCTTGCGCAAAGCCTTGACGTTTTCGCGGGCGATGATCTGCGCGCCGATCGCGGCCTGTATCGCAACGTCGAACATTTGGCGCGGGATCAGTTCGCGCATCTTGCCGGCCAGCTCGCGGCCTTTGTAGACGCTGGTCGCGCGATGCACGATCAGCGACAGCGCGTCGACCTTTTCGCTGTTGACGAGGATATCGAGCTTGACGAGATCCGCGGTGCGGAATTCCTTGAATTCGTAATCGAGTGAGGCGTATCCGCGCGTAGCGGATTTCAGCCGGTCGAAGAAATCCATCACCACTTCATTCATGGGCATGTCGTAATTGAGCATGACCTGGCGTCCCATGTATTGCATGTTGGTCTGCGCGCCGCGTTTTTGCGTGCATAAGGTCATCACGCTGCCGAGATAGGCTTCGGGAACCAGGATGGTGGCGGTAATAATCGGCTCGCGTATTTCTTCGATCTTGGACAGCTCGGGCAATTTGGACGGATTTTCGATTTCCATGATTTCACCGCTGCGCAATACGATCTGGTAAATGACCGTGGGCGCGGTAGTGATGAGATCCATGTCGTACTCGCGCTCCAGTCGCTCCTGTACGATTTCCATGTGCAGCAGGCCGAGAAACCCGCAGCGGAAGCCGAAACCGAGCGCTTGCGAAACTTCGGGCTCATACTGCAGCGATGCGTCGTTGAGCTTGAGTTTTTCCAGCGCGTCGCGCAGGGCATCGTAATCGTGCGACTCGACCGGATACAGGCCGGCAAAAACCTGCGGTTTGATCTCTTTGAACCCCGGCAGCGCGGCGCTGGCGGGATTGTGATCCAGCGTCACGGTATCGCCGACTTTTGCCGCCTTGAGCTCCTTGATCCCGGCAATGATAAAACCCACGTCGCCGGCTGACAGCTCGGGGCAGGGTCTCGCCTTGGGGGTGAAGACGCCGACCTGCTCGGTGAGATAAACCGAATTGGTCGCCATCAGGCGTATTTTCTGTTTCGGCGCGATTTTGCCGTCGACAACGCGAACCAGCATCACTACGCCGACGTAATTGTCGAACCAGGAATCGATAATCAGCGCCTTGAGCGGAGCGTCCGGATCGCCTTGCGGCGGCGGAATCCTGCTGATAACCATTTCAAGGATGTCTTCTATCCCCAGGCCGGTTTTGGCCGAGGCGCGCACTGCATCGTGGGCTTCTATACCGATAATGTCTTCGATTTCCTGAATCACGCGATCGGGTTCGGCGGCTGGCAGATCTATTTTATTGAGCACCGGGATGACTTCGACGCCAAGTTCGGTAGCGGTATAGCAGTTGGCGACGGTTTGCGCTTCAACGCCTTGCGACGCATCGACGACCAGCAGCGCGCCTTCGCAGGCCGACAGGGAGCGGCTGACTTCGTAGGAAAAATCCACATGACCGGGGGTATCGATCAGATGCAGTTGATAGAGTTGGCCGTCGCGGGCGCGATATTCGAGCGCGGCGGTTTGCGCCTTGATGGTAATGCCGCGTTCGCGTTCCAGATCCATCGAGTCGAGCACCTGCGCTTCCATTTCGCGTGCCGATAAACCGCCGCATAATTGAATGATCCGGTCGGCCAGAGTGGATTTTCCGTGATCGATATGGGCAATGATAGAGAAATTACGTATGTTTTTCATCAACAAAAAAGGCACACGCTGTGTGCCCGGAGTCCAGTAGGGCTAATTTTAACGGATTTTCGCCAAATAAGCAGTAAGTGCCGCATCGTCCAGAAAATAATGACAGATTTCCGCGTCGTCCGCGCCGGTCAATACCGGGATGTACGGGCCGTACCGCGCCTCCAGGTCGGGATCGGTATCGATATCGATCGTATTGATCCGTATTTCGTATTCCGATTGATAAGGCGCCAGCTTTGCAATCAGATCATGGCAAAGATGGCAATAGGTGCGGACATATACATTGAGGTGGAGTGGGGGCATGACAATTAAGGCGCCCGTTATCGGGCGCCTCTTATTTCAGTCGGTTTGCAAAGGAATATATAAAGTCGTTTTATCGCGTTTGATCAGCAGTGCGAGCGTGCTGTTTTTGGCTGTCGCAGCAAGCAGGGTATTAAACTGCGCGACCGAATGTATCGGGGTATTGTCGACTGCCAGAATGATATCGCCCGCAATGATGCCGGCGCGTGCGGCGGCATTATCGCTGCGATCGACCAGAATGCCGTCGGTGCCCGACTGTTCGCGATGCGGCAGGTCGGATACGATCAATCCGACTTTATCCGGAGTGGCGCCGGATGTCCCGGCTTTACCCTGTACCGTTTTTTTTGCCGGAACTTCGCCCAGTATTGCGGTCACAACCAGCGGTGCGCGATTGCGCCAGATTTCGACTCTGGCGGCGCTGCCCGGTTTGGCTGTGGCGACCAGTCGAGGCAGGTCTATCGAACGGTTGACCGGCTGACCGTTGAATTTGAGGATAACGTCTCCGGGCTTGATGCCGGCTTTGGCAGCCGGACCTTTGCTGTCGACTTCGGAGACCAGGGCGCCTTCGGGTTTGGCCATGCCGAATGCCCGGGCGGTGCCGGCGCTGACTTCCTGTACGACGAGGCCGAGACGCCCGCGTTTAACCTTGCCGTAAGCTTTCAGCTGATCGGCGACCTGCATCGCGACATCGATAGGGATGGCGAACGATACGCCCATATAACCGCCCGAACGGGAAAATATCTGCGAATTGATGCCGACGACCTGGCCTTTCATATTAAACAGGGGGCCGCCGGAATTGCCGGGATTGACGGCAACGTCGGTCTGTATGAAGGGAACGTAGTTTTCATCGGGCAACGAACGGCCTTTCGCGCTGACGATTCCTGCGGTGACGGAATTTTCGAAGCCGAAGGGCGAGCCGATCGCGATCACCCATTCGCCCACTTGCAGTTGCTGTGGATTGCCGATAGGCGCAACGGGTAAATTGGACGCATTGATTTTGATCAGCGCAATATCGGAACGGGAATCGCTGCCTATGATTTTAGCCTTGAATTCGCGCCGGTCGGTCAGTTTGACAGTGACGTCGTCGGCGCCTTCGACAACGTGCGCGTTAGTCAGGATATAACCGTCGCTGCTGATAATAAACCCCGATCCCGCGCTGTGCAGCGGGATTTCGCCGTTATCGGGGCCGGGCTGAGGCATCTGCGGCATGAAATGGCGAAAGAAATCGAACATTTCCTGGTCGGGAATATCGGGCATGCCGTTGAACTGATTTTGCGCTTTGATCAGTTGCGTAGTCGAAATATTCACTACGGATGCACCGTGTTCTTTGACGATGTCGACAAAATTGGGTAAATCGTTGGCGTGGGCGGTAAAACTCAGAGTAAGCAGGCATAACCATAAATAAAACAGCTTTTTCATGATTTGATTTCCTTGAGCATAAAAAAATTACTGCGTACGGAACGCAAGACTACGGGTTGAAAACGTGGGTCGGCGCTGACGCGACGGCTGAACCCGACCAGCCAGAGCGCGCCGATGGCGAAGCCGGTTGCGGCGCCGATTATGGAAGCCGGATCGCGCTGGGCGGGAGCGGCAAATTGCGAGCCGAGGATAGCGCCGATAAATATCAGCAACAGCGGCAGCAAATATACCGCGGCCGAACCGCGCAGTACAGAACCGTCTGCGATGCCGATAATCACTTCATCGCCGGTTTTGCTGCCCAGCGTATCGACCACCTGATATCTTTTCGATTTCAGGGTGAATATCTGCCCGATTTTGCCGGCGCCGCATCCGCCGCTTTCTCCGGCGTCATCGCCGCTGCCGGCGCAGCTGCTGCATGAGCCGCCGGGGATGGATTCCACCCAGACGCTGCCATTGCTGTCGACCGCGACTACTCGCGCTTGCATTTCTATCATTTCGACCCCGACTGACTCAGGCTGTCGGCAATCATGATCAGGGTGGCAGGGGGAACCTCGCCCAGCGCCGTGACCTGGTAATCGCCCAGCGGACGTGCGTATATGCTCATCATGCCATGATTGGACAAGCCGTGCGGCGGATGTTTGCCGAGCTGTTCCAGCGGTTCAATGAACAGTGACACGGTCGCCAGGCCGTCGGTATAGACCAGATGCAGCACTTTATGCGGCTTGTTGGGCAATTCCAGCAGGGTTTGCGTTATTTTGTGAAACCCCGGAGGCAAGGCGCCGACATGCCAGGGACTGGATATGTCGGATTCCCGGCTCGGAACTGCGATGGGTTTTTTGTCTGCGAAAGTGGCCTGGAACTGTTCGCGTTTCGGGGCGGCGCCGATGTCGATCTGCGTAAAGGCGAATTGTTCGACGGGCTGCTGGTGTTCGTCGAGCTTGACTAATTTGAGCAGGAGATTGGTTTCGTTATCCGCCCAGAGCACATAACCGTAGCGATAGGCATCCCGGGGCATGAGGCTGACGCCCAGGCTGTTACGATCGGCGATCTGGGTGCGTCCGATCGCTTTAAGGGTGTACACGGCATCGAGCGGTGTGGCGGGTATGGGCAGGATTTCCGGAAAAAACTGATGATGCTGATGCCGTTCGACCTTGACCAGGTTGCCTTGGGGAATAAAGCAATATACGCCGTCGTTGAGGCGTAAATAGGAATGGGGCAGTCCCGACAGGGCATCCTGCCGGATCAGTTCCCCATTGCGATCGAGGCGATGTGCGACATGAGAAATCTCCATGTCGTCGTTATACTGGTAAATGACTGTGCCGTCGTAATTCAGGCGTTGGGCGGCCAGGGCTACCTGGTCGAGCCAGCGGTCGAGATCGGGTGCGGCGTCGTTGCCGCCTGCCCAGACAGGCAGGCTTGCCAGCATCGCCAATGTCAGCCATACCCTCATCTTGCGGGCTCCGCGGGCACCTGAAAAGAAGCGTCCATAAACGGAGACGTTGCCCCGGGCGAAAAATCCCTGTGGGCAGCAATGAAATTAGCCAGCTTGGTCTGATCTATTTTGGCCATTTGCATGGGGACGGCAGCTATAACCGGCGTACGGGTAACGCCGGACGGTATGTTGAGCGCGCTCCAGCCTACCAGACAGATCGCTGCTACCGATGCGGCGATCGGCATGACGAATTTTTTCATGCTTTTTTGTTGGGGCGCGAGAACAGTCGGCTCATCCTGCAGCATGAACATGACTTTTTCCGCAAGCGGACTGGAGTTTAGAGGCAGTTGCCGTAGCGTATCGCCTATGACATGATAAGTCTGCCAGGCATCCGCTGCCGCAGAATCGGGTTTGCACGACAAAATCCATTCGCGCAGGGCGGCATCGTCGAGTTCGCCGTCCATGGCGGCGGATGCCGATGCGGAAGGGTTGGTTCCGGTAGCGCTTTCGGCGTCCGTATGATCGCCGAGTGCGGACAAATGTGCTGTAATCGTATGCATCGTTGTACTCCTTACCATCGTGTTTCCTGGTTTGTACCGAGTATGGGGCGTAGTTTGGCCGCAATGGCTTCGCGTGCACGAAAAATCCGCGATCTGACGGTCCCTATGGGGCAACCCATGGCTTCGGCAATTTCTTCATAGCTTAACCCTTCCATTTCGCGCAACGAAATCGCTGCGCGTAAATCTTCGGGCAAAGCCGCCATAGCTTCATTTACAACTTGAGCCACTTCTTTCGACAGCAATTCGTTTTCAGGCGTATTAAGTTCATGCAAGCTGTCGCCTTCTTCAAAACTTTCCGATTCTTCCACGTCGAATTCGCTGGTATTCGGCACGCGGCGTCCTCGCGCCATCAAAAAGTTTTTTGCGGTATTGATGCCTATACGATATAACCAGGTATAAAATGCCGCTTCCCCCCGAAAAGTCGATAACGCGCGATAGGCTTTGATGAAGGCCTCCTGCGCTACATCTTCAACTTCATGCGGATCGCGCACATAACGCGACAACAGGCGGGTCAATCGTCGTTCGTATTTTACGACTAAAAGATTAAATGCCTGTTTATCGCCATGCTGTACTCTTTCCACCAGTTGCTGATCGATCTCACGATCATTCATCGTGCTTGTTCATCCCTGATTTTTTTAATGTATGCTGGCTGTAGCGCCGTTTAATCGCGTTGTTATCGGAAATACAGACCTCGGCGATAGTTATTAAGTTCAATTGCATAGCGTGAATTTTAACCGGAAAATAAAAAGCGGAGTAAACTCCGCTTTTAAATAGTTCCGGTTTGGAATTTGTTTAGTACGTCAGGGTTACAACGTCTTCATCCATCGCTTGCTGGATGACGTATGCACCGCCTACGGTTTCTTCAATTTCGGGAATCAGATCGTGACCCCATAATTCCAGAGTAGGAGTGCAAACCTTGAATTTGACTCCTGCTTCATGCGCGTCTTTGATAAAGTCGTACACACTCTTGGGCGAACCGGCCTGAACAAATAATTTTTCTGCAACGCCCTTGACGGCCAATTCGCCTGACCGTGCAGTCAAGACTACTTCCACTTCGTATTCCATCGCTGCGGCAACCGTCGCCTGGAAAAATGGCGCGCCCAGTTCAGAAGGGTTTGCCGGGTCCGTATTCACCATCATAATCAATAGCTTGTCAGCCATTACTTTCTCCCGGGGTTAAATAAAAAACGTTACGTCTATTCATCAAAAAAAGACAGTCAATTATAACAAGAAAAAGTCAGGATAACGATGTTTAATTTATTAGTACATTCGATTTCAGTCATGCTGCAGGAGGCTGCAAATTATTCAAAAAGTGTTGCAAACGCTGTAAAACCGCAGTCCGTCCGACCAGGGCCAAAGTCGCGTCGATACCGGGCGTATGCGGCGTCCCGGTAACGATCACGCGCAAAGGCATGGCGATTCCAGGCATTTTGAGGCCGCATTCCGCCGCTGCGGTTTTGATGGCGGCATTGATTTCGGTTTTGGTCCATTCGATCCGGCCGAACTGCGCTGCAAGCTGCCGAAGCGCCGGTACGGCGTCCGCGCCGACATGCGCGGCGAGCATTTCCTCTGTCGGTTCGGTATAGCGATAAAACAGGGCGGCCGCTTCCGTCAGATCGGCCAGCGTGCCGGCGCGTTCCTTGAGCAGCTGCACGACGTCGGCGAGCGGCGGTTCGGCTACAAAACCGGGGACGATACGTTCGAGGCGGGGGCGAACCAGTTCGGCAAGCCGGTGGTTATCGGCGGTTTTAAGATATTGCTGATTGGTCCAGAGCAGTTTTTCGGGATTGAATCTGGCCGGCGACCGGCTGATGGCTTCCAGATCGAACCACTCCACAAATTGTTCCATGGTGAAAATTTCTTCGTCGCCGTGCGCCCATCCCAGACGCGCAAGATAATTCAGCAGGGCTTCGGGCAGATAGCCGTCTTCCTGGTATTGCAGCACGCTGACTGCGCCGTGCCGTTTCGATAGCCGCTCGCCGTCTGCACCGAGTATCATCGGTACGTGGGCGTACAGCGGCAGGGCGGCGCCCAGCGCCTTGAGGATATTGATCTGGCGCGGAGTGTTGTTGACATGGTCGTCGCCGCGGATGACATGGGTGATCTGCATGTCCCAGTCGTCGACGACGACACAGAAATTGTAGGTGGGCGTCCCGTCCGGCCGGGCAATGATCAGATCGTCGAGTTCGGCATTGGCGATTTCTATCGTGCCCTTTACGAGATCGTGCCAGGCGACGCCGCCCTCGACCGGGTTTTTAAAGCGTACCACCGGCATGACGTCCGCTGGAACCGAAGGCAGGATTTTCCCCGGTTCGGGCCGCCAGCGGCCGTCGTAACGCGGTTTCAATCCCGCCAGCCTTTGCCGTTCGCGCATGGCTTCGACTTCTTCCCGGCTGGCGTAGCAATGATAAGCGTGGCCGGATGCGAGCAGTTGTGCCAGGACTTCCTTGTAGCGCGGCATGCGCTGCATCTGGTAATACGGCCCTTCATCGTAATCGAGACCCAGCCAGCGCATTCCTTCGAGGATGGCTTCGACCGATTCGGGCGTCGAACGTTCAAGATCGGTATCTTCGACCCTGAGAATAAACGTGCCGCCGTGACGGCGGGCGTATGCCCGGGAAAACAGGGCGGTGCGTGCTCCGCCGATGTGGAGATAGCCGGTTGGGCTAGGGGCGAAACGGGTACGAATCATGATGTAAGGGCTCGTTAATGAATAACACGGACATGCGATGTGGTCGATTGGGGCGCAGAAGTAGGCGCCGGGGTTGCGTCATTCGCAACCAACGGCTTGCCGCTGCGTGCGCGCTTGCAGCGCGCCATCCGGACATGAGCGGAACGCTTGCCGTCAAGCGGTGCCGCCGACGGTCAGCCCGTCGATGCGCAAAGTAGGCTGGCCCACCCCTACCGGTACGCTTTGACCTTCTTTACCGCAGGTGCCAACGCCGGGGTCGAGCTGCATATCGTTGCCTATCATGGAGACGCGATTCAGAACGTCAGGACCGTTTCCGATCAGTGTCGCGCCCTTGACCGGATACGTGATCTTGCCGTTTTCTATCATATACGCTTCGGCGGCGGAGAATACGAATTTTCCGCTGGTAATGTCGACCTGGCCGCCGCCGAAGTTGGCCGCATACAGGCCGTGCTTGACCGAGGCGATGATTTCAGCCGGGTCCTTGTCGCCGTTGAGCATGTAGGTATTGGTCATGCGCGGCATGGGAATGTGCGCAAACGATTCGCGGCGCGCGTTCCCGGTAACCGGTACGCCCATCAGGCGGGCGTTGAGACTGTCTTGCATGTAGCCTTTGAGTATGCCGTTTTCTATCAGCGTAGTGCATTGTGTGGGGTTGCCTTCGTCGTCGATGTTAAGCGAACCGCGCCGATTGACCAGTGTGCCGTCGTCGACGACGGTGACCCCGCTGGCAGCGACGCGGTCGCCGATACGGCCGCTGAAAGCGGAACTGCCCTTGCGGTTAAAATCGCCTTCCAGGCCGTGCCCGATCGCTTCGTGCAGTAGAATGCCGGGCCAGCCAGCGCCGAGCACCACCGTCATGGTTCCTGCCGGAGCGGGTTTGGCCGCAAGATTGGTGACGGCTTGATGGACGGCTTTTTCGGCATAGTCGCGCAGTACGGCTTCGGTAAAATATTCGTAGCCGAACCGGCCGCCGCCGCCTGCCGAACCCTGTTCGCGGCGACCGTCCTGTTCCGCGATCACCTGCAAGGAAAGGCGTACAAGGGGACGCACATCGGCCGCCTGGTGGCCGTCCGACCGGGCGATAAAGACGACGTCGTATTCGGCGTTCAAGCTGGCTATTACCTGCGTGACGCGGCTGTCGATGCTGCGCGCGTACCGTTCGAGTTTTTCCAGCAGCGCGACTTTATCAGCGTCTTTCAGTGTCGTCAGGGGGTCGTCGGGTTGATACAGGCTACGGCTTGGTTTGTGAGCGACCACGCGGTGCTGGTGGCTGGCGCCGCTTTTGGCGATGGCGCGGGTCGCGTTGCTGGCGGCGATCAAGGCGCCGTGGCTGATGTCGTCGGAATAGGCGAAAGCGGTTTTTTCGCCGGAAATCGCGCGTACGCCGACGCCCTGGTCGATGCTGAAACTCCCCGACTTGACCTGGCCTTCTTCCAGGCTCCAGCTTTCCGAGCGGGTGTACTGAAAGAATAAATCCGCATAATCGAGATGGTGGGACATCAACTGTCCGAATACATCGTCGAGTTGTCCCGGTTCGAGCTGATTCGGGACAAACAGCGTCGCTTGCGCAGTTTGCAGCAGCGTATCCGAATTGGGAATATAAATGCCTGAAAGCGTGGTCATGGAAATTCCTTATTGTATGGATTTGATTTTCAAACGGCTGCAATCGAGAATGCGATGTTTGAGTGCAGGCAAGCTGTTGCGCAAACTTTTCTGGTAATCGGCGTTGACGCCGGCGACGACAATGCCGGAGCCACGCGGCAAACGGTCGAGCACAACGCCCCACGGATCGACGATCATGGTGTCGCCATGCGTTTCCCGTCCCGACAAATGATAGCCGCCCTGCGCGGGAGCGATGACGTACGCCAGGTTTTCTATGGCGCGTGCGCGTACCAGCGTTTCAAAATGCGCTTTGCCCGTGGTGGCGGTAAACGCTGAGGGAACGACGATAATATCGACATCGGGCATGGCGCGGTAGAGCTCGGGAAAGCGCAGGTCATAGCATATTGACAGACCCAGCCTGCCGAACGGGGTATCGAGCACCACGATTTCATTGCCGGATTCGATCACATTTTCTTCATCGTAATGTTCGGTGCCCAAATTGAAACCGAACAGGTGAATTTTGTCATAACGCCCCGCGAGCTTGCCTTTATCGTCATACACCAGGCAACTGTTGCGCACTTTTTTCGGATTGTCGCACGCCAGCGGCACCGAGCCGCCGATCAGCCAGATTTTGTGTTTTTTGGCCGTACGGGATAAAAAAGTCTGGATAGGACCGTGGCCTTCCGTTTCTTTTACCGCTATTTTGTCGGTATCTTTTAAACCCATGATGGCGAAATATTCGGGAAGCGCAATCAGCTTCGCGCCCTGTTTGACCGCGGCGGCAATCAGGCGTTCCGCTTCCGCGAGATTGGCGGCGACATTGGGCCCGGACGCCATTTGTATCGCGGCAACGCGGGCAACCGTATTGGTTTCGCGAGATTTCGGATGCGGGGCGCTCTCGTGAGTCGAGTAAGTCATATTGAATTCCAGAGAGGATATCGGTTAAAGCCGTCAAGTAATTAATTATAGCAGTTTTGATTTTTATCGGACGCTACTCCGCTTTTTTAACTATCGGATCTGCCCAGGGACCGGTTATGGTGTAGTCGAAGCTGACCGCATTGCCGAACGGGTTCTTAAGCAATTCCTGAGCCGCATAGACTCCCAGCGCCACGACCGGGCCGCCCAGCAGGGAACTCGCCAGCGCTACGGTGCCATTGAGCTTCGGGCTGATGGAAGCATGCAATTGCTGGGTTTGCGCATTCATGTTTACGATTCCGTTCATGCGTACGCTGGCGGCCGGTCCGTTCATCAGGAAATCCTTGCTGTAGATGATGCCGCGGTTTAACTGCATGGTCGCGGAAATGTCTTCGAACGCAAAACCTTCGCTGAATATATCGCTAAAATCGAGCCCGATATGTCTCGGCAAAGCCTGCAGGCTCAGGACGCCTAATAGCTTGGCCGCGCCCGGGTCGATTTTGAGGAACTGTCCGTTTTCGGCGGTAAGAGTGAAATTGCCCGCCAGGCTGGTCAGCGTTATATCGACGGGGGTGCCGTCCCAGTCGGCTTGACCGTCGATGATGGCGGTACCGCCCTTGATCGTTCCCGGGTGACCGAAGCGGTCGAAAAAATGGCCGATATTTTTAATATTCAATCGGATCGTCGCAACGGTTTCAGGGCTGGCATGAGGATGCCACAGCGCGGACATCTGCAATTTGCTGTCGCTGTCATCGAGCGCTATCTGCCTGAAACGCAGGCCTCCCGGAATCGGGGTGGCGCGAACCTGGAGTTGTCCCAGATGACGTTTTCCCAGCATCAGGTCGTCGACATCCAGCACCAGTTCGGGCAAAGAGGTTGAACCGGTTTGCGTCGGGGCAGCGGTATTCTGCGCGTCGGGAATGTCCAGGTTTTTGAAGTGCGCAACCAGCTTGTCGGTAGAAGGAGGGGCGCCGTGCGGCAGCCAGTCGATTTTTCCTTGCAATGCGGTACTGGATACATCGGCTTGCCAGTTGGCGCCGCTATTGACTGCATGTAAATGTATATCTTTGAATTCTCTTTGAAAAAGATCGAATTTTCCGATTATTACATTTATATCGATTTTTTGCGGCAGCAGGGACGGCGATGTGCCGGAAGGCTGATTGTTCCATCCTTCGAAATCGAGGGCTGGAACAGAGCCGCTTATCCATAATCCCGGCGAAACCGGCAACCGGGCTGTTCCGCCAAAATTCACGGCAGCTCGTTTGATCTGGCCGCCATTTTCCAGGGTGGCGCGCAATAGCGCAGCGTCAACCATGTTTCCGTAATGTAAATCGACTTGCTCCTGTCCGGTTCCATCGGGTTTCGTATTGATCTGCAACGGTATTTTTTCGGCAGCGGCTTTATTGAAAGGTCGCGGCAAGTCGATGGCGATTCCCGATAAGTCGCTGTCGAATTCGAGAGGAGGGGCGGTCTGACCGCGGATCAGATCTATTTTTCCCTGCCAGTGCGTAGTGCCGCTGATTTTTCCGGCAAGGTTGGAGGGCAGGAACGGGGCGATGCCGGGAGCGGCCAACACACCGGACAAATTGATGCGTTCGACACCTTCCGGCAAGGTCTGGGTAGCGACAATTGCCGGTCCTCCGAACAGGCGAAGATTGATATTCCGGATGCGAATGCTGTTTTGGGTGAAATGAAGTTTGCCGTTCACAGCTTCCAGGGAAGGCAGAGGTTTGTTCGGAGTGATGTTGTCGTTGAGAAAATCGACGCTGCCCTGAATCAGCGGATGCTTGATATCGTGAAACGGCAATTGCAGATGCAGCATAACCTGGGCTTTGCCGGTGCCGGTCGCACCTTTGGTCAGGTTTCCCGTCACCAGCGAGACCGGGCTGTTGTTGGCAAAACGGATGAGATCGCTTAAATCGCCCCGGCCCGAGCCGTTAATGTACAGGATTTCCTTGTCCCGGGCGAACAGGTCGGGGATGGCGACGCCGATATCGTACAGATGCGCGTTATATAGACGGGCGGATTCTGAACGGATAGTCATGCTGCTGCCGAAAAATTTCAGGTCGCCATCGATATGATCGATAGCGGGATATTCCGGACCGGGCTGCAATATGCCGCCGGAAAATTGCACGTCGACGTCCAGCAGGCCGTTCTGGTCGTTGAGAAAAGGAAATTTATCGAGATCGCCCTTCAGGTGAAAGGCGGCATGATCGACTTTGCCGCCGAGTAAAGCGGCTTTGAGCCAGTCATACGCGGGAGCTTTGATCGCCAAGGGCAAATAGCGGTAGACCGAGCTGGCGTCGCCTCGAACAAGATTACCGTTTAAATCGATAACGCCGCGCCGACCGGCCGTCCACTGATAAGTACCCGCGGCGCTTCCCGCTGCGTCCGTGTTGGAAAAACCGGCGTCCGTCAGGCGGAACGAGTAACCGGCAGCAGTTCTGGTCCAGTCCACATTCGCTTTGACGCTATCCAGGACGACATGCGGCACGAACAGGATGTTCGTCAAGTCGAGCGTGGCGTTGCGACTGTCGAGCATGAGCTTGCCGGTATCGGTATCGGCATCGATATGGCCGCTGAGGCCCGAAAAACCCGGCTCGGTCGGGGTAGGTTCCAGGCCGGCTCCGGAAAATTCACTCTGGATATGATAATACTGCGGATGGCCCGGATCGCCCAGCCATTGCGCGCGGAAATCGCTGAGCGTACCCTTTGGCTGGCGTTGGGTTATCAGGCTTTGCTGGGCTGCGGCGAGAGGAAAATAGTTCGCCAGCCGGCTTAAAGCCTGCAAGGAAACCGTATTGATTGCGATACCGCCGGCTGCCGGGGTTTTCGCCGTCGCCGGCATCAGCTGCAAAGAAGCGTCCAGACCGGCAATGGCAACCCGGTCGGCGGTATGCATAGTCAATTGACGCAGCGTCAGCACTTGCGCCGCATTCCGCCGTTTCCATTCGACCTGCCCTGAGAGATCGAGCAGCCGGAGCGCAGGAAGAGCGGGTTTGAACCGGAGGGATACATTGCGCAGAGAGGACGTTGCCGTTGCCGCTGTGAGCTGTTTTCCGGCGATCTGGAATTGCAGCGCAAAATTTCCGTACCCGCCGGTAATGCCATACGGCAGCGTAATCCAATGCTGCCATTGCGCCAGATTGGTATAAGGAATCTTCGCCGTTATCCAGCCGTGCCATGAAGCGGGATTTTCGAGATATTTGCCGGTCATTTTTCCGGCTATGTCCACAGGCCCCGACACGGAGGGCGGCGGTGACGCAGTCAGACGGAATTTATGCAGTTTGCCGTAGTTGATCAGATCCGCGTTAATCTGGTCGATGATCAATTCGGGCGCGCCGAGCAGGTAGTCATGCCAGGCTATGGTGGCGTTGTTGATCCGGATTTCGTGCTGGTTCAACAACCAGTCGCCCAGCAGGTTTTTATGCTGAGGGCCGTTGATGACGATCCCCGCCAGGTAAATCGTGCCGTCCTTGTCGCGTTGCATGCTCAAGACCAGATTGTTGACCGATAATCGGGCGAGCCGGACTTCACCGTAAAAGAGGCTGGTCCAGGATAATTCGGTACGTACGTCGGAGAAAAACAGGGTAGTGCGATGGGTCTTGTCCAATAAGCGTACCGACTGGATAAAAAGTTGGGGATGCCAATGTTCCCAGTTTGCCGATAGCCGCCCCAATACCACTTCCTGTTTGATGGAATGACTGACGGAATCGGCAATTTCTCCGCGCCAATGATCGAGATTCGGCAATATCCACAATCGCAGCGCCAGGACAAAGCCTGCCATGGTGAAAGCAAGGAAGAGCAGAAGATAGAGAAATATTCGCCGTATCAGGACACGGACGCGTATCGCCATGGATCAGGCCGTCAATTTGAGTTGCTGCAGAATCGCCGGATTCTCCAGCGTGGAAACATCCTGATCTATCTCGGCGCCGCAGGCGAGCGAACGCAACAAACGCCGCATGATTTTGCCGGAACGGGTTTTGGGCAGATTGTCGCCGAAACGAATTTCGTCGGGTTTGGCGATAGCGCCTATCTGTTGCGCAATCCAGTTACGCAAGGCGGTAGCGACTTCGTTCGCAGCTTCGCCCTGCGGGCATGCGGTCTTGAGAACGACGAAGGCGACGATCGCTTCGCCTTTGATGTCGTGCGGTTTGCCGACCACCGCCGCTTCCGCCACCAGCGGATGCGCTGCCAGCGCCGATTCGATTTCCATGGTGCCGAGCCGGTGTCCGGAAACATTGAGTACGTCGTCGATACGCCCCATGATCCAGTAATAGCCGTCTTCGTCGCGGTGGGCCGAATCGCCGGTGAGATAGGTTTTGCCGCCCAGTTCCGATGGGAAATAAGCCCGTTTGAAACGTTCGGGATCGTTCCACAAGGTCCGCAGCAGCGAGGGGAAAGGCCGTTTGATGACCAGGTAGCCGCCTTGGTCGCCGCTCAGCGCGCCGCCGTGTTCGTCGACGATATCCGCCATGATGCCCGGCAGAGGCAAGGTGCATGACCCCGGTTTGGCGGCGATGGCGCCCGGCAACGGCGCGATCATGTGCGAGCCGGTTTCGGTTTGCCACCAGGTATCTACAATAGGGCAGCGCGACTGGCCTACGGTCTGGTAAAACCACATCCATGCCTGCGGGTTAATGGGTTCGCCTACCGTCCCCAGTAATCTTAGGCTCGACAGGTCGTATTTTTGCGGCAAATCGCCGCCCAACTTGATCAGCGAACGGATAGCAGTCGGCGCGGTATAAAATGTCGTGACCCGATACTTCTGTATCATGTGCCAGAAGCGGCCCGCATCGGGATAGGTCGGGACGCCTTCGAAAACGACTTGCGTCATGCCCAGCGCCAGCGGTCCATAAGCGATGTAACTATGTCCGGTGATCCAGCCTACATCCGCGGTGCACCAGTAAACATCGGTATCGGGCCGGGCGTCGAAAACCCACAGCATCGACAGGATCGCGCCCAGCAGGTAGCCGGCCGAACTGTGCTGCACTCCCTTTGGATGGCCGGTGGAACCGGAAGTATAAAGAATGAACAGAGGGTCTTCCGCGTTCATCCATTCCGGTTCGCACACAGCGCTCATGCCTGCAATGCAGTCGTGCCACCAGAGATCCCGGCCCGCATTCCACGCGATTTCATTGTTTGCGCGCCGATAGACGACCACTTTGCCGACCGTATCGGTACCTGGCTGTTTCAGCGCTTCGTCCAATACGGCTTTGAGGGGTATCGTTTTACCGCCGCGCAGCCCGCCGTCTGCGGTAATGACGAGTTTGGCCTGGGCGTCGACGATGCGTTCGGACAGGGATTTTGCCGAAAAACCGCCGAATACCACGGAATGGATCGCGCCGATTCTCGCGCAGGCCTGCATGGCGATGACTGCCTGGGCGCTCATCGGCATATAAATCACGACACGGTCGCCCTTGCTTACGCCTAACGTTTTAAGGCCATTGGAAAGTTCGCAGACCTGGTCGTGCAATTGCTGATAGCTAAGCCGGTAAGCGGCGCCGTCGTCGGCCTCGAAAATCAATGCGGTCTGCCCGGAACGGGCCGGCAAGTGGCGATCTATGCAGTTATACGATACATTTAACCGCCCGTCGTCGAACCAGCGATAAAAAGGGGCGTCGGTTTCATCGAGTATATGCGTGAACGGGGTATGCCAGCTGATATGCCGGTGCGCCAGATCAGCCCAGAAAGTTTCATAATTCGATTCTGCTTGTGCGCATAATGCGCGATAAGCGTCGAAACCCGGCACATTGGCATGTGCCTGGAATTCGGCGGCGGGAGGGAAGGATCTGCGTTCATGTAA
>DASSZW010000017.1:0-5369 GCA_035713285.1 Burkholderiales bacterium
AGTTCGAGACCCGTGGCACCCCTGACTTCGTCGAAGTGGCGCCTTCTGATCATGGTCGCATTGAGACGCGATGAATTTGGTGCAGCACGACGCACATTCTTGCATCGACTTTCTCCGCGTTGCTCAGGTCTTTTTGATTGAGCGTGAATCCATCAAGAAAAAACGGGAGATACAATATATCCATGCGCAACCTGAATCGTTCATCGGTTTGATGCATATCGAAAAGCTATTTTCTATGCACATCAAAGCTGACATGTATAAAAAATCGACTTTTCTATGTGTGTCGATGTTGATATATATGCAAATTTGCATTTTCTATACACGTCATAGCCAGGGAGTTGCTGATGCATCGAATCACCCCGCTTGAGCAACTGGATGCAATACGTTTCGAGACGTCGGCGATTCTTAAAAAACTGGCGAGCAGCAGCCGTCATCTGGCCGAGTTGAAAGGCATCGCAGGTTCTATCCCTGCCCATGGCGATACGGCATTTACGGTTCCATTATTCGATGAACTCATGAAGCGGGAAATGCCGGATTGGACGCCTGCGTGACTTAAGAATTCCAACCGGCACCTTTATTAATCGTGTGTTCGGCGGCCATCATATTCCAGCCATGTATTGCACATAACCCGGATATCAAAGATCG
Source organism: Burkholderiales bacterium (assembly GCA_035713285.1). GTDB lineage: Bacteria > Pseudomonadota > Gammaproteobacteria > Burkholderiales > Sulfuriferulaceae > Sulfuriferula. The sequence goes on from DASSZW010000017.1 coordinate 646, forward strand.
GCCTATCGTGTTTTTAATTTGTAATATTAGCTTGTTATGATACTGGATCGTATTCTTATGGAATCCGGTCTATGGAAAATATTGCGGAACTGAGCATCGCTGTCGAACCTTTGACGCCTGACATTACCGTCATCGACGTCGGCGATATGTTTCTGCAGCCCGCTTACGACCGTTTTCTGTCTTTGCCTGTGGTGCGCGACGGCGAGCCGGTGGGCGTCATCAGCCGTTATCACGTACAAAGGATACTCATGGGCCGTTACGGCCGCGAATTGCAGGGCGCCAAGCCGGTCCGGCATTTCATGAACAGCTCACCGCTGCTGGTTTCGGTCGACCGGCCGGTGGAAGAAGCCAGCCATCATATCACGCGCAATATCGCCTTCCCGATTACCGAAGATTTCATCATTACCGATGGCGGCAATTATCATGGCGTCGGCTTCGTGATCAACCTGTTGCGCGGTCTCGAAGACAAGCTGATCACTAAAAACAAGTCGCTGGCGCAGTCGTTCTCTCAATTGCAGGCGTCGCAATCGCAGCTGGTGCAATCCGAAAAAATGGCCTCGCTCGGACAGATGGTCGCGGGCGTGGCGCACGAGATCAATACCCCGCTCGGTTATGTGCACAACAATGTCGAAATGGCGCGGGCAGCGTACGAACAGCTGGCTGCGCTGAACGAAAAGTACGACCGTTTGATGTCCATGCTGCAATCGCCGGATACGGACGAAAGTGAGATGCAGGCGCAATTTTCAGAAATACAGGCAATGCGCGCGGAGTTTTCCAATACGTTTCAGCATGAAGAAATGCAGGGCTTGTTTTCCGATACGCTGTACGGACTCGGGCAAATTTCGGAAATCGTCGGCAATCTCAAGAATTTCAGCCGCCTGGATCAGGCGATGGTGAGCAATATCGATATCAACCAGTGCGTAGACAGTACCTTGGTGATCGCGAACAACCTGGTCAAGCATAAAGTCGACGTCATCCGCGATCTGGGCGTTTTACCCAAAATCCGTTGCGCCCCGTCGCAAATCAACCAGGTCCTGCTGAATCTGATCACCAATGCCGTGCACGCCATCGAAGACCGCGGCCGCATCATGATCAGCACCTTCAGCGACGGGCAATACGTGCATATCATTATCCGCGATAGCGGCAAAGGAATACCGGCTGAAAATCTGAGCCGGATATTCGACCCCTTTTTCACGACCAAACCGATCGGCGAAGGCACAGGATTGGGGCTTTCCATTACGTTCAAAATTATCCGGGATCATCAGGGCTATATCCGGGTGAAATCCCAGGTCGGCAAGGGCACGGCATTTTGCGTCAGCCTGCCGGTGGCTGCAAAACATTGAATGGCGCAGGAGACAGGATGATCGATATGATAAATCCGCCCGTTAAACCGGCGAGGCCGATGCAAAATGCCGACTTGCGCCCGACTTTGTTGTTTGTGGACGACGAAGAGCGCATCTTGCGCTCGCTGCGCATGCTGTTCGCGGCGAATTTTCGCGTTCTGGTGACTACGGACGGGCGCGAGGCGCTCGAAATCCTCAAGCGGGAAAAAGTGCATGCGCTCATCAGCGACCAGCGCATGCCGTTGATGTCCGGCGTGGATCTGTTGCGTCAGGCGCGCGACATCGCACCCGACACCATGCGCCTGTTGCTGACCGGCTATTCCGATATCGAAGCCATAATCGGTTCCATCAATGACGGCGAAGTATTCCGCTATATCAACAAGCCCTGGAATGCAGACGAGATCCGCGCCGTCGTCGGCGAAGCGGCAAGCATCGCCGTCAGCCTGGAACAGGTTCTGGTCAAACCGTTCGCGCAATCGCCGGCGGAAATCCGGGGAATATTGCTGGTGGACGACTCCGAAGAGGTTGCGAGCAGTCTGCGGCAGTATATAGACGACAGTTTCCCCGGCGCGTTTCGCCTGGAATGGGCGAGTACGTTGAATGATGCCATGGCGTTGCTGGAAACCCGTAAACTGTCGGTGATCATTTCCGACGTCACCGTCGGCAATGTCGACATGACGCCGTTCATCAAGACGCTGAAACACTTTCATCCGCATCTCGTGACGATAGTGCTGACGACCTTTCGCGATACCTCATTGCTGGTGGAACTGATCAATCAGGGTCAGGTTCACCGCTTCCTGCCCAAACCCATGCGCAAAACCATGGTGTTGCGGGGCATCCAGTCCGGTATGGTGCTGGCTGACGAGATACGGCTGCGGCCCGCTGCGATACAGCGGCATAAGGTGGAAACTCCTAAAAATATCCCGGATGCGGGGATAATCAACCGGATACGCGGTTTGTTCCGGAGCGTTGGCAAGTCTTGAACCGGCGCGTTACTGCGCGGCGACAACTGTAAACCGGTACGTTATTTCACCCGCATCCCAGGCGTTGCACCTTCGTCCGGACTCAGTATGAACAACCCCGGCGTTTCTCCCGATGCCGCCAGCACCATGCCTTCCGATACGCCGAATTTCATCTTGCGCGGCGCGAGATTGGCGACCATGACCGTCATTCGTCCGATCAATTGCGCCGGGTCGTACGCCGACTTGATCCCGGCGAATACGTTGCGCGGCACGGTTTCGCCGATATCCAGCGTCAGGCGTATCAGCTTGTCGGCGCCGTCGACGTGCTCGGCGTTGACGATGCGGGCGACGCGCAGGTCGATTTTGGCGAAATCGTCCACGCTGACGGTGCCGTTATCGGACGCACTCTGCGCGGCAGGTTGGGCATGTGCCGCGGCCGCGGTTACAGGAGCGGCTTCGGGAGCGGCTTTGGCGATATTGGCGGCGATCACGGTATCGATTTGCTGCTGTTCCACCCGCGTCATCAGATGCCGGTACGGATTGATGGCATGATCGGTCAATAGCGTCGCGGCATCGGCCCACGACAAGGGCGGAATATTCAGGAATTGCTCGACATCGGCCGCGAGCTTGGGCAATACCGGTTTGAGATAGACCGTCAGCAGGCGGAACAGATTCAGGCTGACGCTGCAGACCTCATGCAGTAATGCCTCCTGGCCGGGTTGTTTGGCCAGTTCCCACGGTTTGTGGTCGTTGACGTACTGGTTCGCCGTGTCGGTCAGGTGCATGACCTCGCGCAGGGCGCGCCCGTAATCGAGATTCTCGTAGCATTCGGCAATCGAGTCCGCCGCTTTCCGTACGCTGTCGAGCAAGGGCGACTGCGCAGGCAGCGCAGCGAGCTTGCCGTCGAACCGTTTGCTGATAAATCCTGCGGTGCGGCTGGCGATATTGATGTATTTACCGATCAGGTCGCTGTTTACCCGGGCGATGAAATCGTCGAAGCTCAGGTCGATGTCTTCCATGCTGCCGTTAATCTTGCTGGCAAAATAATAGCGCAGCCATTCGGGATTCAGGCCGCTGGCGAGATAGCTTTCGGCGGTGATGAAGGTGCCGCGCGATTTCGACATTTTCGCTCCGTTCACGGTCAGGAAGCCGTGCGCGAAAATGCCGTTCGGTTTGCGGTAACCGGCCGCCTCGAGCATGGCCGGCCAGAACAGCGCATGAAAATAAAGAATGTCCTTGCCGATGAAATGATACAGCTCGGTATCGCTGCCGGTCCGCCACCAGGCGTCGTAATCCAGCTGGATGCGGTCGGCCAGATTGCGAAAACTTCCCATATAGCCGATCGGCGCGTCGAGCCAGACGTAGAAATACTTATTCGGCGCATCGGGAATTTCGAAGCCGAAATACGGCGCGTCGCGCGATATATCCCAGTTTTGCAGCCCTGCCGAAAACCATTCGTCGAGTTTGTTGGCCGCTTCGCGCTGCAGCGTGCCCGAGCGCGTCCAGCTGCGCAGGAACGCTTCACAGTCGCTCAGTTTGAAGAAATAATGCTCGGACTCCCGATGTACCGGCTGCGTACCGGACATGGCGGAAACCGGATTGATCAGGTCGGTGGGCGAGTAGGTCGCTCCGCACACTTCGCAGCTGTCGCCGTATTGATCCAGTGCGCCGCATTTGGGGCACTGGCCTTTGATGAAACGGTCGGGCAGGAACATTTCCTTGCTGGTGTCGTAATACTGGGCGATGGTTTTGCGTTCGATGAAGCCGGCGTCGCGCAGCTTCAAATATACTTCACTGACTATTTCGCGGTTCTCGTCGGCATGCGTGGAATGATAGTTATCGTAGGCGACATGAAACCCGGTGAAATCGCGCAAATGCTCATCGTGGACGCGGGCGATCAGCGCTTCCGGCGTGATGCCTTCGCTTTCCGCGCGCAGCATGATGGGCGTGCCGTGGGTGTCGTCGGCGCAAATGTAATAGCATTCGTGGCCGCGCATTTTCTGGAAGCGCACCCAGATATCGGTCTGGATATGTTCGAGCAGGTGCCCGAGATGTATGGCGCCGTTGGCGTAGGGAAGAGCGGACGTAATCAGGATTTTGCGGGTCATGGGAAATGGGGGAGCGTTTATTTGAGATCGATGATTAAATAAGCAGCCATGGCAAAGCCGAGGAATGCCAGTGCGAGGGTGGTATAGATCGAAAGATTGGTCCAGTAGCCGGTGGGTATTTCCTTCGGTTCGAAGGTGGCAAAGATTTTTTTATACTGGATGACTGCCAGTACCGCCATGCTCGCGCCGAGTAAAATAAATCCCAGACCGAGCCAGAATGAAGGGCCCTGTTTCATGTCGGTTTGCGATTTCTGCGCCAGCATATGCAGGAAAATGCCGAAGCGCTCGACAACGAAGCCGAACGCCATCAG
>DASSZW010000018.1:0-9615 GCA_035713285.1 Burkholderiales bacterium
TCGGCCAGTACCGGAGCGGTTACGCAGGCCAGCGCCAGCGCCAAAACGGATTTGTTGAACTTAAGCATATTAAAACTCCCTAAAAGAAAATAGCAACGGTGCAAATTACTCTTAGCATTAACCGTGCCAGCCCAAATAAAACAGCCAGACAAAGCTTTATCTTCCAATCTAGGAGATAGCGTGGTGCCCTTGCACTATTTTAAAGCACGTAGCGGCCTGCATTGCACCAAATACGTGCATTTCTTATAAATAATTATTATTTCCGTCATAATCGTCTTTCCAGAAGTCCTGCCAACCTCACGTTCGATAAAATTTATTGTATAAGCGTCCGCATGAGGTATTTATCGCTCAATTGGTAGCGCAAGCTTGATTTGACGGTTAGAATTGGTTCAATCGGTATTTCGTAAATTCGCGTGCCGGCAGAATGTGGCCACCTGTGAATGGCACCGGCCGGAGATTTCGTTTTTTATTATTCGTATCGGAGATCAGCCATGCTGCTCAATCAAAAATTAATCGACGACCTGGGCGACAAAATCAGTCAAACGTTAAATCACGGCCCTCTCAAGGATGTCGAACACAATTTGCGGGCATTACTGCAAAGCGCGCTGCAAAAGATGGATATCGTTACCCGGGAAGAGTTCGACGTACAGCAAGAAGTGCTGCTGCGAACCAGAGAACAGCTTATCCTGCTCGAAGCCCGCATCTCCGAACTCGAACGATTGATAAAGCCTGCGCCGCTCGCCTGAAAATATGGCGATCGCCGTGTTGCATAGCCGCTCGCTGACCGGCATGAACGCACCGGAAGTCATGGTCGAAGCGCATCTGGCGAACGGCTTGCCGAGTTTCACCCTCGTCGGCTTACCCGAAACCGAAGTAAAGGAAGCACGCGACCGGGTTCGGGCCGCCATACAGAATTCGCGTTTCGACTTTCCCGTCAGCCGCATCACCGTCAATCTTGCTCCTGCCGATTTGCCCAAGGAATCCGGTCGTTATGACTTGCCGATTGCCTTGGGAATACTGGCCGCTTCCGGCCAGATACCGGTTCCGCCGCTGGCAAAATACGATTTTGCCGGCGAACTGGCATTAACCGGTGAATTGCGTCCGATACGGGGCGCGCTGGCAATGACACTGGGAGCGACGCAAAGCGGGCGGGCATTCATTCTGCCCGCGGCTAACGGCGCAGAAGCCGCCTTGGTTGAACATTCAGAAATCTATCCGGCGACGTCACTGCTTGCAGTATGCGCACATTTGACCGGAAAGATGGTTCTACCCATGCAAATGCCGGCGGCGCCTGCATCGCCTGGATCGGCTTATCCCGACTTCAACGAAGTAAAAGGACAAATTGCGGTCAAGCGGGCGCTCGAAGTCGCCGCTGCAGGCGCTCATTCGATACTGATGGCAGGGCCTCCGGGCACCGGAAAATCGATGCTGGCCAGCCGCTTTCCGGGCATATTGCCGGAAATGGACGAACGGGAAGCGATCGAATCCGCCGCCCTGTTGTCCTTAAACGGCAATTTCCGGCCGGAACACTGGCGCCGGCGGCCTTACCGCAACCCGCACCACACTGCGTCCGCCGCAGCCATGGTCGGCGGCGGCAGCAACCCGCGGCCGGGAGAAATTTCGCTGGCGCATCACGGTATTTTATTTCTGGACGAGCTGCCGGAATTTCCGCGCGCAGTACTGGAAGTCTTGCGCGAGCCCCTCGAATCCGGAATGATCACTATTTCGCGCGCCAGCCGCCAGGTCGATTTTCCCGCCCGCTTTCAACTGATCGCCGCGATGAACCCCTGCCCGTGCGGCTATCTGGGCCACCCTGCCGGAAAATGCCGCTGCACTACCGATCAGGTCGCGCGATACCGCGGCAAATTGTCGGGCCCGTTGCTCGATCGCATCGACATACAGATCGAAGTGCCGACTCCCGGCCAGAACGAACTGCTCGGTCCTGCCGACGGCGAATCAAGCGCGCAAATACAAAAACGCGTCGCCGCAGCGCGCAAGATGCAGTTGCGCCGGCAAGGCAAGCCCAACCACGCTTTGTCGAGCAAAGAAACGGAACACCATTGCGCGACGGACCCGAACGGCACCGCATTATTACGATCCGCCATCAACCGGCTCAATTTGTCCGCCCGGGCGTATCACCGCATACTCAAGATTGCCCGTACCGTCGCCGACCTGGCTGGCGCAACCGATATCGGCAGCCTGCATCTGAGCGAAGCGATCCAGTACCGTCGCCTGGCACAATCATAAGGAAACGACATGCCCCACCATCACCACGCCTACGAAGGCTGGAGAGAAGAAAAACGTTCAGCCTATCTGTATCGCATTATTGCCGAAGCAGAAACCGATCCGGTGCGCAAGCATTTGTTTTTCGAACTGGCGGAAGCAGCGCTTAAACAGGCCATGTTATGGGAAGCGGAATTGCAGAAATCCAGAACCCCGCCGGTTTTGCGCTACCGGCCCGATTTGCGCAGCAAGCTGGTAGGGTTGCTAGTGCGCTATCTTGGCGTAAAGACGATAAAACCCGTACTGTCGGCGATGAAAATTCGCGGCATGGGCGTCTACACCGGCGGTGCTGCGGACCACCATCCCATTCCCGACAATATCGAAGATATCGGACAGCACCACCAGTTAAACGGCCATCTCAATTTACGTGCTGCGGTATTCGGCATCAATGACGGCCTGATTTCCAATGCCAGCCTGATCCTGGGCATGTCGGGAGCCACATCCGGCGGCCATAACCGGATCGTCCTGATCGCCGGATTGGCCGGCCTGCTTGCGGGAGCCTTTTCCATGGCGTCCGGCGAATACGTATCCGTCCGCTCGCAGCGCGAAATGTACGAACATCAAATCGAACTGGAACGGGAAGAACTGGAGCAATATCCGGAAGAAGAAGCGGCGGAAGTAGCGCTGATTTACGTTGCGAAAGGGATGGGCGAAGACGAAGCCCGGCGCGCCGCCGACAAACTGATCGCCGACCCCGATCGCGCGCTCGATATTCTGGCCCGCGAAGAACTCGGATTAAACCCCAACGAACTGGATTCTCCCTGGAGCGCGGCGCTATCTTCCTTTCTGGCCTTTTGCGCAGGAGCAGGCATACCGTTGCTGCCCTTATTATTCGACCATGGCCGGAATACGCTGATCGAGGTAATGGCGATTACCTCCGCCGCCTTGTTTCTGGTAGGAGCCAGCATCAGTTTATTTACGGGGCGGCACGCACTGGCCGGAGGACTGAGGATGCTGCTGATCGGCGGTGCCGCGGGCGCAGCGAGTTTTTATATAGGACATGCGTTAGGAGTAAAACTGAACTAGCATAAAGACCGGTACGCGACTCCTGCGTTTAGCCCAGGTTTCGTTAAAAAGCCGAAAATTCTTATTGTCATTTATATGCTCCGGTTTTTGGCTGCGCCGAAATTTCCGTTGCCGCTTTTTTCGCCGCCTTTGCTCGGCACCCACCTTTTTAACCAGATATCAGGAAGTTAAATATGTAGTATTTATGTTTTTGCTACAGTATGATTACGTGTAGAATAAACTTCTAAATATAAAACAAAACTGGAGAATCCCGTGGGCTTTAATCTTTCTACCATCCTTAATTTTTCAGCAATTCTGATCATGTTTTACTGCCTGTACCTGGCGCTCTCGCTAAAATCCAGCATCCCGGGCGGCATGGTCGGCAAGCAGTGGAACTTCCTCACTATTCTCGTTACCTTATTCACTTTCGGATTTTTGACTACGCCTTTCTTCGACCAGTTGCCCGAGGATATCCTGCGGCTGGTAGTATCGTTGATATTCCTGTTCGGAGCCATTTATGTAGTCGTTACCGTCCGCCTGATTTTTAATATTATTCGTGAACTCACCGAGTAAGCCGGAGTAAGTCATGCGTCCAGATTTAATTCTATTCCGAACCGCCAAAGGCGAGGAAATCGCGCATAGCCATAGCCATCAAATATCCGCCAATCTTCGCCGGGCCCTGCTCGTGGTGGACGGAAAAACTTCCGTAGCGAACATCGCCAGCAAGGTTTTCTGGGTAAGCGATGTCGTTGCAGTGCTTCAGGAACTGTATGCTCTCGAATTGATCCATGACGACATTTCGACCATCCAGGGCGAAGTCAGCCAGACCGGCGGCGCCGGATTGCTGCTGAAGGTCAAGCTGGCCAATCTGGCGAAAGAACTGCTGGGGAACAATGCAGGCCGCGTCATCAAGAAAATAGAAGACGCGGACGGCACTCCCGATGCACTGGAAGATGCTTTGCTGGCATGCAGGAAACTGATCAAGCTCACGATCAACGACGAACTCGCCGACATATTTTTACGGCGGGGTCGAGTGCTTATCGGCAAATAACGAGTTTGTTACTGTCCCTGCGCATCAAATGTCACCAGTACGGGGGCGTGGTCGGACGGCCGCTCCAGTTTTCTCGGCGTCTTGTCGACCTCCCATGACCGACACGACGCCGCCAGCGCCGGCGAAATCAGCACATGGTCGATACGCAGGCCCATGTTGCGGCGAAAGGCTGCCATCCTGTAATCCCACCAGGTAAAAGCGCCTGCGGTTTTTTCAAACAAGCCATAGCTGTCGTGCAAGCCAACCGCCAGCAATGCTTCGAACGCAGCGCGTTCGGCCGCAGACACCAGAACACCGTCGCCCAAGGCCGCCGGGTCGTACACATCGTCGTCGGCAGGTGCTACATTATAATCACCCAATACCGCCAGACGGGGATATCGCAGCAAATCCGCTTCAAGATAGGCGGTCAATGCCTGCAGCCAGGCGAGTTTGTACTGATATTTATCGGAGTCCGTGCTTTGGCCGTTAGGCACATAAACGCAGACGACGCGCACGCCGTTTGTGGTGGCGGCGATCACCCGCTGCTGCGCATCTTCCCAGCCCGGAATGCCGATTACCGTATCCTGCAGCGGCCACCGGCTTAATATCGCGACGCCGTTATAGGTTTTCTGGCCGCTGAAAATAACGTGATAACCGGCGGCAACGATCGCATCGTACGGAAATTTGCCGTCTTCCAGTTTGGTTTCCTGCAGACAGACCACATCGGGTCGCTGCGCATTCAACCAATCCAGCAGATGCGGCAAACGAACTTTGAGCGAATTGACATTCCAGGTCGATAGTTTCATTAATTCTGTTTTGCCGTTTCATGCGCAGGCCTGACATCGCCCGGCATCGCCGTTTTCGGATAACCCGCCTTGTCCAGCGCCGAATTCCAGTTGCCGGCCTCGAAGCCCTTGATTTGCCTGCTGCCGATTAACAGTACGGGCAGTCTTATCCCCTCTCCGCCCAATAGCTTGCTCAATGCTTCGGCATCGGCCTTATTGGTTTGAGGATCTTTCTGGGCATAAGGTATGCCGCGTTTATTGAGCAGGGCCACTGCACTGTCGCAGACCGGACCGCAATCGCCGGCATACAGCGTGACCGGGCTTTTGGTCGCCGCCGTTTTAAGCGCATAGGACGGCTGACCATCGATGACATTGGCCCACATTTTTCTTTCTTCCAGTTTGGTGACCAATCCCGTCGGCGTCTCGTCGCTATAATTCACCACGCCATCTTTATCCACCCACCGATAAAAATCCGCAGCCATCACGCTATTTACAAGCACCAACGTCAGTATTCCCCCCATGACATTCGCACGCATAGCACATTCCCCATTAATTCATACCGTTATGCCTCAATAGTGCGTCGATCTTCGGTTCGCGTCCTCGAAATGCGACAAACGAATCGTGCGCAGACCGCGCTCCGCCCACTGCCAGTATCTCCCGCCGGAAACGATCGCCTGTTTCCGGCGACAGTATGCCATTGTCTTCAAACAAACTATATGCGTCGGCCGATAAAACTTCCGCCCACTTATAACTATAATATCCTGCCGCATAACCGCCCGCGAAAATATGGGAAAAATTATTTGGAAAACGGTTATAGTCCGGCGGAACCAGTACTGCAATGTCTTTACGTATTTTTGCCAGCAATTCCAGCGCCGTCAGTTCGCCTTTATATTCCGGATCATGCAGCTGCAGATCGAATAAAGCGAATTCAATCTGTCGCAGCGTTTGCAAACCGCTCTGGAATTGCCGGGACGCCAGCATTTTGTCGTACAAAGCCCGGGGCAGCGGATTTTTGTGGTCTACATGGCTGGTCATCGGCTCCAGCACATCCCATTCCCAGCAAAAATTTTCCATGAATTGCGAAGGCAACTCTACGGCGTCCCATTCCACGCCATTGATTCCCGAAACCCCAAGCTCTTCGATCTGGGTAAGCAAATGATGCAGGCCGTGGCCGAATTCATGAAACAGAGTAATGACTTCGTCATGAGTAAACAGGGCGGGCCTGTCGCCCACCGGGGCGGAAAAATTGCAGGTCAAATAGGCGACCGGCGTCTGTATGCCGCCGGGTTTGCGCCTGCGCGTCAGGGCATCGTCCATCCAGGCACCGCCGCGCTTATGCTCGCGCGCATAGAGGTCGAGATAAAACTGACCGATCAGCGTTCCGGCGCTATCGCAAATATCGTAAAATTTGACCTCGTCGTGCCATACTTCGGCGATGCTGCGCCGGATATCGAGCCCGTAGAGCGTATGAACCAGTTTGAACATTCCCGATAACACCTGAGGCTCCGGAAAATACTGTTTGACTTCCTGCTCGGAAAAATCGTATCGAGCTATTCTTAACTTCTCGCTCACATAAGGAATGTCCCAGGCCTGCAGATCCGGCAGCTGCAATTGCTCTTCGGCGAATTGCTGCAGTTCCTGCCGGTCGCGTTCTGCGGAAGGTCTGGCTCGCCGCGCCAGATCGCGCAGGAAAAGATCGACCTGCTCCGGCGAATCGGCCATTTTGTTCTCCAGCGACAGCTCGGCGTAATTATTGAAGCCAAGCAATAAAGCGGCCTCGTTCCGCAAGGTAACGATTTTTTCTATCAAACCGGTATTGTCGAGTTCTGCCGGGCCGAATTCCGAGGCTCGGGTAACGTAGGCGCGGTACATTTTTTCGCGCAGCGCCCGATTGTCGGCATATTGCATGACCGGCATGTAGGAAGGCGCGTGCAGACTGAATTTCCATCCGTTTTGCCCCTGGCTTTGAGCGGCTTCGCGCGCCACCTGCAGAACATCTTCGGGCAAACCCGACACTTCCCCGGCAGATTCCACCAGCAGGGTGTAAGCATTGGTAGCGTCGAGCAGGTTTTCTTCGAATTTGGCGCCGAGCTGCGCCAGTTCTTCCTGTATCTGCAAAAAACGCAATTTATCGTCATCGTTCAGTTCGGCGCCGCCCAAACGAAAATCGCGCAACGCGTTATCGATGATTTTCTGTTGCACTGCGGTCAGCGACTGAAAATCGGGCGCGCTTTTCAGTTGCTTGAAGCGCTGGTACAAAGCCTGGTTTTGCGCCAGTTCCGTGGAATATTGGGTGACTTTGGGCAGATTCTCATTGTATGCGGCACGCAATTCGGCCGTGTTCATTACATTGTTCAAATGCGATACCGCGCCCCAGGCACGCGACAGGCGCTCATTGGCATCTTCCATCGGCCGCATGAAATTCGACCAGGTCGGAACATCGTCTGCACTTATCAATCCGGCAATCAATGCACGGTTTTCGGCGAGCAACAGGTCTATGGCGGGCGCGACATCCGCCGCGGCGATTTCACGGAAGCGCGGCAAACCGGTAAAGTCGAGTAAAGGGTTCATGTTGGTGACATTTCTGTTAAATCAATAATAAATAAATCATAAATATAGCGGCATTCCGGTGCAACGGTTAACCGTATTTGGCGACAGCGTTGCCTGATCCGGTCACTCAATGACTCGTACATTGTATAATACTCGTTTTAATACGCGACAAGCATAATTCCATGCACCCGGTAACTTCTTCCCTACAGTCATTCCTCGGCCGCATGCCGTTGCTTGCCGACGGAGCATGGGTACACGATAGCGCCCGCCTCATCGGCGACGTCGCCGTCGGCGCAGACAGTTCGATCTGGTGCGGCGCGGTCGTACGCGGCGACGTCCATCATATCCGCATCGGCGCGCGCACCAATATTCAGGATAACAGCGTGTTGCATGTGTCGCATGCCACTCCGCGCAATCCCGGCGGCGCGCCGCTGATCATCGGCGACGACGTCACCGTCGGTCATGGCGTAATCCTGCACGGCTGCGCGATCGGCAATGCATGCCTGATCGGCATGGGCAGCCTGGTCATGGATAATGCCGTCATAGAACCCGAAACCCTGCTCGGCGCCGGCAGCCTGGTCCCGGAACGGTCGGTGCTGCGCAGCGGTTACCTATACCTGGGCCGCCCCGCCCGGCCGGTACGGCCGCTCAGCGCCGAAGAAATCGATTATCTGTATTATTCCGCCCGGCATTATGTTTCGCTGTCGCAACAATACATTACGCAGCGGCCTGCAGACGACGTTTACCGCGACGAAGGCTGATCAATGCCGCTTAATCAGGGTGCCCACGCCGTCCTTGGTCAATACTTCGAGCAGCAGGGCATGCTTGACCCGCCCGTCGATGATATGCGCTGTCTGCACGCCGTTCCGCACGGCTTCGAGCGCGCAATGGATTTTAGGCAGCATACCTCCGTAAATGGTGCCGTCGGCGATCAACTGGCCGACCCGTTGTGCCGTCAGCCCGGTCAATAGTCCGCCTTCCTTGTCGAGCACTCCGGGAATATTGGTCATCAGGATCAGTTTTTCCGCATGCAGCGTTTCGGCCAGTTTGCCGGCGACCAGATCGGCGTTGATATTATAGGATTCGCCGTCGTCGCCGACGCCTACCGGTGCGATCACGGGGATGAAATCGCGTGTATCGAGCAATTCCACCAGCTCGGGATCAATCCCGGTGACTTCGCCCACCGAACCGATATCGAGCTTATTGCCCGTATGCTCGATATCGTCTATCAATAATTTTCTGGCGCGTATCATGCGCCCGTCTTTGCCGGTCAGGCCTACCGCCTTGCCGCCGTGCTGATTGATCAGATTGACGATTTCCTTGTTCACCAGACCGCCGAGCACCATTTCCACGACATCCATCGTTTCTTTATCGGTCACGCGCATTCCCTGGACGAATTCGCTCTGCTTGCCGACGCGTTTCAGCAGGTCGCCGATTTGCGGGCCGCCGCCGTGAACGATGACCGGATTCATGCCGACCAGCTTCAAAAGCACGACATCGCTGGCGAATCCGGCCTTCAGGCTATCGTCCGTCATCGCATTGCCGCCGTATTTGATAACAATGGTCTTGTCAAAAAACTGCTGAATATAAGGTAAGGCTTCCGATAAAATATTCGCTTTATCGCCGGGAGTAAAATGATTGGTGGACATGCTCGCGCTTTCGAATTAGATAGGCGATTTTAACCTGAAAACAGCAGATGAACAGGCTAAAATAAGCGACATGGAAATTCGAACCGATTGCCGGAAGTCAATCAATCGACTCGTCGACAAACACCCCATCAAAGGCTGATTGGTGGCACAATACCGAACATGGGATGGAGTGGACATGCTTTCGGCGACGCCTTCGATCGGAACCTGGATATTCATGTTTCCGGAACAATGGTATTCTGGCGCGTCAGGGCGGCGACGAATTCGGTATGATCATTTTAACAAAAACGCGCGCAATCCAGCCATACAATTTAAT
>DASSZW010000019.1:0-5634 GCA_035713285.1 Burkholderiales bacterium
AACGCCCTACTTCGTGCCCAACGATACGTTGCTCGAAGCCTGGTGCCTGGCTTGCCGCCGCGGCGTAGCGATCACGCTCGTCGTCCCCGAAAAATCCAACCATCTGCTCGCCGACCTGGCGAGAGGCCGGGCGTTGCTCGCCATGGCGGAGGCGGGCGCGCGAGTATTGCTCTATCCCGATATGGTCCATGCCAAGATGATAGCGATAGACGATGCGCTAGCCGTGTGCGGTTCCGTCAATCTGGATGGACGCAGCCTGTTCCTGAATTACGAAGCGATGGCCGTATTTTATGGCAGCAACGAAATCAGGTGGTTCGAGGCGTGGCATGCGGAACTCGCTCAGCGATCATCGGTTTTTATCGCGCGGCAACCTTCCTGGATACGCGACACGATTGAAGGAATCGTGCGCGTAATCGGTTTCGAATTATGATGTCGCCATCCCCTGCAGACCTGTCATACCCTGGCCAGATGTTCGGCGGCGCTCAACAACGAATGCAGGGCCCGGTCGAACAGCAGCCGTTCTTCCGCAAACCGGATTTGCCCGCTCGCGAGCAGACGCTGAAATTCAGCCAGGGTGATCATTAGCGGCGCTGTTTGCCGGTCGAGTTTAAAAAGCATGATGGACGCATCGCTGCTGACCCAGCACAAACGCGCCCGCCCCGCTGCCTGATCCAGCGCGACCTCAAAAAAACAGCCCCTGGACAGGCGCGGCTCGCGACTTGCCGGGTAGCGCGATTTTTCGCCGTAAGACGCCGGTACAGCGGCGGCGCCGGTTGCCCGGCCGGGATAATCCTGCAAGGAGTTGATATCGGTATCGAGACGCCTCAGAGCGCCGCATATCAATATTTTTTCCACATGGTCGATCGCCTGATCCGTTACCGGCTGCTTGCCGGGCGCCTGTTTAACCAGACTTTCGAAGGCCTGGTGCAAGGATGCCAGAGACGGTGGCGAAACGGCGTGATTCGAACGCAAGGCGCCGGTATGCGCATCGAACAGGCGGCCCAATAATTCCTTTTGCCGCGATTGCGGCCACGCCACAGACATCATGCCTTCGCGCAAGGTGCCGATCATCGCAGGCAATAGTGCCGACAGGGTCTGGCGGTCATATTCGTCGAGCTTGGGCGCAACGCTCCATACCAGATTCGGCATCAGGGTGCGAAACCGATCGGAGCGGGCAGGCTCGCGGCTGTCGGCCAGCTCTATCGCTTCTGTCCAGGTCTCGGCCAGAAATTCATGCAGAAAACTCTCCAGAGCCAACTTCGACAAGATTCCCTTCGTCTGGACGTAAAGACGGGCGAAATTCAAACTGCGCGCACGGATGTCGCCCAGTGCCTGGATTGCCCGATTCAGCTTGTCGTCCCCGATGCGGATATCCTGCTCGATAAACCCGTCCAGTTCAGCGACTGCGCGCTCGAACAGCGGCAGCAGCAATTCGACTTCTTCCGTTCCGTCGTTCAGCAAATTTTCCGTCATCTCGGTGATTTTTGCATTGAAGCGGGGGTTAACCGGCTCGCCGGACCCGATTCCGGCAGAAACCGAGGCAATGCGATTGATCAATGCGCGCAGAGGATGTTCGTTACCGAGCCACAAGCTGCCGTCATACAACGCAACTTTCAATACCAGAAATTGCAGTTTTCCCAGTTGCTCCCGTATCTCCATCGGCACCAGGCTGTCGCGCATGATGAATTCAAACAGCATGGCAACGATATCGGCGATCATGCGTTCATTCGTATCTTCGCTCTGCCCGCAAAGTTCGTGCCGCCGTTCAAAAATTGTATTCGACAGCGCATTGCACATAGCTTCGACATCGCGAACAGCGCCTCCGGCTTGCCGGCTGTCATCGAGACCGGTCGATACCGCGAAATCGGGCAACGCCCCGCCGAATCGCCGCACCATTTCAAAAAGTCGATTAAGCGTCCCCTCTGGCCCGAGGCCTGCTGCCGGCGAATTCATGCCATTTGCCAGAAATGACGAAGATGCGTCCATCGAACGGAAATTCTCGTCCGGATGCGCCGGCGCAAACTCTGTGACGCTGCCTTCCGCAATACCGGCTGGATTGCCGCCTGCGTAAAAACGTTCGTCCGCGATAGATTTATCCGGCGATTTTTTGATTCTGAGCGGCATGTCAGCCGCAATGCCGTTGTCCGCAAGGCAACGGTTTACTGTTGCGTACATTTCATCGATGGCGCCGGCATAACACTCCGCCAGCAAAGGCGTCATCAGATCGCTCACTTCGGGCGGCAGACGCATCCGGTCCACCGCTTCGGCCAGCGATTTAGAAACCAGATAAGGCCGGAACGGCACTTCGCGCTCCTTGACCTCATCCTGACCGAACAACAGCGCAACGCGCACATTCAAGTCGCGCAGCTCGTCTTCCGCCTCGTAACGGAAGCGCTCGGTAAACGCCGCCAGCCGCAATTCGCCTTCAAATGCCGCCGGTTCGACCAGGGATAACGACGCCGCTCCCGGCAGCGCAAAAGAGGGGCGAAACGCGCTGTAGGCCGTTTGCAGACTGCGCTGCAAAAGCCTGTCCATACTGTCATTCAGATTTTGTCTGAGCTCGACCGAACGATCGTGCAGCAATCGCCGCAAAATACGGTAATGGCTCCGTTGCGATAGCGAATTGGCACTTTCGCTTTTGTTAAACGAGACTTCCATCATTTTCGGAAGGAACCGGTCGAATTCGCCCAGATACGAGCGCAAAAAAACTTCTTTGGCTGCAACCAGAACTTCATCCCGAATCACCATGCTGCTTCTCCTCCGATATTGCATTCTTATAGTATTTACCTTGAACCGGAAAACGTATCCGAACGTCCTTACGATTCGAGGTTACCGTATTTTAACGCAAGTACCTTAGGAGATAATCTCCATTTCTGAACTGGCGCTTATGCCGTATCGAAATTGGATTCTTTTCAGCAAGCGCAATCGCTTAAACCGGGATGATCGTCCGGCCTGCGGCCGAGCGGCCAATGGAATCGCCGCTCCGATTCCCGGATCGGCAGATCGTTGATACTCGCATAGCGATGCGTCATCAGCCCGGCGGAATTGAATTGCCAGTTTTCGTTGCCGTAACTGCGATACCACTGCCCCGAATCGTCATGCCATTCATAGGCGAATCGCACGGCGATCCGCGCTTCGCAAAAGCTCCATACTTCCTTGATAAGCCGGTAATCCAGCTCCTTGTTCCATTTTCGCGTCAGAAACGCACGCACCGCTACTCTGCCGTCAAGGAATTCGCTGCGATTGCGCCAATGCGTGTCTTCGGTATAAACGGCAGACACGCGCTCGGGATCGCGGGTATTCCAGGCATCTTCCGCCATCCGCGCTTTCTGGGCGGCGGTATCCCGATCAAAGGGAGGAAACGGAGGGCGGCTATCCATGATTGATCCTTTAAAAATAAATGACCTGGCGAGTAACCGTCAGTATAAATTATTTATAATGAAATTTATTAAGACCAGTCTGAAGTCAGGAACATTAATGAACGTTTGCGTAGCGTCTACCGAAACCGAAATCGCCGCCTGCTTTCCCGTGATGCACGAACTTCGTCCGCATCTTGAGGAAAACGAATTCGTAAGCCGGGTTCAGCGCCAAATGCAGAACCACGGCTATACGCTGACGTATCTTGCTGCGTCGGGGCGGATAGTCGCCGTCGCAGGATATCGGGTGATCGAAACCTTATCCTGGGGTCGCACGTTGTACGTCGACGATCTGGCCACCTTGAGCAGCGCCCGCAAACAGGGTTACGGCGGCAGATTGCTGGACAGCCTGATGCAGACGGCGCGGGATTTATCCTGCGTCCAGTTTCATCTGGATTCGGGCATGCACCGACACGACGCGCATCGCTTGTATTTGAACCACGGATTGCAAATTAATGCACTTCATTTTTCCGCTGCGCTGAAACCGGAAACGGCCTGAGGATATTTTCCGGAACCATGTTTCCGGAAACGCGATCATGACGCTCATCGAGACCAAAAAAAAAACAAAAAACCCGCCATCTTGTTAATAGCGGGTTAATTACATAAGTATCCCAGGTCGTTTCTAGAACGAAGCCATCGACCAGAGAAAAAGTAAACAATAAAAAATCCCAGCAAACACAAGGCTTGTCGGGATCTTAATTACAAAATTATTCTAGGTATAAATTAGAACGGTATATCGTCATCCATATCGTCGAAATTATTGCCGGCGGGTTTGTTTTGCGGCGCGTTCTGCGACGGCGCACCGGTGCGGGCGGGTTTAGCCTCGTTACCGCCGCCGCTGTCCATATTGGCTGAACCGCCGCGTCCGCCGAGCATCTGCATTTTATCGGCGACGATTTCGGTGGTGTACTGGTCGTGGCCTTCCTTGTTGGTCCATTTGCGCGTTTTCAGGCTGCCTTCGAAATACACTTGCGAGCCTTTTTTCAGGTATTCGCCGGCGATTTCCGCGAGCTTGCCGAAGATGGCGACGCGGTGCCATTCGGTGCGCTCCTGTTTTTCGCCGTTTTTATCTTTCCAGTTGTCGGTCGTCGCCAGGGTCAGGTTCACCATGGCGTCGCCGCTGGGCATGTAGCGTATTTCCGGGTCTTTGCCGATGTTGCCGATCAAGATCACTTTATTGACTGATGCCATGTTTGCTTTCCCCTATTAATTTTACCGCAGCCTCTTCATCCCAGCCTTGCTGGGCTACCTTGAGTATCGCCACCTGCTCGTCGGCGATGACGCCGGCTTCGTAGACGCCGTTTATTTGCAGCAGCCGTCGCGCCAGCCCTGCCGCCTGTTCCGCGGTCAGCGCGCCCAAATGATACATTTTCGTCTTGACCGCGGGCGGCGCGCGCATGCCGATGGCGATAACCAGCCAGCTTCCGATCAGGACGGCGCTGAATACGAAGACGGCGGAAAATCCGTAATGCTGCGACAGCCATCCGCCCGTCACGCCGCCGAAAAACAGCCCCAGCGACTGCGAGGTATTATAAACGCCCATCGCCGTTCCTTTGGCGCCGGGCGGAGCGATTTTGGAAATCAGCGACGGCAGCGTCGCTTCCAGGATATTAAAAGCAATGAAATACGCCGTCAATGCCGCGACGATACCCCAGAAGGAATGCATGCTCGCCGCCATGCTGAGTTGCGCGATCAGCATCAGACCGACTGCAGTCACGAAAACCTGTTTCAGTCTGGCGCGTTTTTCGCCGTAGATGATCGCCGGCACCATGATGACGAACGCCGCCAGCACGACCGGCAGATACACTTCCCATTGGTGGTCGATGTCCAGATGTCCGGTCGTGCGCAACGCGAAGGGAATGACGACAAACATCGCCATCTGTGCGGCATGCAATGAAAAGATGCCGAAATTCAGCCGCAACAATTGACCGTTGCGCAGGACATCGCCCAGTCTGGCGGTATTCGCTTCGGCGTCGCTGTGAAAATGACTGGCTTTCGGATCGGGGATATACCATTTCACGACCGCCATGGCGGTAAGCGACAATACGCCGGTGAGCATGAAAATTCCCGACATGCCGATGTACTGGTACATGGCGGGTCCCAGCACCAGCGAGGCCGCGAACGTCAGGCCGATGGTGCCGCCTATCATCGCCATGGCATGGGTGCGATGCTCCTCGCGGGTCGAGTCGGCCAGCAGTGCGGTGACCGCCGCGGAAAT
>DASSZW010000020.1:0-6851 GCA_035713285.1 Burkholderiales bacterium
GTCCAGGATATCGTATTTGCTGTGGGCGCCCAGATAGCTGAACAATTCTATAAATGTCATGGTTGTGTTCCTTTATTCAATGGCGGGTAATCAAACCGTCGCGCAGGCTGCTATGGCACACGGTTTCGATACGTTTAATATAATACATAAGGTCGATGGGAAAAGTGACGCCGTCCAGTAATTGTAACGGAAATAAGTCGCAGGCCAATACTATGTCGCAGGCGCTGAATACGCCATCGAGGTAAAATTTATGTCTGGCGAGATGGGTGCCGAGTTCCGATAGATGCGCTTGCGCGAAAAACTGGTTGAAGCCGTCGTAGCGGTCGTTCGACAGCGCCTCCACGCTCATGCCGTATATGCGTTCCATCTGCGTCTTGTACCGCGCGAGATCGGCTTCATTTGCACCGATATCGATAAATGCGGGCAATACCGGTGCGTACAAACGCATCAGCACGTTTTTGTTGGCGGCGCGCCATTTTAATAAAGCCTGCCAGGCTTCGGGATCGACCAGGCCGGTATGGACCGGTTTTCCGCTCGTTTGCTCGTCGAGCGTGGCCAGGATGGTCAAGGCGTCCGTTTGCACGGGTTGCCCCGGTATCGTCAAAGCCAGGTCTGCGCGGGCGACTCCGAGATCGAACCAGATCTCGTCGTCGTCATGCGCCAGCGGCCGGCTGCAAAATTCGACTTCCTTGTACGAGAGGGCAAGTCTGACCTGCTGCGCCGGCATGGACGACCAGCGATGATAAAGACTGATCATAACTTGCTGACGATAAAATTGTATTCGCGCGGATCGACCGGGGTGATCGACAGTCGATTGCCCCGTTGCAGTATCCGCATCGAAGCCAGTTCGGGATAGCTGCGGATTTCCTGCAAAGGCATGAACCGGGTTTTTTTGACTAGCTGGACGTCCACATTGACCCAACGCGGATTTTCCCGGCTGGCCTTGGGATCGAAATAGCGATGATCCGGGTCGAACTGGGTCTCATCCGGATACGCCTGGCGGCTGACTTTTGCCAGGCCGGCAATCCCGGGATGCGGGCAGCTCGAATGATAAAACAGTACGGCATCGCCGACGCCCATTTGATCGCGCATGAAATTGCGCGCCTGGTAATTGCGTATGCCGTACCAGGCGACCGTTTGATTGGGAAACTCCGCCAGATCGTCTATACTCACGTCGGACGGTTCGGATTTCATTAGCCAGTAGCGCATTATCTGCTCGTCGTATAATTCAAATATTTTTATTTTACTGGAAAACTTATGCCTGCACTGGAACAAAAATTGATCGCATGGTTTCAGCACCCCGCCATCCAGTGTCACAACTGGGACCCCAGACTGTTCTGGCAAGCGCTGGACGCTCGCCACCCATTCGGCAGATTGAAAATTGATCCGCGTGAGCTGGAAGTGCTGTTCGCCGCGCTGATGGAAGAACCTTCGGAATGTCTTGCTGATCTGAACGCAGAATCGGCGACCCGGGGCGATTTCATGTTGCGCGGCGATTTTCTTGCCGCTAACGCAAGACGGCACGAATTGCCTTTGTTGACCAGAATTTACCCGGCCAAGGAATGATCTTGAAACAACTCGACACCACCGCGCTGGATAATTTGACAGCGCAAGCAAAAAAATCTCCCCGTTTAAGGGCCAATGCCAATCTCCACGAAGAGCTCAGCGATCCCGTCCAGCGACTTGCTATCGCCATGGAGCCTGACACGGTCATACGTCCGCACCGGCATTTCCAGACCTGGGAATTGCTGACGGCGTTACGCGGCCGATTTATCGTATTGTTATTCGACGATGGAGGCGTAGTCACGCAACGCGTAACGCTGGGAGAGGATTGTTTCGTGCAGGAAACGCCGTCAGGCGTTTGGCATGGCGTACTGTCGCTGGATAGCGGCGGCGTCATTTTCGAGGTGAAGCGCGGACCGTATCTGCCGATCGACGGTGCCGACTTTGCGCCGGGATATGGCGGAGACGAAGTGGCTCAGGGCATGGAGTTAAATCGGTGGTATGCCCGGGCGAAAGTGGGCGATAAGCTCTGGTAAAAGGAAAACGGCGCCGGAAATCCCAGCGCCGCTCAAGTTTCGTTACGTCAGGCGGATTTCACGCGTAGCAGCGCAGTAGGCGCGAAAAATTCTGCAATGCTTCGATTCCGCTGGATTCGGCGCGTAAACACCATTCCTGCAATTGCTTGAGCAACTGCTCTTTGGACATGTTGGACCGCGACCATAAGGCCGATAAATCCTGGCGCATGGTATAAATAATATCCAGCTCGCGGCTCTGCTTGAGCATTTCGTTCAGTTTCAGCTTGTCGGCATCGGCGAGTTCGGTCGCGTCCAGATGCAGCCAGTGCTTGAGTTTTTTGACCATGCCGTGATCATCGAAGTGAGGTATGGAGACTTGCAATTTGCCGACCTCGATCGCGCACGTCGCTTTTACCGAACGGGCATAACGTGTCAGTACATCGTAGCGATGGGTGATGACAGCCTGCAGCAATTCCAGGTCGCACACCGGTTTGGCCAGATTGAAGCGGGCGATGGGAGCGATTTTTTTGACTTTGGCCAACCCGGCGATTTCCATGGTGCGGATGTAGAGCCAACCGATATCGAATTCGTACCATTTATTGGAAAGTTTGGCCGAACTGCCGTAGGCGTGATGATTATTGTGCAGTTCTTCGCCGCCGATAAGAATGCCCCAGGGCGAGATGTTGGTGCTTGCATCTTCGCAGGCGAAGTTGCGGTATCCCCAGTAATGACCGATACCGTTGACGATGCCCGCGGCCGTGACGGGTATCCACGCCATCTGGATTGCCCAGATCGTCAGGCCGACAGGGCCGAACAGGATCAGGTCTATCGCCATCATCAGGTAGATTCCCTTGCCGGTATGGCGGGTATAAAGATTCCTCTCTATCCAGTCATCGGGCGTCCCTGCGCCGTATCTGTCCATGATGGACTGATCCTTGCAGGCGGCCCGATACAGTTCGGCGCCCTCGAAGAATACTTTTTTGATTCCCAGTACCTGCGGGCTGTGAGGATCTTCCGCCGTTTCGCATTTGGCGTGGTGTTTGCGGTGTATCGCCGCCCATTGCTTGGTGACCATGCCGGTGGTCAGCCAGAGCCAGAAACGGAAAAAATGGCTGGGAATGGCATGCAAATCGAGCGCTCGATGCGCCTGGTGCCGATGCAGATAAATGGTTACACCGGCGATGGTGATGTGAGTCAGTGCTAAAGTAACGAGCACATATCCCCACCAGGGAAGAGGGCCCATTAATCCGGTTGCGAGTGTTGCTGTCATGATGTGTATGCCTTTTACAATGCCAAACCGCCGAATGGCTGCTTACTGATAGCCGGATATCGGCTTGATTTTTTTGTCGTCATAAATTATACCATAAGTCAAGTAGCGGGCATATCTTTAGCGGCAGCGTTCAATATCTGAATATCGCGACGGGGATAGGGGATTTCAATGTTGTTTTGCTTGAAAGCGGCCCATATTTGCAAATAAAGATCGGAGACCAGTCCCGCCTGGCCTTCTTCCGGATCGGAAATCCAGACCGTCAGGGCGAAATTGATGCCGCTATCGCCAAAATCCGTCAGGAATACCGACGCGGTATAACCGTCCGTTTTCAAAACGCGAGGATGTTTGAGCGCGATCGATTTCATGATTTCCTGCACTTGTACCAGGTCGCTGTCGTAGCCGACCTGGATCGGCAATTTGACGCTGACGTCGCGTTTTGTGAAAGAATGGTTGATGACGGTAGATGTCATCAGCGTTTCGTTAGGAATGATGATTTCGGTGCCGTCCAGTACGCGCAGTAATGTATAGCGGGTATTCAGCTGGCTGACTTCGCCGTATTTGTTGTCTACCGTGATCATATCGCCGGGACGTATCGAGCGGTCGAGCAGGATGATAAATCCCGACACATAATTGCTGGCGACTTTTTGCAAACCGAAACCGAGGCCTACGCCCAGGGCGCCGCCGAATACCGACAATACCGTGATATCGATGCCGACTGCGGGCAATGCGATCAGAACCCCCGCTATCAACAGCAGTGTCCGTATGGTCTTAATCAGTGCCAGGCGCAGACTGGGATCCATGACGGTAGCGCGCATCAACTGGGTTTCGATCAATTGCGACATCCATAATGCACCGATAATGGCGAGGACGACGACAATAAGCGCCTCGAGCGCCAGGAACAGCGAAAAATGATGATGTCCCGATTCGAATGAGACGTTATCCAGTATCGAATCGATTACCGGAAACAGGCCGGTGATATGAAGCGCAAAACCGATCCATATCGTCCAGGCTATATAGCGCTCCCAGTTGGCCAGCGACGCATTGTTTTTAAAGACATGCCGCAGCATGTAGCTCAATACGCGAACGAGCACCAGTGCAACCAGCAAGGGAATGGCAATATTGAGCAGATGCACTTCATGATCGGGAATGAGCAGGTTGCGCCCCAATGCCACCAGAAAGAGAGCGAGCAGCGGTATCGCCAGATGATTGAGGGCGGAGCGGTCCACATGCCAGTCGGGATGCCTGTCAATAACGAATTTATTGAACAGGCGCATGATGCCCCAGCTCAGCAGTCCGCAGACCAGCAAGACGCCGACTTGCCAGAGCAGATCGGTCTGATGCGATTCATGGATTAAATGAGTGATTAAATTTTCCAGTGGAGGGGATTTAGTCTTCATTTGTGATTGGCCGGAATACGATGAAAAACGGTGATAGGCGAATTGAAAACGGACGGATTGTGGATTAGGCTGCTTGATCCTTATGGCCGGTTGCCTGGCGAGTATCTATGAGGAAAATTGGTCAAATAATACACGGAAAATATCGATCATGCATGCGCTTCGAGAACCGCGGCAAAAAATCCGTCCGTGCCGTGTTCGGCCGGATTGAGACGTAAATATTCTCCGGTATCCAGATGTATTTGCTGCTCGCTGAGCACTTCTGCAGCGCTCTTCAAACGAAAGCGGGGAGTCGCTTCCAGAAAAGCGGCGACTATGTCTTCATTTTCTTCCGGCAGCAGGCTGCAGGTGGCGTATACCAGACGGCCTCCGGGCTTGACCAGTTTGCTGGCGGCGCTCAGGATATTGGCTTGCTTGACGGAAAGTTCCGCTACGCTGCCAAGGTTCTGGCGCAATTTCAGGTCGGGATTGCGGCGTAACGTGCCTAATCCGCTGCATGGCGCATCGACCAGCACGCGGTTGATTTTGCCCGCCAGGCGTTTGACCCGGCTATCGTTTTCGCTGCTGATCAGTTGCGGCGTGATGTTGGACAAGCCCGAACGTTTCAGTCTGGGCTTGAGCCGGGTGAGACGTTTTTCGGACACGTCGAAAGCATACAGCCGTCCGGTAGACTGCATGAGCGCTCCGAGCACCAATGTCTTGCCGCCGCTGCCCGCGCAAAAATCCACTACCATTTCGCCGCGTCTGGGGGCCAACAGATACGCCAGGAGCTGGCTGCCTTCGTCCTGCACTTCGAAATGGCCGGCCAGAAACGGTTTGTATTGGCTGAGCGCAGGCTTGTCGGTCAATCGTATGCCTACCGGCGAATAAGGCGTCGCAACAGCGTGCATGCCGGCTTCGTTCAGCGTCGCCAGCAATTCGTTGCGTTTGGCGACCACGGTGTTTACGCGCAGATCCAGCGGCGCCGGGCGGCGCAGGGCCGCGCATAATTGCGTGGCGGCCTCAGCCCCGTAAACCGCCAGCAAACGCTCCGCCAGCCAGTCCGGAACATCCCATTGCACCGGCAGGGGTTGCGCTGCCAGATCGAAGGCTTTGATTTCCGGCACCTGGTCCAGTTCCGGCCCCCGCAGATACGGAGCGAGCTCGCGCATATTCATGCCGTGCAGCCGGACCAGCCAGGCAATGGCGAGCAAGCGGGGGGTAGGTTTTCCGCAGGCGGTATCGAGCGAGCGCAGGTTGCGCAGGACTCCGAACACCAGCTCCGCAACAAATGCCCGTTCTTTAGGCCCCAGCGCAGGATGTTCGCGGAAAAAGCGGCTCAGCAATACATCGGCAGGCGCTTCCAGCGGCAATATGGAACGCAGCGCAGTAATCGCTGTTTCTAACGGGAGAGGGTTATTAGCCATCGTAACCAGTGTGCCTTATAAAAACGATGAAAAAGAGGGGTAGGCGTGTGACTCCGGCATGTCATGATCGGAAATGCCTGTCGGGACGGAATAGGCTTCCGGCTGAAAATAAACGCAAATTGTACCACAAGTCGAGAGGTGGAAAACGAGCGGCCGTGGCGCTTAAGACGATTCCGTCGGTGACGGGGAAGGCGGCGCGGTTTTGGCCGAACGATTTCGATTTAATGTTTTTATCAGGATTTTTCCGGCCGCGATACCGGGAAGCTCGAGCGCGATATGAGCGAGCAATGCAAACGTGACCAGTCCTGCCGCTGCGACGGCGATCACTATCCAGTAATGAAGCGCGGAACTCAGGGCGAATGGCCGCATCGCCGGAACGGCGAAGACCGCGTACAAAGCCAGCCCCTGTAAAATATAGATGCCGTAACTGATTTCGCCTAATCGGCGCGCTGCGCGAGTCTGCAATAAACCGAACAGAGTACAGCCCGAAGTGACGAGGAAAAAAACCGTTCCCAGCATTAAAATCGGTACCGCTGCATAAGCGGTATCAAATCGTGAAAAAAGAAACGCCAGCAAAACGGTCGCTATAACCGATTTCATATTGTCGCTCAAGGACTTGTCCAGGAAGGTTTTATGCTGCTGGACAGAGACGCAGGCCATGCCTGTCAGGAAATCCGTGGCGGCGACCCACGAAGGCGAATGCGTATGCTCCATCATTATGAAGCTGATTATAACGCTTATTAAAGAAAACCAGAGGTGAGCC
>DASSZW010000021.1:0-8776 GCA_035713285.1 Burkholderiales bacterium
AACCCGGCAGTTCCGTAACCATTCTGTACACCGACCCTCGAACCACCAAAAAACAGGACCAGCATGCCCGAGTCGGTTTTGCAATCGATCCCGCAACCACGGTAAAGGCGCCTTTGCAAACCGCCGTATTGCCGGCGCGTCCGGTTATCCGCGCCAAAGTACGGGCAAGCATGCTGTTGGCGCCCGGCATGGCGTATCAAGCCCTGCATAATTATTTGCAGCCGCAAGGAAAAGATATACGCATGCCTACTGTGGAAATCTATACGGCAGGAAAATCGATCAATAAAATGGGTACGATCACCGTGGACATGCCCAACTAAAGTCGATTAACTAATTGAAAAAATGACTTTTTTTGCGTTACTTGCCGCGATATTGATCGAGCATTTTTATCCCTTGCCCCAGCGCCGGGATACATTGCTGAACAGGATCTTGCGCTATCTGTCGAACCAGCTCAACGCCGGCAGGATGCAACACGGGATCCTGGCCTGGTTTCTCGTCATTATTCCCCTCACGACAGGGTCTTCCCTGATTTATTTTTTTCTGGCGCATCTCAGCTTATGGCTGGCGTGGCTCTGGAATATCGCCGTCCTGTATGTCTGCATCCGGTTCAAAGCCGATAGTCTTATTGCCGGACAAATCCATCAATCCCTTGCAACCGGCAATTTGCCTGCGGCGCAGCAATTATTTGCGCGTTGGCGCGGAATATCCTTATCGGCCAGCGATACAAACGATCTGGAACGCCTCAACATCGAAGCGGTGCTTAGCAGCGCATTGCAGCATCTGTTCGGCGTCATTTTCTGGTTTGCGTTATTAAGCCCGGCCGGGCCCGTCGGGGCAGTATTCTATCGGACTACCGAAGTGCTGAGCAAACACTGGCGGATCGCCAGCGATGGGGTATTTGCGTCTTTTTCCCAGCGCATGTCCCGTCTGGCAAACAATTGGCCCGCCCGGTTAACCGCATTGAGTTTTGCCATAGCCGGCAACTTTGAAGATGCCGTCTATTGCTGGCGCAGCCAGGCGAGTCACTGGCCCGACGCCAATCAGGGCATCGTATTGGCCAGCGGCGCCGGCGCATTGGGTGTAAAACTCGGCATGCCCGTCCAGCAAGGCAGCATCGAGCGCGCCGAACTCGGCCTGGGAAACCGGGCCGACAATAGCTGTTTCGGCAGTACGCTGAGCCTTATCTGGCGCTCGCTGACTATCTGGCTTTTTCTGCTGCTGTTGGTAGCTCTGGCACAACTGGCGCGTTAAACCTTGGTTTATCAATGAGCGTTCACTCTATAAGAACCGGTCCAGGCGTTTGCGGCTAGCTTTATCCAGCATCCGTATATCGCGAATGAGAAATTGGATACCGTTGGCGCCGGCGACCAGAAAACGGGTATCCGATAAACGGCGTATATCCTCTTCCGCTTTCAAAACCAGTTCGGTTTCCCCGCGATCGGTATCGATTTGCCACCGGCTCGGCATCGCATAACTTGATACTGCCTGTACCGCAATGATTTCAGGCATAAATTCGCTGCGCGCCAATTCCGCTTCGACCAGTTGCCGCGTCCGTAGGTCCAGCTCGTTCAAATGCGCGATCCAGACGATTTCCCGGCCGCGCGCATCGACCAGGCTTATGCCGGCTTCGGGAGCGCTCATGGGGAAAGCGCGTACCGGAATCACGCCGATCGGCGCCGTGTCATCTGCCGCCTTGTAACATAACTGTCCGTATGCGTTCCGGTTAATTTTCAAGGACATCCTCCTCGCTTTCGCCATCAATCTGGCGTGCCTGCGCTTCATAAAGCTGAGCGTATACGCCGTTTCTGGACAGCAGATCTTCATGCCTGCCGACTTCGACGATCTTGCCGCGCTCCAGTACAACCAGACGATCGGCATGACGCAACGTGCTCAATCGGTGCGCGACCGCGATCGTGGTCCGCCCACGAATCAGGTTTTCCAGGGCGGCCTGAATTTCGCGTTCGGTTTCGGTATCGACCGACGACGTCGCTTCGTCGAGGATCAATATGCGCGGATCGATCAGCAAGGCGCGGGCGATGGAAATACGCTGACGCTCACCGCCGGACAGCGCCTGTCCGCGTTCGCCGACCAGCGAATCGTAGGCTTGCGGCAAGCGCAAAATAAAATCGTGCGCATGCGCAGCACGAGCGGCAGCGACGATTTCTTCGCGCGTCGCTTCGGGCTTGCCGTAGGCGATATTGTCGGCGATCGTTCCGAAAAACAGGAACGGCTCCTGCAATACCAGGCCGATGTTGCGCCGGTACTCCGATACCGGGAGCGAGCGGATATCGATGCCGTCGAGCAGCACCGCTCCTTCCGTGACATCGTAAAACCGGCAGATCAGATTGACCAGCGTGCTTTTCCCCGAACCGCTGTGCCCCACCAGGCCGATCATTTCACCGGGTGCTATCGTCAGGTCCATGCCGCGGATTACCCCGCGGTTGCCGTAACGGAACGCAATCTGGCGCAATTGGATCTCGCCGCGGACTGCGGTCAGATGCACGGGCCTGGACGGTTCCGGCACGCTGGAAACGTGATCGAGAATATCGAAAATCCGTTTTGCTCCGGCGGCGGTTTTCTGTGTAACGGAAACGATCCGGCTCATCGAATCCAGCCGCGCATAAAACCGGCTGATATAAGTCAGGAACGCCGTCAGCATCCCGATCGTAATCTGCTTGTGCGCGACTTGCCAGATGCCGAACATCCAGACTACCAGGAGTCCCGTTTCCGTCAAAAAGGTGATCGACGGCGTAAACAGCGACCATACGCCGTTTACCCGGTCGTTGATCGCCAGATTGCGCAGGTTCGCGTCGCGGAAACGGGAGATTTCGCGCTTTTCCTGGGCAAATGCCTTGACGACGCGGATTCCCGGGATCGCATCGGTCAATACATTGCTCATCTCGGCCCAGACCCGGTCGGCTTTTTCGAATCCTACGCTCAATGTATCGCGCACCCGATGAATCAGCCATAAAATCAGCGGCAAAGGCAGCAGGGTCACCAGCGCCAACCAGAAATTGATGGATATCAATATTGCCGCCGTCATCAATATCACCAGCAGATCGATGACGAAGTCGAGCAGGTGCAGAGACAGAAATATCGAAACACGGTCAGTTTCGCTGCCGACACGCGCAATCAGATCGCCCGTCCGCTTGCCGCCGAAAAATGCCAGCGACAGCTTATGCATATGTTCGTAAGTAGTCAGGCGCAAATCCATGCAGATCCGCTCGCTGACGCGGGCGAGCCAGTACGTCCTGCCCCAGCCCAGCCCCCACGCGACGATGGCCGCCAGCAACAGGCCGCCGAGATATCCGGCAATGCGCACCAGCGGCACATGGATGCCGTTTTGATAAGGAATGAGGACCTTATCCATTAACGGCATCGTCAGATACGGCGGAATCAGCGTCGCGGCGGTAGCGCCCAGCGTCAGCAAAAAGCCCAGAACCAGTTGCGTATTATACGGCCGCGCGAACTGCCACAAGCGCAGCAATGCCCAGGTATCCGGCACAACGGGCGAATTCTGCCGGCAAACCGGGCACTCTTCTTCGCCTTCGGGCAAAGGTGTCCGGCAACTGGCGCACAGACTTTCGCCGCTGGCCTGGGTTTCGTCTTCCGGCAGGATTACGGCATCGAAAGCGGCGATCATCCGTTGCGCGGCGACTTGATGCGTCAGAGTGTAATGCCAGGTCGCCAGACGCTTCTCGGTATCGTCCAGGTCCAGGCTGCCGGCTCCGGCATGATCCCGCTGATGCAGTCGCAACGTTATTTTCAGCGGGCAGGATTGCCATAAACCGTCTTCGTACGCAGAAAGCAGCCGCTGATTGGTAAGGACCAGCAGACCTGAAGTAAAATATAAATTGATATCCAGGTCGAGCGGCATAAAACTCAATACCTGTTCATCCGGCAACAATTGCCGCGCAAGCCTATCGCGCCAGGGCGCGGGAACATCAGCGGACCATTTCAAATTGGATGTAACGATAGGATGCACTGTTATATTAAAACCACAAGTAAACGTAAAATTTGCTGGTGCGTTATCTCCCAGTACATCATTTTAACTTAAACTTACAACTTACTGAATTCCATTGACGCGCTTTGCCGGACGAGCATGACTTCGCGTTTGCCCGCAAGCCGCTGCCCTGCAAATTATTTTAATAAAAACCGACCCGACCGCCGATGAATACCTCCGCACGCGATATGATTTTTTTGCGCATTATGTCTTTGAAAGGCCCGAATATCTGGACCTATCGCCCGGTAATCGAAGCCTGGGTAGACATAGGCGACCTGGAAGATTCGCCGTCCAATACCATCCCGGGATTTTACGAGCGCCTGACCGCTTATTTGCCCAGCCTGATCGAGCACCGCTGCAGTCTCGATATACACGGCGGCTTCCTGCAGCGCTTGCGCGAAGGGACGTGGCCCGCTCATATCCTCGAACATGTCACGCTGGAGTTGCAAAATCTTGCCGGCATGCCGGGCGGTTTCGGTAAAGCCCGTGAAATGGACCGACGCGGGGTCTATAAAGTCGTCGTGCGCGCCTGGCATGAAAAAATTACGCTGAGCAGCCTTCATTTTGCCAGGGAACTGGTACTGGCTGCGATGGACGACCGCCCCTTCGATGTAGCAGATGCTATCGGCCAGCTGCGCGAAATGGCCGAATCGCTGTTATTGGGACCGAGCACATTCAGCATCGTAGAAGCTGCCGACGAACGCAACATACCCGCTATCCGCCTGAGCGGCGGCAATCTTGTGCAACTCGGCTACGGCGCGGCGCAACGGCGCATCTGGACGGCGGAAACCGACCGCACCAGCGCGATTGCTGAAACCATATCGCAGGACAAGTCGCTGACCAAACAATTGCTGAAAAATTGCGGCATCCCCATTCCCGACGGCTACTCGGTAACGAGCGCGGCCATGGCCTGGGAAGCCGCAGAAGAGCTGGGTTTGCCCGTAGTCGTCAAACCTTGCGCCGGCAATCACGGCCGGGCCGTATTCACCAACCTCTGCACACGCGAAGAAATCGAAGCGGCTTACGAAGTTGCAGTCGGTGAGGACAGCGGAGTCATAGTAGAGCGTTTCATACACGGACTGGAACATCGGCTGCTCGTTATCGGCGATAAACTGATCGCGGCGGCGCGCGGCGAAATCGCCGCCGTCACCGGCGACGGCGTATCCACGGTACGCCAGCTGGTCGATTTGCAGCTCAATACCGACCCGCGCCGCGGCTATAGCGAAAACCATCCGCTCAATCCCATCCGCATCGATTCGGCCGGTGTGCTCGAACTGGGCCGCCAGGGTTATACCGCCGATTCGGTGCCGGATGCCGGCGCTGGCGTCATCGTCCAGCGCATAGGCAATGTCGCCTACGACGTGACCGATCAGGTTCACCCCGACACGGCTGAAACGGTGGTGCTGGCGGCCCGGGTCATCGGTCTGGATATTGCGGGCATCGATCTGGTGGCTGAGGATATCGCCCAGCCGCTATCCGCCCAGAATGGCGCGGTAGTGGAAGTCAATGCGGGCCCCGGCTTGCTGATGCACCTCAAACCTGCGCAGGGAATGCCGCGTCCGGTCGGGCACGCCATCGTCGAACACCTGTTCCCGGCGGATGCCAGCGGCCGCATACCGGTCATTTCCGTTTGCGGCAGCAAGGAAAGCACCGGTGTCGCGACGTTGATCGCGGATTTGCTGCAATTAAACGATCTGTCGGTCGGCCTGGCATGCCGGAACGGGCTTTTTTTGAACCGGCGGCAAATTGAGGCCGGGGATTGCACCCGCTGGGATGCCGCGCACAAGCTGTTATTGAATCCCCTGGTGCACGCGGCCATCATCGAAAGCACCTCGCATCGGCTGCTGACCGAAGGGCTGGCTTACGACCGCTGCCAGATCGCGGTATTGACGGATATCGATCCAGATGAAGATCTCGGCGTCTACGCCATGAATTCCAGCGAAAAGCGTTACAGCCTGTATCGCAGTTTCGTGGATGTCGTCTTGCCGGGAGGCGCCGCCGTTCTCAACGCCCACAATGCATTAATGCTCGATATGGAAAAAATCTGCGACGGCGAAGTCATCTATTTTGCGACCGACGTACACTTACCGGCCATCGTCCGCCACCGCGCCAAAAATGGCCGCACTGTCTGCGTGGAAAACGGAATGATTATCCTGAGCGCCGGCATGATCGATACTCCGCTTATAGCGGTAGAGGAATTACCCGCGCAGATGCTCAGCCTGATCCAGGCCTTAGCCGGTATCGCCGCGGTATGGGCATTGAATACGGACAGTGAAATCATGCGTGCGGGCTTGCACGCGTATACTAATAGCAATCAAGGATAACCATGAACGTCTCACGTATCCGCGTTCTGCGCGGCCCTAATTTGTGGAGCCGGCATTGCGCGATCGAAGCCATCGTGCATTGCAGCGAAGCCGAGTCCGACCTGACTCGCCTGCCCGGTTTTGAAACCGCTCTGCGCGCGCGTTTTCCCGAACTGGGCGCGATGCAGCCGATAGGCGGCAACCCCCATATCCCCATGGCGCATGCTCTGGAACTGACCACATTAACTTTGCAGGCGCTTATCGGTTGCCCGGTCACCTTCAGCCTGACTACTCCCACCATAGAATCCGGAACCTATCAGGCGGTCATCGCTTACAGCGAAGAGGCCGTAGGACGCCGGGCACTCGATCTGGCGCTGGAGTTATGTCATGCGGCTGCAGACAATACGCCTTTCGACGCCGGGCGCGCACTGGCGGAATTACGTACGCTCGACGAGGAATTCCGTCTGGGGCCCAGTACCGGCGCTATCGTAGCGGCAGCGGTCATGCGCGATATTCCTTATCGACGGCTCACCGACGGCAGCATGGTGCAATTCGGCTGGGGGATACGGCAACGCCGCATTCTTGCAGCGGAAACAGACAACACCAGCGCTGTAGCCGAGGCCATCGCGCAGGATAAGGACCTGACCAAAATCCTGCTCAATGCGGCGGGAGTGCCGGTACCTGTCGGTCGTCCGGTCAGCGATGCGGAAGACGCTTGGACGGCGGCGCTTGAAATCGGCGGCGCGGTGGCAGTCAAACCCCAATTCGGCAACCAGGGCAAAGGAGTAGCCGTCAACCTCGAAACACGCGAACAAATTGTTGCCGCTTATCATGCCGCAGCCAAAATCGGTACGCCGGTTATCGTCGAGCGCTACATTACAGGACTGGATTTCCGATTGCTGGTCGTCGGCGATACCCTGGTCGCCGCCGCGAGGCGCGACCCGCCTCACGTTTTCGGTGACGGGCGGCATACCATCGACGAACTCATAACCAAAGTCAACAGCGACAGCCGGCGCAGCGACGGCCACGCCACTTCGTTAAGCAAGATACGGCTGGACGACACCGCCAACGCTACGCTGGCAAAACAAGGCTACACGGCCGACAGCACCCCTCCCGTCGGCGCGCTGGTAGTGTTGCGCAACAATGCGAATCTGAGCACGGGCGGCACGGCAACCGATGTAACCGACGACGTACATCCCGATATTGCTCAACGCGCCGTCGATGCAGCGAAAATGATAGGCCTGGACATCTGCGGCGTCGATGTATTGTGCGACAGCATTCATCAGCCGCTGGAAAAACAGGGCGGAGGCATTGTTGAAGTCAATGCCGCTCCGGGCTTGCGTATGCATTTGACCCCCTCGTTCGGCAAACCGCGCGATGTCGGCAAAGCGATCGTGGACATGATGTTTGCAACAGACAATAACGCGCGCATCCCTCTCGTAGCGGTAGCCGGAACCAACGGAAAAACGACTACCGTCAGACTGACCGCGCATTTGCTCCGGCAAAAAGGCTGGTGCGTCGGCATGACGAATTCCGATGGCGTATATATCGACGACCGGCGTATCGACAGCGGTGATTGCAGCGGACCGAAAAGCGCACGCAACGTACTGTCTCATCCCGATGTCGAGGCTGCGGTGCTGGAAACCGCACGGGGCGGGTTATTGCGCGAAGGGTTGGCGTTCGACCGCTGCGACGTCGCGATCGTCACCAATATCGGGATCGGCGATCATCTGGGTCTGAATTACATCAATACCACGGAAGATCTGGCCGTAGTCAAACGGGTGATCGTCGAAAATGTCGCATTCCATGGTTTTGCTGTCTTGAATGCGGACGATCCGCCCGTGGCGAAAATGGCGTCAAGCTGTCCCGGGAACATAATTTTCTTTGCCCGCGACAAGCATAATTCCATCATCACCACCCATAGCGCTCGCGGCCTGCGGTCGATTTATCGCGAAGACCAGAACATCGTGATGCGCGAAGGAAAATCGATCCAGCGCATCGCCTTGACCGACATCCCGCTCACCCGAAACGGCACCATCGCCTTCCAGGTCGACAACGCCATGGGCGCAATCGGCGCGGCATGGGCGCTAGGATTCGACCGGCAAACGATACGCAACGGCCTGTCGAGCTTCGTCAACACTGCCGAGTCGGCCCCGGGACGATTCAATGTATTCGCCTATCGCGGCGCAACGCTGATCGCCGATTACGGCCATAACCCGGATGCCGTCGCCGCCCTCATCGAAGCTGTCGAAGATATGCCCGCCCGGCGCCGATACGTCGTCATCAGCGGTGCCGGCGACAGGCGCGACCAGGACCTGCGCCGCCAGACCGAACTGCTGGGCGACGCTTTCGATACGGTGATTTTATACGAAGACCAATGTCAGCGCGGCCGGGCCGACGGCGAAGTGCTGGCTTTATTGCGCCAGGGTTTGTCGAATGCCCGCCGCACCACAGAAATACATGAAGTCAG
>DASSZW010000022.1:0-2426 GCA_035713285.1 Burkholderiales bacterium
CGCTCACTCAGGCTTTCCAGCTGCTCAAGCATGCCGGCCTGTATCGCTGGCTGACGTTATTGCTCCATACCAGCACGGCGCCGCGTCCAGGAGCGCTCAAACTGCTGAAACGCGGCCTCAGCCGCGCCTTTTTCCTCGAAACGCTGGCGCGTAAAAGCCTGCAGCAGGTCGATCCGCAAGCAGCGTACCTGATCGGTCTGCTCTCGGTGTCCGGCGATCTGCTCAATCTGCCGCTGGATCAGGCAATCAATCGCCTCAAGCTGAGCGCGCAAATAAAAAGCGCGCTGATCGAACAAAAAGGTACCGGCGGCTTGATGCTCAAATTAGCCTCGGCCGCTGAAAACAGCGATCAGCAGGCGATAGAAAATCTGGCCGCACGCTGCCTGGTCAGTTCCGTCGATGTCAATTTGGCCATGATCAATGCCCTGGTGCTAACCGAAACTACTCCGCTTTAACCCTCTGCTAAGAAGCGCGCAAAAACCCGTCGATAGCCGTAACGAGATTCTGCGCCAGCCTGTCGTCCAGACAGTCCATCGTCACGATGTCGGGCATATTGCGCAACCAGGTCATTTGCCGCTTGGCTAACTGACGGGTAGCAAAAATCCCGCGGTCGCGCATCTCATCGTAACCGTATTCGCCTGCCTGGTACGACCAGGCTTGCCGGTAACCGACGCAACGCATGGACGGCAAATCGGCGCGCAAGTCGTAACGAGCTCGCAAACCGGCCAGTTCGTCGACCAGGCCGGCGGCCAGCATCGCATCGAAGCGTTGCGCGATCCGCTCATGCAGGACATTTCGTGCCGAAGGCATCAGCGCCAGAGGCAGTACGCGATAGGGCAATTCCGCCTCGCGGCCTTGCGCCAGGCATTCCGACATGGTTTTACCGGTTATCCTCAGGATTTCGAGTGCGCGCTGGATACGCTGGCTGTCGCCGGGCTGAAGCCGCGCCGCCGTCAGCGGATCGTGACACAGCAGTTCGCGATGCAACGCATCCCAGCCGCGGTCGGCGGCTTCCGCATCGATCGCCGTCCGGACTGCCGGGTCGGCCTCTGGCAAATTGCTCAAGCCTTCGCGCAATGCCTTGAAATACAGCATCGTGCCTCCCACCAGCAAGGGAATGTGGCCTCGCGCGGTAATTTCCGCCATCAGCGGCAAAGCGTCGGCGCAAAACTGGGCGGCGGAATAAGATTGCACAGGCGGGATCAGATCGATCAGATAATGAGGCGCGGCGGCCAGCGTCGCCGCATCGGGTTTCGCCGTACCGATATTCATGCCGGTATAAACCAGCGCCGAATCGACGCTGATGATCTCCACCGGGAACATTTGCGCCAGCGCCAGAGCGGCAGCCGTTTTACCCGAGGCGGTCGGGCCCATTAAAAAAATAGCGGGGGGGTGCGTCATCGCTGATTGCCGGGAAGTTGAACTACGGTATTCGATTCGTTATTCGACGGGTGCAATCCTGCAGGCGAATGAAAAGAAGCTTGAAATCCGCCTCATTCTGGAGCCGGACAGGCAGCTGCAATGTGCTGCAATGGCCACGGCAATACTAACCGCACTTTTCCGGCTTGTCTATCGGCATGTTTGTCATTAAACTTCCCCTGCCGCAATTGCCGTTGATTGCGGCTTGACCGCAAGACGCACCGCACGCCCGACATATCGGCGCCGGGCGACCCTGACTGTTTACAAGACGATTATACCAAGACGATTATACTATGCGCATAGGCACTCCCCTTACCTCCAACGCCACCCGCGTCATGCTGCTCGGCAGCGGCGAACTGGGCAAGGAAGTCATCATCGAAATGCAGCGCTGGGGGATAGAAACGATTGCCGTGGACCGCTACGCGCATGCGCCCGGACAGCAGGTAGCGCATCGCGCCCACGTCATCGACATGACCGACCGCGCCGCGCTGCGCGCAGTAGTCGAACTCGAACGGCCTCATATCATCGTACCCGAAATCGAAGCCATTGCGACTGATGAACTGGCCGCCATCGAGCAGTCCGGCTTGTGCCGGGTCATACCTACCGCGCGCGCTGTCCAGTTAACCATGAACCGCGAAGGCATCCGCCGTCTGGCAGCCGAGACGCTGGCGCTGCCGACGTCGCCGTACCGGTTCGCCGACAGTCTGCAAAGCCTGTTATCCGCGGTCGGGGAAATCGGTTACCCCTGTCTGGTCAAGCCGGTCATGTCGTCTTCCGGCAAAGGGCAGTCGCGCGTGACCTGCGTCGATGAAATCCCTGCCGCCTGGGAGTATGCCGCCAGCGCCAGCCGGGTCAATCAAGGCCGCGTCATAGTCGAAGGCGAAATCCGCTTCGATTACGAGATCACCCTTCTAACTGTGCGCGCTGCGGGACAAAACGGGCAAATCGAGACGCATTTCTGCGAGCCCATCGGCCATATCCAGGTTCGCGGCGATTATGTCGAATCC
>DASSZW010000023.1:0-5728 GCA_035713285.1 Burkholderiales bacterium
GCGCGCACCACGGTCAGTCCGCCGATGCCGGAGTCGAATACGCCTATGGCTTGCTGGGTGTCGGTGGGCATACGTCATCACTTCGTAAAATGCACATCATATCATTCGCTTAATTAATTATCGCTATCTGCACAACACAGCTGGACTGGAGGTCATTTTATTAATAAGCCGTCAATTAACCAACTTGCCAAATTAAACGAACAAGAATACTATTCTCATGGAAAAAAGTACGCCGCATTACCATCTGTCGATAATCAAAACATTAATTCATGATGGTCATGTACGCGCAACCAGCATCGCACGAAAAGGAGCAACCGCGCTGGGATTCAATTTCGATGGCATGCTTGCGATCATATTGACTCTTGGCGCTACCGATTTTTACAAAAGCATGACTACGCATATCGACCATCGGGTATGGCAGGATGTATACCGCCCGATTACTCCCAAGGGAGAAGTTTATTTGAAGCTGACTGTCATCGATGGCGTACTGATTGTGTCGTTCAAGGAGTTATGATCATGAAATGCCCCATTTGCGGATTAGTCGAACTTACACGCGATACGCGCGACTTACCTTACGTTTACAAAGGTGAGAGTACCGTTTTGCCAGAAGTAACCGGAGATTTCTGCCCTGCCTGCGGCGAATCCATACTCGATGAAGTTGAGTCACGACGCACTATGGATCTGATGCTGGAATTCAACCGGGAAGTCAACGCTTCCATCGTCGATCTCGGCTTCATTACCGGCGTGCGCAAAAAACTCGCGCTGGACCAGCGGCAGGCCGCCGAACTGTTCGGCGGCGGAGTCAACGCTTTCTCGCGCTACGAGAACGGCCGGACCAAACCGCCTCTGGCGCTGGTGCAATTATTCCGGCTGCTCGACCGTCATCCGGAATTGCTGGACGAAATCAGGGCAAGCTGATGCCTCCAACTCTTGCCGGCATGCTGCGCCGGCGTCCATCGCATCGGTTCGGGCCCGACAGCAGGCCGATTCTGGCGCGGATTAGCTGACCGCTCACGGCCGCGGGCGCCGGTTCGGCCTGACAACTACGCTGACGCCGCGTTTTGCCCTATAATCCTTCTCGCCGCAAGCGGCTGTCGCCGGGCGGACGGGTTCGCATTGCGTTCGCAATCGGTAATTCCGATGCCGTGCCAACCGCAACCCGGCTTATCCATGTTTGTATCGTTGCGCTAATGACACTAAATTCAATTGATCATGACCCCTATCGCTGACGACGTCCCGCTGCGTTATTCGCGCTTCCTTTCCGACGAAGCGGCAACCCTGAACCTGGGCATGGATCTCGCCAAAACCCTGACTTCGGGGGCGATTATTTATCTGTACGGCAATCTCGGCGCTGGCAAAACAACCTTGTCTCGCGGCATCCTGCGCGGACTGGGTTATGAGGGCAAAGTCAAAAGTCCTACCTATACATTGGTTGAAGTTTATGATGTTTTTAAGTTACACTTATATCACTTTGATTTATATCGTTTCACTGATGCGTTAGAATGGGAGGAAAGCGGGTTTGACGAATATTGCGACGGCGACAGCATCTGCCTGATCGAATGGCCCGAAAAAGCTGCAGACATACTGCCTGCGGCGGATTTGAAACTGCACTTGACGCCCGATAACGAAGGCCGCGCCGCGCTGATCGAAGCGCTTACCGCCAGAGGTAAATTATGTTTAAAACGGATAATCGAATAATAACAGCCGGGTTGCGCCTGATGCTTGCCGCGGCATGCCTCGCTCCGCTCTGGTCGCTCGCCGACTCCACCATTACCGGAATCCGCTACTGGCCCTCCGAAGACTATAGCCGGCTTACCGTGGAATCTCCCGATCCGATCCGTTATAAATTATTCACCCTGAACAATCCGCAACGGCTGGTCATTGATCTGGAAGGGGTAACGCCGCCAGCCATGGCGTCATTAGCAGACAAAATAGGCAGCAACGACCCGTGGATCGCCAAACTGCGCTACGCGGAGAACCGGCCCGGCGTATTACGGCTGGTGCTCGACCTGCGCGGCGAAGTCAAGCCGACTGTGTTTACCCTGAAGCCGGCCGGCAGTTACGGCAACCGGCTGGTGCTCGACGTATATCCCGTTCACGCACCGGGTCTCACAGACCACAAAAATACCGGCAATTCCTTGCCTGACAATCCGGTTTCATCGCCAAACGAAAATCCCGCGCGCAATACCCTGACGGACAATGCGGCGGCCGATACCAAGACGGCTTCGGTGCCGGACCAGAACGACGGATCGCCTGCAATCCTTCCCGCCAAACCCGGCCGGCATGGCGCCGCTCCGAAATTCGAAGTCACGCGCCTGATTACGGTAGCGATCGATCCCGGACACGGCGGCGAAGACCCCGGTGCGCACGGCATCAACGGCACTCTGGAAAAAAACGTGACGCTGGCTATCGCCAGACGCGTCAAGGCGAAACTGGACGCCCTGGATAATGTCCATGCCGTGCTGACCCGCAATGGCGATTATTTCATTCCCTTAGCCGAACGGGTCAACAAGGCGCGCCGGATGAATGCCGACCTGTTCGTGTCGATCCACGCCGATGCCTTCATCCGTCCCGATGCGCGCGGCTCCAGCGTATTTACCCTGTCGGAACACGGCGCCACCAGCGCGGCGGCGCGCTGGCTGGCTAAAACCGAAAACAATGCCGACCTGGTCGGCGGCATCAATGTCGGCGTCAAAGACCGCAATCTCGCCCGTACGCTCATCGACCTGTCGCAAACCGCCACCAATAACGACAGCCGCCGGCTGGCGCATTCCGTGCTTGAACAGCTCTCCGAAGTCAACCGGCTGCACAAGGGCGAAGTCGAACAAGCAGGGTTCGCCGTGCTCAAAGCGCCCGACATTCCTTCCATCCTGGTCGAAACCGCCTTTATCTCGAACCCGCAGGAAGAAAAGCGGCTCGACGACGACGCCTATCAGGACGAACTCGCCTCGGCCATCGTAGACGGCATCAAACGCTACTTCGCCAGCAATCCGGCGACGGCCAGATCGAAACTGGCAGTGCGGGAATAACGAGCGCTGCCAGGGAATCACGAAGCGCTTGCCAGCGGCTATTCCTTACGCTAGAGTAAAGAATGCCTTACTTATTCCAACCCGAAATGTCTACAGCCACCGTCACCTCCAAAGGACAAATCACCATTCCCTCCGCCGTTCGGAATGCGCTTGGTTTGCACGCCGGCGACAGAGTGGAATTTGTGGAGCTCCATCAGGGCCAGTTTGCCATTATCGCCGCCACTATGCCTGTAACGGCATTAAAAGGGCTGATACGCAAGCCCAGGACTCCGGTATCCATCGATCAAATGAATCAAGTCATCGCGGCTTATTAATTCGTTTTGCCCTCTATCCGCTTACTCCCTGACCTGCTGATCAGCCAGATCGCCGCCGGCGAAGTCGTCGAACGTCCCGCGGCGGCGCTGAAGGAATTGCTGGAAAATTGCCTGGACGCGGGGGCGACGGAAATACGCGTCCATCTGGAACAAGGCGGGATGCAATTGATCCGCGTCGCCGATAACGGGACCGGCATAGAGCAAAGCCAGCTCCAACTGGCGCTCGCGCGCCACGCTACGAGCAAGATCGGCAGCCTGGAAGATCTGGAATGCGTCGCCAGCCTGGGCTTTCGCGGCGAAGCGCTGGCCAGTATCGCAGCGATCGCGCGCGTCAGGCTGGTCAGTCGCACCGCTGCGGCCATGCATGCAGTCGAGATATGCGCCGAAGGTTCGGAAATCGGCGAATTGAAACCGGCAACCCTGCAGACCGGCACGACGATAGAAGTCCGCGACCTGTATTTCAACACCCCGGCGCGGCGCAAATTCCTCAAGTCCGCCGCCACCGAATACGCGCATTGCGACGAAGCGTTCCGTCGAATTGCGCTGGCGCGGCCCGACGTAGCCTTCAGCCTGTTTCATAACGATCGCTCGCAG
The DNA here is from genome assembly GCA_035713285.1 of Burkholderiales bacterium. Lineage (GTDB taxonomy): Bacteria > Pseudomonadota > Gammaproteobacteria > Burkholderiales > Sulfuriferulaceae > Sulfuriferula. The sequence goes on from DASSZW010000023.1 coordinate 3,938, forward strand.
CAGCAATTGCCGGCACAGGCTTTGTCCGAACGCATCACCGCGCTGCTGGGGGAAGATTTTTCGCAGGCGGCGGTCGAAATCGACGAAACGTCGCCGGTGCTCGGCGTAGCCGGTTTGAGTACGCTGCCCGCCTATTCGCGCGCGAGCCGCGACGCGCAGTATATCTTCGTCAACGGCCGCTTCGTCCGCGATAAACTTTTGAGCCACGCGCTGCGCCAGGCCTACCACGACGTTCTGCATCACGACCGGCATCCGGCGTACTGCCTGTTTATTACGCTCGCACCGACGGCAGTGGACGTCAACGTCCATCCGGCCAAAACCGAAGTACGCTTTCACGACGGCCGCGCCGTGCATCAGTTTTTATATCATGCGGTCAATAAAGCCCTGTCCGCCCGCGGCGGCGAAAATCCCGCCGTCCATGCTCCATGGCCGGAACCGGCCGGAATATCCGCGTCGTCCGGCAAGCTGCCGGAAACTTACCGTCAGCCCTATCAAGCGAAACTGAATCACGGTATCGCCCAACCGGCCAACTATTATGAAATCGTAACCCGCGAAACGGCCGACCCCGCGAACACCGCCGGCGGTAGCGCTGCCGCTGACGACAGTCATCCTCTGGGTTATGCGATAGGACAAATTCACGGCGTGTATATCCTGGCGCAGAATCAGGCCGGGCTGATACTGGTAGATATGCACGCGGCGCACGAGCGCGTCATGTACGAAAAATTCAAAAATGCCTGGGATAAACGCCTGCTCGCCAGCCAGCCGTTGCTCATCCCCGTCACGATCCAGACCGACGCCGTCCATGTCGCCGCCGCCGTGGAGCACGCCGCCATCCTCGAAGAAATCGGTTTCAGCATGACCGCGCTTTCCCCGACCTGTCTGGCCGTACGCGCGGTACCTCAGTTGTTGCAGCACGCCGATGCCAGCCGTCTGGCGCACGACCTGCTGGACGAACTGCGCCAGTCGGGAGCGAGCCGAACTTTGACCGAATACCGGAACGCGCTGCTCGGCACGCTGGCCTGTCACAGCGCGGTACGCGCCAACCGGCAGCTCACCGTCGCCGAGATGAACGCACTGTTGCGCGACATGGAAAACACCGAACGCGCCGACCAATGCAATCACGGCCGGCCGACCTGGTTTCAGATCAGCATGGCCGAACTCGACAAAATGTTCATGCGCGGCAAATAAGCGTGGCAGAACACCGAGTTTTCAATCGAAATCCGGTATAGCGCCGCAGTTCTGTTATAATGCGGCTCTCCGTCAGGCGTACTCCAGTCCTCGCATGACGCGACCGGTTTTATTCTTTGTCTTTCTGCCTGCCATGGACTGGTGTTGCTTGAGGGTAACAACAGGCCGACCCTATTTTCAGGAATTTTATGTCTTTTGCTACTATCGGCTTATCTCCGGCCATCGTTCGCGCCGTTACAGAACGCGGTTACACCGAACCAACTCCCATTCAGGCTCAAGCTATTCCGGTTATTTTAGCCGGCACCGATCTGTTGGGCGGCGCGCAAACGGGAACCGGGAAAACCGCCGGTTTCGTTTTACCTATTTTGCATCTGCTCTCGCAACGCCCTGCCGCCACCGCGACAGCCGGCCGTTCGCCGATACGTGCGCTGATTTTGACGCCGACGCGCGAACTGGCGGCGCAGGTCGAAGAAAGCGTGCGCGAGTACGGCAAACATTTGCCGCTCAAATCCATGATGATGTACGGCGGCGTCAATATCAACCCGCAGATCCAGAAACTCCGCGGCCAGGTCGATATTCTGGTCGCAACGCCGGGCCGATTGC
>DASSZW010000024.1:0-2736 GCA_035713285.1 Burkholderiales bacterium
GGCCAGGGGACCATCCTGCCAGCGGGTACCGCTGGCATCGAGCAGGAAGCGACCGACCAGGTCGGAAGCGGTCATGTCTTCGTTACAGGCCACGGTTATCAGAGGTCTGCCGAGCTTCCAGGCCATGTGTTCGACAAAACGGCTTTTGCCGCAGCCGGTCGGCCCCATCAGCATCATCGGCATCCGCACCGAATAAGCCGCTTCGTACAGCGACACTTCATCCGCAATCGGACGGTAATACGGGGCATGTTCGATCCGGTATTGACTAATCACGTCATTCATTTGGTTTTCCTTTAATCAGCAGTAATAATGGCTTTACTGCCCAATTAGTTATAAGCTTGCAGCAAGTATCTTAATCCGGCCAGACACGGCTTGGATGCACCGATTCGGACAGGCGGGAATCTATTGGGGCAGGCTTGAGCACGCCCTTGGCCGGAGCAGGTTTGTCAATAACGGGTGCAGTCCGCGCACGCGCAACAGGTTTGGCGGGTTTGGCCGCGCCCGGCGCTGACGAAGCCTGCTCAGCAGCGGGTTGAGTCACAGTGGGTTCGATTGGCGCCGGTGTAACCGGTGACGGCATCCTGGTTTCCAAAGCCTCTACCAAAGCCGAGACCTGCTGTGCTTTTACCTGACGCACGCCTTGTGCAAGTTTTGATCCGATTTTCTTTACAGACATAAAACCTCCTTTATGATCGCTTCGATATCCGACACAGCCTGTTGGCCGCGTTTACCCATGCCGTAGACACTCCGGCCTTCGACTGCGGCGCTGCGATACGCCGCGCGCCGCTGCATTCCGGCAGTCAGGACTGGTACATCAAATTCCGCCACGGCTTCCCTCATTTCGCGGGACAGCGCATTGCGCGACTCCAGCTGATTCAGCACCAGACAGGCGCGCAACCCTGGGTTGTACCGTTTGGCTTCATTCACCGTAACCGCCATGTTCACACTGGCCCAAAGATCGATCGGAGACGGCAGTACCGGTATCAGCACCAGATCCGCTTTGCGCATGATCAGGGCTACCATGTCGTTTTGTGCCGTAGGGGGACAATCCACTACCACATAACGATTTTGACGCGTCAAAACGTCGAGTTCCATTTCCGGATCGCGATCAAGTTGCGCCACTGCCGGCAGACCGGAGCCGTCTCCACCCAAACGAACCCATTGGGTGATCGAACGTTGCGGATCGGCATCGACCAGTCGGACGGAGCCGCGCAATGCCAGGCCTGCCGACAAATTCAGCGCCAGCGTGGTTTTTCCGGAGCCGCCTTTCTGGTTGATGACTGCTATGATTCGATTTTCCATGACAGTTCCATCCCCATCAACTTTTATCGGTAACGGTCAAATGCGTTGCCCCGTAGCTGCGGGCTCAATTCTCTTTTTTTGCCGTCAATGCACGCATATCGGCGATAAACGTGGATTTCCGTTCTAGTAAAGCAGCCTGCCCTTCGCCGTCGATGCTGACATTGGCATAGGTTTTGCCGAAACTGACATCGGGATAATAAGCCTCGCGCTTTGACAATTCCGCCAGATCATCCAGAAACTGCCTGGTTTCGGCGTAGCTGCCGAAATCAAACCGCTGGTTGAACTGGGCAATGCGTTCCTGACTGGCCGGTACTGCAGCATTCTTTTCTCTGACATCACTCATCACGCCGCTCCTTTCCGAATTTCCGTCAGCATCTGATCCAGATCGTTTAAATGACCCAGTTCGTCTTGCAAAATATCAGCACAGAGCGCCTGAGTTTCGCTATCGCGTATCCGCGCGCAGTAATGCGCCGCTTCTTCGTACAGGCGAATCGCCTCGATTTCCAGCGCACGGTCGATCTGCAACATCTCTTCCACGTTGCGCCCGGTCCGCACCGAGGGTAACTGGGTGGCGTTGGAAGGAATGCCCAATATCAGCATCCTGGTCATCAGACGTTCGGCATGCACCAGTTCCTCGTTCACGTCTGAACGCATCCGCGCGCTCAGCTCAGCCATGCCCCACAGACCGACAAGCCTGGACTGCATCAGATACTGTTGTACCGCCGCCAGTTCGTGACTGAGGGCGCGTGTCAGATACCCGCTCAAACGTGGATCCGGATACATAGCCATACCTCCATTTGCCTTAAACGCCGGTCTTAGCTGAGATCGCTTTCATTGCCGCTCATGCTGCCATCCGGCGAGCTCGGCAATATATTTTCTACTTCGGAATGTACGCGGGCGATGATGTGCGCCGCTACCAGACCGTCGCCTACGCGCTCGCACGCATCCGCTCCGGCACGTACCGCCGCGTTCACCGCGCCGGTTTCGCCGCGCACCAGCACCGTGACGTAGCCGCCGCCTACAAACTGGCGTCCTACCAGGCGAACTTCCGCCGCTTTGGTCATCGCGTCAGCCGCTTCGATCGCCGGCACCAGACCGCGTGTTTCGATCATACCCAGTGCAACTCCGCTTATTGTATTTGCCATTTTCACTTACTCCTTGTTTGCTTCAAGATAATTTTTATAACCGCTTACACCGATGCGTCAGGCAGGATATTTTCCACTTCGGAATGTACGCGGGCGATGATGTGCGCCGCTACCAGACCGTCGCCTACGCGCTCGCACGCATCCGCTCCGGCACGCACCGCCGCGTTCACCGCGCCGGTTTCGCCGCGCACCAGCACCGTGACGTAGCCGCCGCCTACAAACTGGCGTCCTACCAGGCGAACTTCCGCCGCTTTGGTCATCGCGTCAGCCGCTTCGATCGCCGGCACCA
>DASSZW010000025.1:0-38262 GCA_035713285.1 Burkholderiales bacterium
AAATAATGGAATGAAATTTTGTTGATTGATTTATATGGTTAAATTTGACGGAAATCCAGACCCTTCGCGTTCCAGCGATCAGCCGAATTTGATCGGCAAACGGCTTGATTCGGCAGGCGCAGGAGGGGAGTTTGAAAATAAAGCGATTTCAGTATGGTAAATTAACGTTCGGATTTTGATTGCAGCTATGTGATAATTTCAATGGGTGTGACTGGCCCGCGTTAGATCGACTGTCCTGGTTATGAACAAATATTTGATTACAGCGTTAAGCGTATTGACATTGGCCGGTTGCGGAGCTATACCGTCGTCGGGTCCGAGCCGCGCGGCGATCTTCAACAGCAATTATAGCGGCAGCGAAGCGATGGTCGCCAAAAGCATCGAGATCGTCGACGTCAATGAAAGCGTAATCCAGCAACTGCTTGCGCAAAGGAAGCGCCACGATTTTTCGACAATGCTGGGAACGAAGACTCCCGGCCAACAGTTCATAGGCAAAGGCGACACGCTGCAGGTATCGATCTGGGAAGCTCCGCCCGTGACGCTGTTCGGTTCCAGCGATGCCAAAACCCGCAGTTTGCCATCGAGCGCGCACATTACGACGCTGCCGGACCAGATGGTCAATCGCCAGGGTAAAATCGACGTTCCGTTTGCCGGCGAAATCCAGGCCGCAGGCAAGACGCCGCAGCAGGTCGAGGCCGAAATCGTCAAGCGATTGCACAACACCAGCAAGACGCGGGCCATGGTGCTGATCGCAAACAATGCATCCGCGAATGTCACCGTCGTCGGCGAAGTTACCAAAAGCATACGCATGCCGGTGACGCCGGCCGGCGAGCATCTGCTCGATGCGCTGGCTGCGGCCGGCGGGGTGCGGCAACCGGTCGGCAAGGTCACGATACAGCTGACCCGCAACGATAAATATTTCAGCATGCCGCTCGATAACATAATCCGCGATCCCGAACAAAACATACCGTTATATCCGGGCGATGTCGTGACGGCTTTATATCAGCCCCTGAGTTTCAATGCGCTCGGTGCGACCGGCAAAAGCAAGGAAATCAATTTTGAAACGCAGGGCATCAGTTTGGCGCAAGGTCTTGCGCGTGCAGGCGGCCTGGACGACAATCGCGCCGACGTGCAGGGCGTGTTCATTTTCCGTTTTGAGCCCAAAGATGCGCTGAAATGGCCGAACAAGCCGGTGCTGACTACACCGGACGGGAAGGTTCCGGTTATTTACCGCTTCGATTTCAAGGATACGGCGAGCTTTTTTATCGCTCAGTCCTTCATTCTGAAGAATAGCGATGTCGTTTACGTGTCGGATGCTCCGGTCGCGCAACTGCAAAAATTCTTTAACCTCGTCTTTTCTATTGTGTTTCCGATCTCTACTGCGACGACGATCCGGTTTTAAACGATCGCGCTGCGATCCGGGGTAAGTCCGAAAATCGGCGACTGCTGCGCAGATCCGGTCAGGCAGTGTGACGGATAAAATCACGGGGCCGTATGCCCAGCAACATCAATACCGCAAAATACGCCGCCGCGCCGAGCGCGACCAGAGCGCCCAGATGCGCGATGCGGAAAACGAAATAGGTCTTCAGCCAGTCGTTCTCGCTACCGGTCCCCCAGGCCAGCAATGCTGCCATAATTGCGGTTGCGCTGCTGATTTTAATCATGAATGGGTACCATCCGGGCTGGGGCTGGTAAATTTTCTTGCTGCGCAGTTTCCATAGCAATAAGCTCGCATTCAGGCACGCGCCGAGCCCGATCGCCAGAGCGAGACCGGCATGCTGCAGTTTCCACACGAACAGCAGATTCATTGCCTGGGTGGCGATTAGTGTGATCACGGCGATTTTTACCGGGGTTTTGATATTCTGCCGGGCATAGAATCCCGGGGCCAGTATCTTGATCATGATCAGGCCCAATAAACCCAGGCTGTACGCGATCAGTGCCTGCCGCGTCATCCATAGATCGTGTACGCTGAAATGCCCGTACAGAAACAGCGTGCTGATCAGCGGCAGCGCCAATACCGCCAGCGCGGCGGCAGCCGGCAACGCCAGCAGCAAAGTCAGCCGCAGTCCCCAGTCCAGCAATTGCGAATATTGCGCGGGATCGTTGTCGGCGTAATGCTTGGACAGGCTGGGCAACAATATCGTGCCCAGCGCCACACCGAGCAGTCCGGTAGGGAATTCCATCAGCCGGTCGGCGTAATACAGCCACGATACGCTGCCGGTGGCCAGAAATGAAGCGAAGATGGTATTGATGAGCAGAGACAGCTGCGCGATCGATACGCCGAACACTGCCGGTCCCATCAGCTTGAGCACGCGCCAGACGCCTTCGTCACGCCAGCTGAAACGAAACCTAGGCAACAGGCCCAGACGGTGCAGAGCGGGCCATTGCAGCGCCAGTTGCAACAGGCCGCCGAGCGCCACCCCCCACGCCATCGCCATTGCCGGCGGATGCATGTACGGCGCCAGCCACAGCGTAGCGGCTATGATGGCGGCATTGTATAAAACCGGGGTGAAGGCGGGAATGCTGAACTGGCTGTAGGTATTGAGGATACCGCCGGACAGCGAAACCAGCGAAATCAGTAAAATATAGGGAAAGGTAATGCGCAGCATATGCACGGTGACCTGGAATTTGTCGGGCATATCAGCAAAACCAGGTGCGCTGAAATAGATCACCAGCGGAGCGGCAAGCACGCCCAGCAGCGTAACGACGCAAAGCACGGCAAACAGCAAAGTGGCGACGTGGTCGACGAGCAAGTGCGTGTCCTCGTGTCCGCGACGGTTTTTATATTCGGTGAGTATCGGCACGAACGCCTGGGAAAACGCGCCTTCGGCGAATAAACGGCGAAGCAGGTTGGGAATGCGCGTCGCCACGACGAACGCGTCGGTATAGATGCTGGCGCCGAAACTGCGGGCGACGATCGCATCGCGGGCAAAGCCCAGCACCCGCGACATCAAGGTCATGCTGCTGATTTTGGCAAGCGTGCGGAGTAAATTCATGGGACAGGTAGCCGGGGTCGGTCAGGGTTTGCTGTAGCGCTGTGAACGGAGCGGCGCTGGGGCGGCGGGATAAAAAAGACGGTCGTATTCATGCGGCTTCGAGCCTGGCGTAAGCCAGCGCCAGCCATTTTATGCCGTGTGCGCCGCCGAAATTGATCTGGATGCGCAAATCTTCTCCGCGTCCTTCCAGGTTGATGACGACGCCGGTGCCGAATTTGGCGTGTCGTACGTTCATGCCCATGCGCCAGGGCGTTTCGTCGGATGGGCGGGAATACGAGGAACTCTGGACGCTTGCTGCGGCATGGTATTGAACATTGACGGGTTTAAGCAGCGCAGGCGGCAACTCGCTTAGAAAACGCGATGCGATGCCGTAGCGGGTCTGGCCGTGCAGCATCCGGTTTTGAGCGTGACTGATGTACAGTCGCTGGCGGGCGCGGGTGATGGCGACATACATCAGGCGGCGTTCTTCTTCGATACCGTTCTGTTCGGACAGCGATTGCTCGCTCGGAAACAGCCCTTCTTCGAGCCCGCTCAGAAATACGGCCTGAAATTCGAGCCCCTTAGCCGAATGCACGGTCATCAGCTGCAACGCATCGTGACCGGCGCCGGCCTGGTGCATGCCGGCTTCCAGCGCGGCGTGCGCAAGAAAGTTCGCCATCATGCCGTCGTTGTCGCCATCCTCCGCCAGCGCGTCGGGATCGTTGACGAATACCGCCGCGGCATTGACCAGTTCGTTCAGGTTGTCGATTCTGTCCTGACCGTCTTTTTCCGCCTGATAATGCGCCATCAGGCCGCTGGCCTGCAGGATATGCGCGATCGCTTCGGGCAGCGTCAGGCCGATGACGGCGTCCTGCATGGCGCGCATGAGCCCGACGAAACCGGCCAGTCCCTTATTGCTTGCGCTGCCGCAGGCCGCGCGCCACAGGCTCGATTGCGTACTTCCCGCGGCATCGATCAGCTGTTCCAGCGTACGCGCGCCGATCCCGCGTGCGGGGAAATTGACGATGCGGGTAAAGGCGCTGTCGTCGTCGGGATTCGCCAGCAGGCGCAAATAAGCCAGCGCGTGCTTAACTTCCTGCCGTTCGAAAAACCGCAAGCCGCCGTATACGCGATAAGGAATACCTGCGCTGAACAAGGCATGCTCCAGAACCCGTGACTGCGCGTTGGAGCGATACAGCACGGCGATATCGTTAAGCGCTATTCCTTCCCGATGCAAGGCTTGCGCCTCTTCGCCGATAAAACGCGCTTCTTCCTGGTCGTTATACGCCATGTAGACGCGAATCAGCTCTCCGGCGCCGGCGGCGGTCCACAGGTTTTTTCCCAGCCGGGTCTGGTTGCGGCTGATCAATGCGTTGGCGGCGTCGAGAATATTGCCGTGACTGCGATAATTCTGTTCGAGCTTGATCAGATTGTCGTGCGCGTAGTCGCGCTGAAATTCGTTCATGTTGCCGGTATGGGCGCCGCGAAACGCATAAATCGACTGGTCGTCGTCGCCGACGGCCATCAGCGCGGAATCCGCGCCGGCGAAATGCTTGAGCCAGCGATATTGCAAGCGGTTGGTATCCTGGAATTCGTCTATCAGCAGATGCCGGAACCGGTCCTGATAATGCCGGCGCAGGGTGCTGTCGCGAGTCAGCATTTCGTCGCTGCGCAGCAGCAGTTCGGCAAAATCGACTACCCCTTCGCGATTGCACTGCTCGTCGTAGGCGGCATAAAATTCGGCGAGACGCCGGGTGTACGGATCGAAAACTTCGATTTTGTCGGCGCGCAGGCCTGAATCCTTGTTATTGTTGATGAAATTCTGGACTTTTTTGGGTTCGAATTTTTCCGTATCGACATTCATGGCTTTAAGCAGCCGTTTGATGGCGGAAAGCTGGTCGGCGCTATCGAGTATCTGGAATAAACGCGGCAGGCCCGCTTCGCGGTGGTGCGTACGCAACAACCGGTTCGACAGGCCGTGAAAGGTGCCTATCCAGATGCCGCGGGGATCGAGCGGCAGCATGGCGCCGAGGCGGAGCAGCATTTCTTTGGCGGCTTTATTGGTAAAGGTGACGGCCAGTATGCCCGACGGCGATATCCGCCCCGTTTGCAGCAGCCACGCGATCCGCGTGGTGAGCACGCGGGTTTTGCCGCTGCCGGCGCCGGCCAGGATTAAGGCCGATTGATGCGGCAGAGTCACTGCGGCGAGTTGTTCCGGATTTAAGCCGTCGAGTATGGAGGACATGGTAGACTTTCGATAGCGGGCTTCTCAGGACATCCTGAACAGCAGACATTCGGTATGGAAAAGGAGAATTATAATGGCTAAACAGCTCGGCTGCTTCATTAAAGAAGCGCGTAATCACATCGAAGAATGGGATGCGGAAACGGCGCACGAAAAACTTGCCGCCGAACCGGTCTTATTGGTGGACGTGCGCGAAGCCGACGAATTCGCGAGCGGCCATATTGCGAAGGCGATCAATATCCCTCGCGGCATCCTTGAAGCAGCAGCCGACCCCGGTACCAAACACCGGCATCCGGATTTGTGTAAGGCGCACGATAAAACGATTCTGCTCTATTGCTTGTCGGGCGGTCGTTCCGCCATGGCGGCATGGACGCTGAAGCAGATGGGCTTCGGTCGCGCCTATTCGCTGGCCGGCGGCCTCGAGTGCTGGGAGGCGGAAGGCTTCGGTCTGGTCGCCGGGGCCTGACGTTCAGGTAATCAGGCGCGTATTCAGATTCTCAAAGAGGGCCTCAGAATGTTGATATCGTGCCGATGACGACCTATCAAAAACTTCCTCAGCCGCATATTACCGTAATCGCCGGCTTGATTCTGGTAGTCGTGGCGCTGTTGGTCGGCATGGCTGTGTTTTTCGTCATGCAACATCAGGCAGGTGCGTTGCTGAGCAAAAACCTGCAGAATTCGCTGCAAAATCGCGTAGCGCTTACGCGCAAGGAAATCAGCGCCGGATTCGACAGGGCGAAATTTATAGCTAGCCGCCCCTTATTGATAAGGAAGCTGCAAGGCATCAATGCCGATACGAACGGCGAGGCGTCCCGCATTGACCTCCTCAATTCAGTGAATTCTTTATTGTCGGCGGGTTTTACAGCGATTGCGTTATTTGATAAAGACGGTCGTCTGGTGGCGCAGGCTGGCACTTTTGCAAAAAATCCGGCGCTGCGGGTGCCGCTATATTATTTTCACGAGCCGGTAGAGCTGATATGGGACCGGCAATTGCTGTTGCATGCCGCAGTCGATATTCGGTTGTCGGGGCGCAAGATAGGCGAAGTGATCACGGAAGCGACGCTGCCGGATATTACTGCTGCCATCCGGAGTGCGAGCGAACTTGGCAAAACCGGCGAACTGACGTTATGCGCGGGCAGCAAAGATCTGGTCCGGTGCTTCCCCACGACGCTTTACCGCTCTCCCCTGATTTTGCCCGCCAGGCTTTTGCGCGAAGGAGCGCTGCCTATCAATAGATCGCTGGCGGGCGAAACCGGCTTCGTGGCCGCTCGAGATTACCGTCTGCACAACGTTGTGGCCGCTTACGCCCCCGTAGACGGACTGGGACTGGGGATGGTGCTGAAAATGGACGGCGCAGAATTGTATGCGCCGATATGGCGCCAATTATTTTATTTGCTTCCGCTGCTCGGCATTCTGCTGATGCTTGCTTTGCTGTCATTGAAATGGCTGATTACCCCGCTGGTGGTACGACTGATGCGCTCGGAACAGGATGCGCGCGATATGAGTGCAGGATTGCGCGACAGCGAACAGCGCATCCGTTCCCTGTTCGACAGCGTGGATGAAGGCATAGCGACTATTTCCGATATCGGCACGATAGAATTGTTTAATGCCGGCGCCGAACGGATGTTCGGATACAAAAGCAAAGAAATGATCGGCAAGAATGTATCGGTATTAATGCCCGAACCTTATCGCAGCGAGCACGACGGGTATATCGCCGCTTATCTGCGCACGCATGAGGCCCACGTGATCGGAACCGGCCGCGAAGTGACGGCATTGCGCAGCGACGGCACCCAGTTTCCTATGGAATTGCGGGTTTCCGAATTTAATCTGGGCGGCCATCATCAATTTATCGGCATTATGCGCGACATCACGCAAAGAAAAAAAACCGATGAAGCGCTCTGGATTCAGGCCAATTTCGATACCTTGACCGGCTTGCCCAATCGTCACATGTTTTACGACAGGCTTACGCAGGAAATCAGGAAGTCGCAGCGTTCGGGACTGCCTATGGCGCTGCTGCTGCTGGACCTGGACCGATTCAAGGAAGTCAACGACACGATGGGGCATGCCCAGGGCGATATCCTGCTGGTGCAAGTGGCGCACCGCCTCAACGAATGCGTGCGGGATACGGATACCGTTGCGCGTATCGGCGGCGATGAATTCACTGTTATCCTGCCCGAATTGAAAAGCGTGGCTCGGGTCGAACAAATTGCGCAGAATCTTGTTGCCAGACTGGCGCAGCCTTATCAATTGGGAGAAGAGCGCGCTTTCGTTTCCGCCAGCATCGGAATTGCTTTCCTGCCGGAAGAAAATGTCGACGCTTACGTATTGCTGAAAAATGCCGATCAGGCGATGTATGTGGCTAAAAACGAAGGCCGTAACCGTTACAGTTACTTTACGGCATCGATGCAGGAAACGGCCAAAACCAAAATGAATTTGGTCAACGATTTGCATGATGCCTTGTTAAAGCAGCAGTTCCTGGTGCTCTACCAGCCTATCGTGACTTTGGCCGACGGCAGTATTTATAAAGCGGAAGCGCTGATACGCTGGCAGCATCCGCAGCGCGGGCTGGTGAACCCGGAAGAATTCATTTCTCTGCTGGAAGAAACCGGCATGATCATCGAGATCGGCACCTGGATATTCCGCCAGGCGGCGGCCCAGGTTGCGTTTTGGCGCGCTCGATACCATGCCGAATTCCAGATAAGCGTGAACGTTTCTCCTGTGCAATTTCATTATTTCGGGGCGGATTTCGCCAGCTGGTTCAGCTATTTGAATGAAATCGGCGTGCCGGGGCACAGCATGGTCGCTGAAATCACCGAAGGTTTGCTGCTGGATGCCAGCAATTCGGTCACCAGCCAGTTGCTGGCGTTTCGCGATGCAGGAATCGGTGTCGCGCTGGATGATTTCGGCACGGGATATTCTTCCCTGTCCTACCTCAAGAAATTCGACATCGATTATCTCAAGATCGACCAGTCTTTCGTACGCGACCTGGCCAGCGATACCAATGATAGGGCATTGTGCGAAGCCATTATCGTCATGGCGCACAAATTGGGACTCAAGGTGATCGCGGAAGGTGTGGAAACGATGGAGCAGCGAAATCTGCTGCTTGAGGCAGGATGCGATTATGCGCAGGGCTACCTGTTTTCAAGGCCGCTGCCGGCGGCGGAATTCGAAAAGATGCTCAAGACAGGGCTGCCCTGATGACGCAGCCTTGAAACGCGAACGGCGCTTTAACTTTCAAAACAGCGCCCAAAATCGAGAGTATGATATGATATTTTTTGATAAATAACCGTTCTGGCGGAGTCGAACTTGACGTTTTCCATCCCTAGGCCCGCTTTCGGGCATGATCCCGGCGGGATAGTGCTGTTTGCCGAAACGGCACAAGAACTCGACGCCGCGCAGCAGAAATTCCATACGCACCTGGTTTCGCTTGGGCTCGAAGACGCGGTACAGATCGGTATCCGGGAACCGCTCGGCAAGCATTTCGTGACCGGATTCGGCCTCACGCCGTCGGCTATTGCGCGAACCAGCCCGGGCGATACGTTACAACTGTCGGAACAGTTCGGCCTCGATATCCGTCATCATTCCGGTGACCTGGAACGCGAAATCGTCCTGGCGATGCTGCTCGCGCCGGTCGCTTTTGTTTTTCCCGGTTACGAAGAGCTGGCTGCGGCGTTGCGCATACGCAAAAACATAGTCGTTGCCGGACACAATACCGCGCTGGCTTTCGATACTGAAGAAGCGGAGCGGCCGGCCGAATTCTGGACTTACGGCGAAGAAAGCGGTTTTACCGTAAAACCCGGAAAATCGTTAATCGAAGCGCTGCAGAAAACGACTCAACCCGAAAATCCAGACGAAATGTATTCCTTTTCCTGCTATCGTGCGACCGAGTATGTGATCCTGCTCGGCATCGCGCAGGAACTGGCGACGACTAATCCCGAACTGCTGGAGCAGTTGCAGCGGCAGTGGCAGCGGCAGGCGATCATGTCGGGACGGTTCCATGACGTGTTTTTATACGAATACGGTTCCATGGCTGCGCCCATGCCGCCCAAATATTACGTGCCGGGAGATCGCTTGTGGTTCCGCAATCCCGATGCGAGGTCTTCGGATGTGATGGGCTATGAAGGTTCATGGGTGCTTTATCTGGGCGGAGGCTTGTTTACCAATTTCTGGAAACGCGCTGCACCTTATACCCTGACGGCGAAATGCCTGGAATTGTATCATTGGCGAAATGCTGTATATCTGGACCCGCAGGGCAAGCTGAAAATCGATGAATCGGCAGTCGAAGCGCGCGTTGAGCAAACGTTGAAAACTCCCGGAGAAGCCGAACGCATACTCGGAATCATGTTGCGTTTCCGGGACGAACAGGGCATTTATGCGGAAGGTGGATGCATCGATACCTCACGCGAATATCCCCGCTGGGTCTGCCCGGCGGCGGCCACGATACGCTTGCCCGACCGATAGGTCGCATCCCGCTGCGCAGACGAGCGCAAGCGTGCGTCCGGTGGTAAAATCATGTGTTTTATTTCACAAGTTTATTTTCAAGCCAAAAGGGTTGCGTATGTCCGGACATAGTAAATGGGCGAATATAAAACACAAAAAAGCCGCTACCGATGCGAAACGCGGCAAGATATTTACACGGCTGATCAAGGAAATTACCGTTGCGGCCAAGCTGGGCGGGGGCGATCCGGGAACTAACCCGCGCTTGCGGCTGGCGATGGATAAGGCGTTTGACGCCAATATGCCCAAGGATACCGTAGAGCGCGCAGTCAAGCGCGGTTGCGGCGATCTGGAAGGGGTGAATTACGAAGAAATCCGCTACGAAGGCTACGGCATCGGCGGGGCGGCGGTCATGGTCGATTGCCTGACCGACAACAAGGTGCGGACGGTTGCGGACGTGCGCCATGCATTCAGCAAGTTCGGCGGCAATATGGGCACCGACGGGTGCGTAGCGTTTCAGTTCCTGCATTGCGGGCAACTGTTGTTTGCGCCCGGACTGAACGAGGACGCATTAATGGAAGCCGCGCTGGAAGCGGGAGCGGACGACGTTTTGACGCACGAGGACGGCAGCGTCGAAGTGATTACGCCGCCGTACGAATTGCATACGATCAAGGCGTCGATGGAAGCGACCGGATTTAAGGCGGAATTCGGCGAAGTCAGCATGAAGCCTCAAAATGAAGTCGAACTTGCCGGCGACGAGGCGATTAAAATGCAGAAATTGCTCGATGCGCTGGAATCGCTCGATGACGTTCAGGAAGTTTATACCTCGGCGGTATTGAACATAGCGGACTGACGTTCTTCCGTTCGCGGAACGGCGAAATCGCGTCACGCCATGCAACCGGTCGAGGAACGCGACGTCGCAGAACGCAGACGATCTGCCGTGCGTACGGAAGCCGCGCGGGCAGAATCATCGCGCAGGAACTCGATTATAAAAGGACAGCGTATGTTTACAGGGATTATCCAGTCGGTCGGAACCGTCGCGGCCGTGATGCAGAAAGGCGAGGACGCCCGCCTGACGATACACGCCGGGAAGCTGGACTTGAGCGATGTCGGTCCGGGAGATTCGATAGCCTGTAACGGCGTCTGCCTGACGGTGGTCGACTTGTCTGCGGAGAGCTTCGGCGTCGATGTTTCGGCAGAAACATTCCGTTGCAGCGCGGGCTTTGCGCCGGATTCCGCAGTCAATCTGGAAAAAGCGATGCGCCTGTCGGATCGGCTGGGCGGCCATCTGGTATCGGGGCATGTCGACGGCGTCGGCGTGGTGACGAGTTTCATGCCGGTGGGGGACTGTATGGAGCTGGTCATACGCGCGCCTCGCGAGATCGCGCATTTTATCGTGACCAAGGGATCGATGACGGTCGATGGCGTCAGCCTGACGGTCAACCGCGTAGCCGACGCCGATTTCAGTATCAACCTGATCCCGCATACGCTGGCCGAAACCAGCCTGTCGAAGTTGAAGGCGGGGAGCCGGGTCAATCTCGAAGTCGATATGATGGCGCGATACGCCGAGCGCATTTTGAATTATTATCAGGACAAGGCGGTTTAAATGAATTTAAGTCCGATTGCAGAAATCGTCGCCGATATTAAAACGGGCAAGATGGTGATACTGGTCGATGAGGAAGATCGCGAGAACGAAGGCGATCTGGTCATGGCTGCCGAATTCGCCACGCCGGAAGCGATCAATTTCATGGCCACGTACGGCCGCGGGCTGATTTGCCTGACCCTGACCGACGAGCGTTGCAAACAGCTGGATCTGCGCCAGATGGTAGCGGATAATCAGGCGCCGCACAGCACGGCTTTTACGGTTTCGATCGAAGCGGCGAGCGGCGTGACTACCGGAATTTCCGCCGCAGACCGCGCCCGTACCATACAGGTCGCTGTGGCCAAGCACGCCCAGGCGTCCGATATCGTCCAGCCCGGACATATTTTTCCTTTGCGCGCGCAACCGGGCGGCGTATTGATCCGGGCCGGCCATACCGAAGCCGGGTGCGATCTGGCCGGTATGGCTGGTCTGGAACCGGCGGCGGTGATCTGCGAAATTCTTAACGAAGACGGCAGCATGGCGCGCCTGCCCGATTTGATCGAATACGCGCGCAAGCACGATCTGAAAATCGGCGCCATCGCAGACCTGATTCATTATCGCAGCCAGAACGAAAGCCTGATCGAGCGCGTCGGCCACCGGACGATCAGCACCGCGTTCGGCGAATTCCGCCTGCTCGCTTACCGCGAGAAAATTTCCGGTGCGGTGCATCTGGCGCTGATCAAAGGCGAGATTGCGGCCGCCGAGGAAACATTGGTGCGCGTGCATGAACCGGTTTCGGTGATGGACGTCCTGGAACTGGACAGCTCTGCGCATGCTTACAGCGTAAGCCGGGCGCTGCAAAAAATTTCGGAGGTGGGCAAGGGCGTGATCGTCTTGCTGCATCGGCCGGAGACCGCCGCCGATCTGCTCGCGCACGCGATACCGGGAACGGCTCCGAGCCCTGCGCAGAAATGGGATGCGCGCAATTACGGCATTGGTGCGCAGATATTGAAAGACCTGGGCGTAGGAAAAATGCGTTTGCTGGCCGCGCAGCGTAAAATGCCTTCGTTGACGGGCTTCAATCTGGAAGTGACGGGTTTTGACGAAGCAGGATGATTGCCGTGGCAATTTTACGATAATGATCACACAATAAGGATCGAGCATGGCAAGTTACGACGGAATCAATGAACGGGATGTCAATCTGACCGGAAACGCTTTAAGGATAGGTATCGTGATGAGCCGGTTTAACCGCGATATCTGCGACAGTCTGCTGGCTGCCTGCGCGCATGCGCTCGCAAAATACGGCGTCAAGCCCGAAAATACGTTGCTTGTAACCGTACCCGGAGCGCTCGAAATTCCGGTGGCGGCACGGAAAATGGCGATGAGCGGGAAATTTGACGCGCTCGTGGCGATCGGCGCTGTCGTGCGCGGCGATACGTACCATTTCGAGCTGGTTTCCAACGAAATGGCGAGCGGCATCACGCGGGTTCAGTTCGACACCGGCGTGCCGGTAGCGAACGGCGTGCTCACCACCGATACCGATGAACAAGCCTATGCGCGTACCGGCAGCAAAGGCGCCGAAGCGGCTGCCTGCGCGATCGAAATGGCTAACCTGTTAAAAACATTATGAGCGGAAACAGGCGTAAGGCCCGCGAATTCGCGGTGCAAGGCATTTACCAGTGGCTGCTGAACAAACAGCCGGTCGCCGATCTGGTCAAGCAATTGCGCGAGCAGGAAGGTTTTGCCGGAATAGACGAGAAGATGTTCCAGGCGCTGCTCGCAGGCGTCGTCGACGGCAACGAAGCGCTCGACCGGCAATTGAGCGAATTTGTGGATCGCAGCATAGCCGAATTGAGTCCGGTCGAACATGCGATACTGCTGCTCGGCGCCCAGGAATTGTTGCATCATCCGGAAGTGCCGTATCGGGTTGTGCTCAATGAAGCGGTAGAACTGGCCAAAACCTTCGGCGGCACCGACGGGCACAAATACGTCAACGGCGTCATGGACAAGCTGGCTGCAGCCGCGCGGGGCGACGAAGTGAACAAGCCGCGTCGCTAGCAGCCTGCTGACCGGTACGCATGACTCGCGAATTCGACCTGATCCGGCGTTATTTTTCCCGTCCCGCACAGAATGCGGTGCTGGGCGGCGGCGACGATTGCGCTCTGCTGCAACCGGCGCCGGACATGCTGCTGGCGGTATCTACCGACACGCTGGTGAGCGATGTGCATTTTTTCGCCGACGCCGATCCGGCATTGCTGGGCTGGAAATCGCTGGCGGTGAATCTGTCGGACCTGGCGGCAATGGGCGCGCAGCCGCGCTGGGCGACGCTGGCGCTGACGCTGCCCGCTGTCGACGAGCGCTGGCTGGCGGCGTATGCCGAGGGCTTATACCGTTGCGCCGAGGAGTATGGAATCAGTCTGGTGGGCGGCGATACCACGCGCGGCAAACTCAGCCTGACGCTGACGGTTATCGGCGAAGTGCCGGCCGGTTCGGCGTTGCGGCGGGACGGCGCACAGGTCGGCGATACGGTATGGGTTTCCGGCACTCTGGGCGATGCCGCTTTCGCATTGGCAGCGCTGCAGGGGCGAGCGGAGTTGAATGCAGCGCAGCGGCCGGAGCTGGAGGAGCGCTTGCATGCTCCGGTGCCGCGCGTTTCGCTGGGACTGGCTTTGCGCGGACAGGCGCATAGCGCGATCGACGTTTCGGACGGTTTGCTGGCGGATCTTGGGCATATTTTAGCGCGCTCGGAGTGCGGGGCGGCACTGGATTACGGGCAATTGCCGCTGAGCCCGACCGTGCGCGAACTGGCGCGCCACCCCCTGTTCGATCGGTGCGTACTGGCGGGCGGCGACGATTACGAACTGTGTTTCACCGCTCCCGCCGCCGCAGAAGCGGAAATTCTCGCTATCGGCGTCCGACTCGATGTGCGGCTGACCGCCATCGGCCGGATCGTCGCTGCGCCGGGATTGCGGCTGTTCGATAGCAAAGGCCGGATCATGACGCCGGCAATAACGGGGTTTGACCATTTTGCGAGCTGACTGGCATTTTGTTCTGCGGCATCCGGCGCATTTTTTTGCTTTCGGCTTCGGCAGCGGCCTGGCGCCGGTCGCCCCCGGAACGTTCGGCACCCTGGCTGCCATCCCGCTGTATTATTTATTGGCCGCCCTGTTGCCGGTCGGCGTGCTTTACGGCGCGATCGGTCTGGCCGCCGTCGCCGGCATCTGGATTTGCGACCTTACCGGGCGTAATCTGGGCGTGGCGGATTACGGCGGTATCGTCTGGGATGAAATCGTGGCATTCTGGTGCGTGCTGCTCTTTACCCCCGCGAGCGTGCCCTGGATCGCTGCGGCGTTTATAGCGTTCCGGCTGTTCGATATCTGGAAGCCGTTTCCGATAAACTGGTTCGACGCGAAATTCAAAAACGGCTATGGCGTCATGCTCGACGACGGCCTGGCGGCGATTTATACCCTATCGGTACTGGAAGGAATCAAATATTGGCTGAGATGAAACCCGACGATGAAGGACTGTACCGCCTGGCGGAAGAAACCGGCAAAGCCTTGCGGCAGCGCGGTTTCAGGCTGGCGACGGCGGAGTCGTGCACCGGCGGGTGGGCCGGCATGATCGTGACGGCCGTACCGGGAAGCTCGGCATGGTACGAACGCGGTTTTATTACTTATACCAACGAAGCGAAACGCGAAATGTTGGGCGTTGCGGAAAATACGCTGGAGCGGTGGGGCGCGGTATCCGAAGCAACGGTCGGCGAAATGGCGTTGGGTGCCTTGCGGCACAGCAGGGCGAATATGGCCGTGTCGATATCGGGAATTGCCGGTCCTGACGGGGGTACGGCGCAAAAACCGGTCGGTACGGTATGTCTTGCCTGGGCGATGACCGATGGCGCCGTGCAGGCGACGACGTGCCGATTCAGCGGTGATCGGCGCGAGGTTCGCGCGCGATCGGTGGCGGCTGCCTTGCGCGGCGTGATAGAGTTGCTGTCTTAATACGGTCATCGTCTTAATACGGTCATCAAAAACAGGCATTATCACTGGTTCCATAATTTAAGTTGCAGACACGCTACACAAAAGGAAATGAACATGGATGAAAACAGAAGCAAAGCGCTTGCGGCGGCCTTGTCCCAGATCGAGAAAAGTTTCGGCAAGGGCTCTATCATGCGGCTGGGCGACGGCGAAGTGGTCAACGATATCCAGGTCGTGTCGACCGGATCGCTGGGACTGGATATTGCATTGGGCGTAGGCGGGTTGCCGCGCGGACGCATCGTCGAAATCTACGGTCCGGAATCGTCGGGTAAAACTACGCTGACCCTGCAAGTCATTGCCGAGATGCAAAAACTGGGCGGCATCGCGGCGTTTATCGATGCCGAGCATGCGCTCGACCCCCAATACGCGCAGAAACTGGGCGTGAATGTCTCGGATCTGCTGATTTCACAGCCGGATACCGGCGAACAGGCGCTCGAGATCGCCGATATGCTGGTGCGCTCGGGATCGGTCGACATCGTGGTGATCGATTCGGTCGCGGCGCTGACGCCCAAGGCCGAGATCGAAGGCGAAATGGGCGATTCGCACATGGGTCTGCAGGCGCGGCTGATGAGCCAGGCTTTGCGCAAACTGACCGGCAATATCAAGCGCACGAATACCCTGGTTATATTTATCAACCAGATCCGGATGAAAATCGGCGTGATGTTCGGTAATCCGGAAACCACAACCGGCGGTAACGCATTGAAATTCTACGCTTCCGTGCGGCTGGATATACGCCGCACCGGCGCGATCAAAAAAGGCGAAGAGGTCATCGGTTCGGAAACCAAGGTCAAAGTCGTTAAAAACAAAGTCGCTCCGCCGTTCAAACAAGCCGAATTCGATATTCTGTACGGCGAAGGCATTTCGCGCGAAGGCGAAATCATCGAACTCGGCGTGGCGAACAAGATCGTCGACAAAGCCGGCGCCTGGTATGCCTATAACGGCGAAAAAATCGGGCAGGGCAAAGACAATGCGCGCGATTACCTGCGCGAGCATCCTGAAATCGCACGCGAAATCGAAAACAAGGTGCGTACGGTTATCGGTATCGTGCCTCATACCGCTTTCATCGCCGACGTCGTGGCGGAAGAAGAACTTTAAACGGGACGGGCCGTGGAAAAGTCGCTGCGGGCACGTGCGCTCGATGCGCTGGCGCGGCGCGAATACAGCCGGGTCGAACTGGGCCGGAAACTGTCTGCACACAGCGCCGATGAAGCGGAACTGGCGCTATTGCTGGACGAACTGGAAAGCCGGGGGTGGCTGTCCGATGCGCGTTTTGCCGAGCAACTGGCCCATGCGCGCCAGTCGCGTTACGGCAGCCGGAGTATCGTGTACGAATTGCGCGAGCAAGGCGTCGCAGAGGCGCTGATAGAAGTCGCGCTGGAGACGTTAAAACCCACGGAGATGGAACGCGCGCGTAGGGTCTGGGAAAAAAAATTCGGCACGGTGGCCGTAACGGCCAAAGAGCGCGGGCAGCAAATCCGTTTCTTGCAGATGCGCGGGTTCGATCCGGAGGTGATTTATCGCCTGCTGGACAATCCCGCTGACGCAGACTGAGCGATAAATATCCGGGCCGCTGTCGGGACAATCCCGGTTCATGACTGGCGCGGCGAAAACATGATAACCAGCATGCCGCATACAGTCAGGATCGCTCCTGCGATATCCCACACAGTCGGGCGTATGCCGTCTACCGCCCATAGCCATGCCAGCGCCACCGCCACATAAATTCCGCCGTAAGCGGCGTAAACGCGTCCGGCCGCAACCGGATGCAAGCTCAGCAACCAGACGAACAGCGCCAGCGCGAAGACGGCAGGCAC
This sequence comes from Burkholderiales bacterium, assembly GCA_035713285.1. GTDB lineage: Bacteria > Pseudomonadota > Gammaproteobacteria > Burkholderiales > Sulfuriferulaceae > Sulfuriferula. The sequence goes on from DASSZW010000025.1 coordinate 17,079, forward strand.
CAGCAGCCAGGCCGTGCCGGATTGCCGCAGCCAGAGATAGGGCAGATAACAGCCGACGATTTCGGCCAGGGCGGTCGCCATGAAAATAGCAATGGTTTTAATTTCAAACATATATTCTTTCCGTTCCGGATGCGTAAACAGGAAAGCGAGGGCGAAATCCCGTCAGCATCGGTGCGATATTACCATCGACTGTCAGTACGGACACTAACCGGGTATTTCATAAATTAACACGAGTCCTGACTGGTCTTTTGTTTCGTATGAAATTTTATTCGATTGGGCGCAGGAACCGCTACCCTGCGCTTTCATGAAACTCCCTGCCAAACAAAACCCCGCGCGATCATCACGCGAATTTATGAGATCCGGGCTAATTGGGCAGCGGTGATTTCATTTCTGAAAACGGCCATACCTGGCGCTAAATAATAAGCAGCAAAAACTGGATTACGGATGCACAAAGCATTTTAAAATGATAGCCTAAGGACTTTAAGGCTGCTCTCATAACCGACGCAAGCTTTGCGGCAGCAGAACACGAGGTTTTTATGCGGCGTATGGAACAATGGCAAGATAGCCGGAATTTGCTTAAAACGAAAATTCTGAGCCTGATTGCCGGCGATATAGGAGGCACCACAAGCCGTTTGATATGGGTAGCCCGGTCATATCTGCAGCCGCCGCAGATTTTGTTTGAACGCAACTATGAAAGCGCTGGCTTTGCCGACGCAAGCGCCCTGTTGCGCCAATTCATGCTCGATGCCCGGCGCGAATCGCCTCCCGACCTGTTGTGCCTCGCTTTGCCGGGACCATTGAACCAGCGCCGCGTCGAACTAACCAATTTAAACTGGACTGTGGACGCCGATGCGTTAGCCCTTGAGCTGCGTATCGCCGAAGTCCGTTTCGTCAACGACTTTCAGGCGGCAGCCGCCGGTGTGGAAGTTTTGCAAAAAAACGATTTGATCGTACTTAATCCCGGACTGGCGCGCCCCGGCGCAACGCGCGTCATTACCGGAGCCGGCACCGGTCTCGGGCTGGCCTGGATGCAGGCCGACGAGCGCGGAACGTACCAGACGTTTGCCAGCGAAGGCGGTCACATCGATTTTGCTCCCGCCGATCCCCAGCAAAGCGAGTTGCTGCGCTGGTTGCGGCAAAAGCATGAGCATGTTTCCTGGGAACGCGTGCTCTCGGGCGCCGGTCTGGAGGCCTTGTACGCCTTCAATTACGAACGGAGCCACGGACATGCCGCCGGATTTTTGTTAAGCGCAAGCCAAATCCATGCCGCCGCAATGCAGCAGGAGGCTGTTGCGTATGATACCGTACGGCTGTTTGGAGATATTTATGCTGCGTGGACAGGCAACCTGGCGTTGCTGTATCGGCCGCAGGGCGGGCTGTATATCGCCGGCGGCATGGCGATTCATCTGCGATCCTGGCTGGCGACGGAAAATTTTGCGCGCCGGGCGGCGGACAAGGGCAGAATGGCCGACCTGGTCCGCAGCATTCCGGTTTATCTGATTACCGAACCGAGGCTGGGCGTATTGGGAGCAGTGCAAATTGCAATGAAATGATTCTGGCTGGAGTGATGAAGGAGACGAGTAATGACAATAACGAAATCAGAGCAGGAAAAATTATATCGCTATTATACCGAGCCGAAAATGGTCACCGAACTGACGCGCAGGACCATGGTTCTGGTGCTGGCCGGCGGCGAAGGGTCGCGCCTTAAAAATCTGACGGCCTGGCGCGCCAAACCTGCGGTACCGTTCGGCGGCAAATATCGCATCATTGATTTCGCCTTGTCGAATTGCGTCAACTCGGGACTCCGCCGGATAGGTGTATTGACCCAGTACAAATCGCATTCGCTGATACGCCATCTGCAGCGGGCCTGGAGTTTCATGCGCGCCGAAATCGGCGAATTCGTCGAAATCCTGCCGGCGCAGCAGCGTACCCATAAAAAAGAATGGTATCAGGGCACGGCCGACGCGCTGTTCCAGAATCTGGATATCGTCCGGCGACACGATCCTCAATACGTCATCGTGCTGGGCGGCGATCATATTTACACCATGGATTATTCTGCCATGCTGTTGCGGCACGTCGAATCGGGCGCGGATTTCACCGTAGGATGTATCGAGGTGCCGCGCGACGAAGCATCCGAATTCGGCGTGATGTCGGTAGATGAAAACATGCGTATTACAAAATTTACCGAAAAACCTCCCGAGCCGGAAGCGATACCGGGCAAACCCGACACCGCGCTCGCTTCCATGGGAATTTACGTGTTTTCTACCGAGTTTTTGTTCAATACCTTGATCGCCGATGCCGAGCACCGCGATTCGTCACACGATTTCGGTCGCGATATCATACCCGAAAATATCCATAGTTCGCTCGCCCTGGCGTATCCATTTCGCAAGGATACCGGGCAGCCCGGTTACTGGCGCGACGTCGGGACGGTATATTCTTACTGGAAATCCAATATGGAATTATGCGCGATCGATCCCGAACTGAATTTATACGACAGGGAATGGCCGATCTGGACCTATCAACCGCAATCGGCGCCGGCGAAATTCATTTTCGACGACGAAGGACGGCGCGGCGAAGCGATCGATTCGCTGGTTTCGGCGGGCTGCATTATTTCGGGCGCGCGCCTGAAACGCTGCATCGTGTTTTTCGGCTGTTTAATCGAAAATTACAGTCTGGTCAAGGACAGCGTGGTTCTTCCGAAAGTCCGGATAGGCAGGAATTGCCGCATCACCCGGGCCATTATAGATAAAGCCTGCGTCATTCCGGACGATACGGTCATCGGCGAAAATCTGGAAGAAGACGCGCAACGTTATCATGTAACCAAAGAAGGTATAGTGCTGGTGACGCCCGAAATGCTGGGGCAGCATTTATATCGGTAGAGATCGTTTGCAATAATTACGGGGCTTGCTCATATTCCGTTAAACAGGGCTCTTGCGAGCCATTCCGGCCGCCTGCACCGGGCGCCATTGATTGGAATGATTATGACTGATAACCGAATAAACGTAGTGTTGTGCTGGCATATGCATCAGCCGTATTACCGTCACGGCCTGAAGGGAGAATATCGCCTGCCGTGGGTATATCTGCATGGGATCAAGGATTACAGCGATATGGCGGCGCATCTTGAGCGCTATCCGGCAATGCGTACGGTAGTTAATTTTACACCGATTCTGCTGGAACAGATCGACGATTACACGTTTCAGATCGGCCGTTTTCTGCACGATGGAACGCCTATACAGGATCGCTTGCTGAATATACTGGCGGGAGCCCAGCCGGTACCGGACGACCCGGCGGAGCGCATACAATTGATCCAGGATTGCCAGCGCTGCAATGCGCCTCGGATGATACATCCTTATCCCGCTTTCAGCAGCCTGTTGCGCATGATCGGCGCGACCGAAAATGCGAATGTCGGTGTGGAAAATGTGCCTTATTCCTATAATTACCTGAACGATCAATATTTTCTGGATTTGCTGACCTGGTATCATCTGGTCTGGCTCGGGTTCAGTCTGCGCGAGCAGCCCGTGGTGCAAGCGATGTTCGAGCAGGGCGCCAATTATACTGCTGAACAACGGCGGAATTTGCTGATTCTGATACAAGATGTTTTGCGCAATCTGATACCGCGTTATCGCGCGCTGGCGGAACGGGGCCAGATCGAGCTGTCGATGACGCCATACGGCCACCCCATTATCCCTTTGCTGGAAAACTTCGATAACATGACTTGCGCAATGCCGGATGCGCCCCGGCCCCAGGCAGCCGGATACCCCGGTGGCGACGAGCGCAGCCGCTGGCACATAGAGCAGGGTTTGACGGCATTCCAGCATTATTTCGGCCGACGCCCCGACGGCGTCTGGCTGGCGGAAGGGGCTGTCAGCGAAGACGCGGTAGAATTGCTGGCCGAATACGGCATCAGCTGGACGGCAACCGGCGAAGGCGTATGGCGAAACAGCTGCCGTTTATCGGAAATCCCGGAAGAAGTCGTCAATAGTAAACGCGATCTGTTTTCTCCCTATCAGTTTACGGGTAGCGAAGTCCGCATATTTTTCCGCGACGACGGTTTGTCCGACCTGATCGGTTTTCGTTATAGCGACTGGCATGCCGACGATGCGGTAGGGGATCTGATCCAGCATATTCGTAATGTCGCTAATTTTTTAGGCGGAAAAACCGGAGAGCATGTAATCAGTATTATTCTCGACGGTGAAAATGCCTGGGAATATTATCCCGATAATGGCCATTATTTTCTGGACGGCTTGTATGCCGCGCTGTCTGAATCGTCGTGGATTCATACGGTTACATTTAAAGAAGCGGCCGATCGCCTCGCTGCAAAACCTCTGCCGCGCATCTGCGCGGGCAGCTGGGTATACGGTTCCTTGTCGACGTGGATAGGTTCGCCGGACAAAAATCGCGGCTGGGACTATCTGGTGGCAGCGAAGCTGGCGGTAGATCGGGCTTTGCGGGAAAATAATCCGGACGCAGGAACACGGCAGCAGATCATCCGCCAATTAGCGATATGCGAGGGTTCCGACTGGTTCTGGTGGTTCGGCGATTATAATCCTACCGGTAGCGTGCGCGATTTCGAACGCTTGTATCGCGAACAGCTCTACGAACTGTATGCACTGATCAAAGTAACGCCCCCGGCCAATCTCGCCATTCCGCTTTCGTTGGGCGGCGGTAAGGCAGCCAATGCAGGAACGATGCGAAGGAATGTCGAATGAACGGTAAAGGCGATATCCGGCAAGCCGGCATATTGCTGCATCCGAGCTCTTTACCTTCAGGCCGTCTGGACGGCGATGCGGAACGATGGCTGGACTGGCTCGCCGGCGCGGGGATGTCGGTCTGGCAGATGCTGCCGCTGGGAGTTCCGCTGGCAGGCATATCGCCTTATCAGTGCGCTTCGGCATTTGCCTTGAATCCATTATTGTTTCCGGAAAAACTGCCCGCGATCAGACTCACCGATACGGCTTTCAAGCTCTGGTACCGGCGTCAGCGCCACTGGATAGATAATTACGCTTTATTCATGGTAATCAAGCAGCATCATGAATTCATGCCGTGGATGGAATGGCCGGAACCGCTGCGCCGCCGCGATCCCGAGACTTTGCTGAAATTCGGCCGGAAATATCGAACCCAGATCAATAATCATATACGGCACCAATACCAGTTGTATGCGTACTGGCAGAATTTACGGCTTTACGCCGGCAAAAAACAAATCGCCTTGTTCGGCGACATGCCTTTATTTGTTGCGCACGATAGCGCCGATGTATGGTCGCATCCGGATTATTTCCTGCTGGACGCGAGCGGACAGCCGACACTGGTCGCCGGGGTGCCGCCGGATTATTTTTCCGCAACCGGACAGCGCTGGGGCAATCCGCAGTATAACTGGGAATATATGCAGCAAACCGATTTCGTCTGGTGGCGCGACCGATTGCGTTATCATTTCGAATTTTTCGATCTGGTGCGGATCGATCATTTTCGCGGCCTGTCTTCGTCGTGGATGATACCGGCGAGTTGTCCGACGGCGATAGAAGGATCCTGGAGAAAGGTACCCGGCGAGGCGTTAATGCAGCGCATTCATGATGAAATGGGCACCGTCCCGCTGGTGGCCGAAGATCTGGGATTGATTACTGAAGAAGTCGTCGCCTTGCGCAAGCGATTTCATTTGCCCGGAATGAGCGTGCTGCAATTTGCCTTTGACGGCTACGCCGACAATCCGCATAAACCGCAGAATGTTACACTCGATAAAATTTATTACACCGGCACTCACGACAATAACACAGTAAAAGGCTGGTTTTCAGAACTGGATAACGGCCAGCAGTCTCATGTACTCTCGACGCTGTCTATTCCCGACGCCAGCAATCTGACGCCGGCGATGATCGATACGGTTTTGAACAGTCATGCCGAGTTGGCGATAATTCCTTTGCAGGATATATTGGACCTCGACGGCACCGCTCGCATGAATACGCCGGGTACTGTAGAGGGCAACTGGTTATGGCGTTTTTCCTGGACAGATTTGCCGGATTCGATAGCGGCCTGCCTATATCGCCAATTACAAAGAAGCGAGCGTTTGAAAATATGAAAAATTCACTGGATCGACTTTTGCAGGGACAGCATCATGATCCTTTCAGTCTGCTGGGCTGGCATATGCAAGCGGACGGCTGCTGGCTGCTGCGGCTGTTCGCGCCGGCTGCAGAATCCTTACGCTTGCGTGACGGCACGGCACTGGAACGGCTGCCCGACACCGACCTATTCGAATTGCGCACCGCAGAACGCACTGAAGCGCACCCGCTGCTGGAATGGCGCGACAAGCTGAACGGAGCCTGGCACAAGGTTATCAGCCCTTATACGTTTCCTGCCCAGATCGGCAATCTGGATTTGTATTTGCTGGCTGAAGGCCGGCATCATCACGCATGGAAAATCCTCGGCAGCCGCCTTGCCGTTATCGACGGAATATCCGGCTGCCAGTTCGCAGTCTGGGCTCCGGCGACGCAAAGAGTGAGCGTTGTCGGCGATTTCAATCGATGGGACGGCCGTAGCCACCCGATGCGCTCGCGCGGCGAAAGCGGCGTATGGGAACTGTTTATTCCCGGTCTTGAGGCGGGGATGGCCTACAAATATGAAATTTTGGGGCCGCACGGCCAATTGGTGATCAAGGCGGATCCTTACGCGCAGCAAACGTTCATGCGGCCAGAAACTGCGTCCTGCATTACTGCGTCGAGCCGGTATGGCTGGAACGATAGCGCATGGCTCGGAAGGCGGGAACGCTTCGACTGGCAGCATCAGCCTCTGAGTATCTACGAACTGCACGCCGGTTCGTGGCGGCGGCACGCGGACGGCGGGTTCTATAACTGGGCCGAACTGGCGGCGCACCTGATTCCGTACGTCAAAGAACTCGGTTATACGCATATCGAACTTTTGCCGATTGCCGAATATCCGCTGGACGAATCGTGGGGATATCAGGTCTCGGGCTATTACGCGCCTACCGCCCGTTTCGGTTCCCCGGACGATTTCCGGGCGTTTGTGGACGCCTGCCATCAAGCCGATATCGGCGTCATTCTGGACTGGGTACCCGCGCATTTTCCCCGCGATGATTTCGCCCTCGCGCGCTTTATCGGAGAACCGCTGTACGAGCATGCCGACCCGAGACGCGGCGAACATCAGGACTGGGGTACACTGATCTTCGATTACGGTCGCAACGAGGTCAAGAATTTTCTGCTGGCCAACGCCATATTCTGGCTGGAAGAATTTCATGTCGACGGGTTGCGGGTGGATGCGGTTGCATCGATGATTTATCTGGATTATTCCCGCAGGGACGGCGAATGGGCGCCGAATCAGTACGGCGGACGGGAAAATCTCGAGGCAATCGCGTTTTTGCGCGAGCTCAATACCGTCGTCCACGGAAGATTTGCCGGAGTGCTGACGATAGCCGAAGAATCCACGGCATGGCCGATGGTTTCGCGTCCGGTGGAATTGGGCGGGCTCGGTTTTTCGATGAAATGGAATATGGGATGGATGAACGATAACCTGAAATATATCGAACAGGATCCTGTTCATCGTAAATTCCATCACGATCAACTCACTTTCAGCCAGATATATTCTTATACAGAAAATTTCGTCCTGCCGCTGTCGCACGACGAAGTCGTACATCTTAAAGGCAGCATGCTGGATAAAATGCCGGGAGATTACTGGCAGAAATTTGCAAACCTGCGCTTGTTTTACGCCTGGCAATACGCGCATCCGGGTAAAAAACTCCTGTTTATGGGCGGCGAGTTCGCTCAATGGAACGAATGGCAGGTCAACGGCGAACTCGACTGGATGTTGCGGCAGTTTTCCGCGCACGAAGGAATCTGGCGCCTGACAGGAGATTTGAACCGGTTGTACCGTACCGAACCAGCCCTGTATCAATACGATTTCAGCGCGCAGGGATTTTCCTGGGTCAATTGTCACGATAGCGATCAGTCGGTATTGAGCCTGTTGCGGCATGGCGATACCGAACAGATCGTCGTCGTCCTGAATTTTACTCCGGTACCGAGGCTGAGCTATCGCATCGGCGTGGCGCAATCCGGCCTGTACCGGGAAATCCTGAACTCGGATTCGAGTTATTACGGCGGCAGCAATAGCGGCAACGCCGGAATGATTTATAGCGAACCTATTTCCTGGATGGGTTTTGCCCATTCGCTGTCATTGACGCTGCCGCCTTTGGCGGCAATTTACCTGAAATTGAAAACGGAATAATAATGCAGGCAATAACCCGGGTATTATTTGTCGCGAGCGAAGCGTATCCTTTGATAAAAACGGGCGGACTCGGCGATGTCATGTACAGCCTGCCGCATGCGCTGCATCAGATCGGCGTGGATATACGGCTGGTATTGCCGGCCTATCGCGATGCCCTGATGCAGTTGGACAGTATTCGCATCCTGGGCTGGATCGAGGTGGCAGGCTCCAACCGCAGGCATGAAGTGCGCATTCTGGAAGCGCGCCACGCTGAATATGCATTTCCGGTATGGCTTGCGGATTGTCCGGCTTTGTTCGATCGTCCCGGCAATCCATATGTTCGCCCTGACGGCGAGGATTGGCCGGACAATGCGGAACGCTATGCGGTCTTCGCCCGCGTAGCGGCGGAACTGGCTCAAGACCGGCTGAATCTGGGCTGGAAGCCCGATGTGGTGCATACGAACGACTGGCAGACCGCCCTGGTGCCGGCTCTGCTCGCGGAAGTGCCGCAGGCGCCCAAACAGGTGTTTACGATCCATAATATGGCGTTCGGCGGTAATTTCGGCTTGAACGAATTTAATTTGCTGGGGTTGCCGCGTCACTGGTGGAATCCGGAAGGCGTAGAATTTTACGGCGGATTTTCCATGCTCAAGGCCGGCATAGTATTTGCCGATGAAGTAACTACCGTCAGCCCGACCTATGCGCGCGAAATCTGCACCCCCGAATTCGGCTGCGGGCTGGAAGGCGTTTTGCAGGCGTCGCGGCATAAACTGCACGGCATACTTAACGGCATCGATGAAAATTCGTGGAATCCCGCTATCGATCCGTATCTGGTGGCGCGTTACTCCGCCAGCCGGCGCCAGCCCGGGAAGGCGCTGAACAAGCAGGCTTTATTGCGGCGCTTCGGCATGGTGGCCGGCGGCGAAGCTTTGCTGTCGATACCTTTGTTCGGAATGGTAAGCAGACTGGTAGAACAAAAAGGCGTCGATCTGGTGCTCGCTGCGTTGCCGCACTGGCTCGAGCATACCGAAGCCCGATTCGTGTTCGTGGGTAGCGGTAAGACCGAATACGAACGCGAGCTACGCAATTACGCCATGAATTATCCGCAACGCGTCGGCGTGTTTATCGGTTACGATGAATCGCTGGCGCATATGGTCGAGGCCGGGGCCGACCTGTTTCTGATGCCATCCCGGTTCGAGCCCTGCGGACTGAGCCAGATGTACAGTTTGCGATACGGCACGCCGCCCATCGTTTACCGTACCGGAGGCTTGGCCGATACGGTGATTGATGCAATCGAATCTCATGTCGCAGAAGGAATTGCGAACGGTTTTGTATTCGACGATTTAAGCAGCCAGGGATTGATCGGCGCGACGGACCGCGCGCTTGCCTGGTACGGTCAACCACGCTTATGGCAGGCTTTGCTGCGTACCGGAATGAGACAGTCTTTCGGTTGGGAGCATAGCGCTCAGGCGTATCTTGCTTTGTACCGGGGACAGTATCCGGCTGTGTCCAATTGAAATGAAAGGCCATGTCATGAAAACACAGAAATTCATTCCGCACTTCTATCGTCCGTTCCGGCTTGAACCGCTGGCGTGCGACGCCGCGACGCTGGGGCGTAATTTCAAGCATTATTTATCGTATCACCTGGGGCGGTTTCGCGGCTGTGCGCCGAATTATGTGTACGAAGCAGTCGCTTATACCGTTCGCGACCGGTTGATGGTCGACTGGCGCAATACCTGGAATGCGCAATTGCTGCCCGGGTCGCGACGGGCTTTTTACATGTCGCTGGAATTTCTGATCGGGCGCGCACTGGGCAATCACCTGCTGAACATGGGTATCAAAACCGGAATCGAACAGGCGATGCTCGATTATAGCCAGAAGCTCGAAGAAGTGATCGAGAACGAGCCCGACGCAGGATTGGGCAACGGCGGCCTGGGAAGGCTGGCTGCGTGCTTCATGGACAGTTGCGCCACGTTGCAATTGCCGGTAACGGGCTACGGCATCCGGTATGAGTACGGCATGTTTCGTCAATACATCGAAAACGGTTATCAGAAAGAAGCGGCCGATCACTGGCTGAAAAACGGCAATCCCTGGGAGATCGAGCGGCTGGAATACAGTCAGCTGATCCAGTTCGGCGGTCATACCGAACATTACAGTGACGACGATGGCAAGCTGAAAATTCGCTGGATTAGCGCCAATGATGTACTGGCAGTGCCTTACGATATGCCGGTTTCAGGCTACAGGAACCATACGGTCAATACCTTGCGGCTATGGAAAGCCGCCGCTACCGACGAATTCAACCTGGCGGAGTTCAATGCAGGCAGCTATACCGAAGCGGTACGATCCAAAAATCAGGCCGAGGATATTTCCATGGTCCTGTACCCGAACGACAGCAGCGAAAACGGCAAGGAATTGCGTTTGCGGCAACAATATTTTCTGGCTTCCGCCAGTATCAAGGATGCAATACGCGTGTGGACGCGGGTGCCGAACACACAATTCGATTTTCATCAATTTGCGGCTGAAAACGTATTCCAGATGAACGATACCCATCCAACGATCGCCGTCGCCGAATTGATGCGGATATTGATCGACGATAAAAACCTGGAATGGGACGATGCGTGGTCCGTAACTACCCAGTGTATGGCGTACACCAATCATACATTGCTTCCGGAAGCGCTGGAAAAATGGCCGGTATTCCTGTTCGAACGCTTGTTGCCGCGTCTGCTTGAGATTATCTATGAAATCAACAGCCGTTTTCTGCGTATCGTGTCGATGAAATGGCCCGGCGATACCGAACGCCTCAATCGCATGTCCATCATCGAGGAAGGCCCGGTACGGCATGTGCGCATGGCCTGGCTGGCAATAGTCGGCAGCTTTTCGGTAAACGGAGTCGCCGCTTTGCATTCCCAGTTATTGCGCGATGGGCTATTTCATGACTTTTACCAGTTATGGCCGGAAAAATTCAATAACAAAACCAATGGCGTCACCCCCCGCCGCTGGGTAGCCCATGCCAATCCGGCGATGACGGCGCTCATCAGTGCGGAAATCGGCGAAGACTGGATTGCGGATTTGAGCCAGATCGAGAAACTGAAGCCGTATGCAGAACCCGGCCACGATTCCTTCCATGCACACTGGCGCGCGGTGAAACTCGCCAACAAGCGGCGTCTGGCCGCTTTGGTGGCCGAGGAATGTCAGGTCGTTTTCGATCCCGTTTCGCTGTTCGACGTGCAGGTCAAACGCATACACGAATACAAGCGCCAATTGCTGAATGTCTTGCATATCATTCATTTATATCTGCGCATCAAGCGCGGAAATATGGAGCATTGGGTAAATCGCTGCATTCTGATCGGGGGCAAGGCCGCGCCCGGTTACCGGATGGCCAAAATAATCATCAAACTCGTGAACAGCGTGGCCGAAGTGATCAATTCCGACCCTGAGGTCGGAGACCGGCTAAAAATCGCCTTTATTCCTAATTATTGCGTTTCCAGCATGGAAATCATTGCTCCGGCTACCGATGTTTCCGAGCAGATTTCTACCGCCGGTAAAGAGGCTTCCGGTACGGGAAACATGAAATTCATGATGAATGGCGCGGTGACGATAGGTACGTACGACGGCGCCAATATTGAAATACTGGACGCAGTGGGCGAAGAAAACTTTTTTCTGTTCGGCTTGCGGGCGGAACAGGTCGATGCCTTGCGCCATGAATACCGGCCATCGGAATATCTCGAACACGACCACGAATTGCGCGAGGTGATCGAGTTATTGCGTTCCGGGCATTTCAACCTGAACGAACCCGGAATTTTCAATCCGGTGCTCGATGCCTTGCTGAATCCTGGCGACCCGTGGATGGTGCTGGCGGACTTCCGCAGTTATGTCGAGGCTCAGCAAGCCGTTGCTCGCGCCTGGCAAAATACGGAAAAATGGACGCGTATGAGTATCTTGAATACCGCATCCAGCGGATTTTTTTCTACCGACCGCACCATGCGCGAATATAATCGCGATATCTGGAAGCTCGTACCCGTCACCGCAGAATGACGGGCGCTGACGGTGATTTCCGGCATGACGGAGATTACACGGTATTTCCGGTTTCGATGCCGTTCAGCCACGCTTCGGCCGCATCCATGCTGTTGAAAATTTCGATGGTGGCATGGGTGAATAAACGGTTAAGCAACGCGCTCCAGCTCTGCCACTCGCTATCGGTAACGATCGCGATCCGGCCGAAATCCTGCGCATGATCGCGACTGAAGCGCATTTCCTCCCACGCGACATCGAGCGTGAATCCCAGCATGTCGCGCAGATCGACCAGGATGTTGATCGTTCCTTGCGACGGAACGGCGTTGAGTATTTTGTCTTCGAATTCCCGAAAATCGGCCAGGGTAAACTCTCCCATTACCGCTGCTTCTACGCGGTTCGGTTCCAACAAGATGTTAATCATGATTTTCTTTCTGATAAAAGCCTGATAGCGGCTTGATTGCTAGGGGAGAAGCAGAGTTCGGCTGCCGTGTTCGCCGGTAACCACCGGTATTGCAAATGTTCGTCCCGACTGAGCGTGACATCGCAGACAGCCGGCACGCGCAGACTGAATACATGTTCTGTATTATGCGTAACATGCGGAGCATAGCGGTGACGGTAGCAGTCATAAATTTCGTAAATACTGCGGTATTGCCAGTTTTGTAAAGAATAGCAGTCCGCCTGTATGCCGGTTTCTTCGCTGACTTCACGGACGGCTGTCTGTTCCGGCGTTTCGCCGGATTCCAGACTGCCGGTGACAGACTGCCACCAGCCGGGGTGATCGCTGCGTTCCAGCAGCAGAATCTGGAGATCCGGCGTATGGATTACTACCAGAACCGATTCCGGAGTTTTATAAGCCATAGAAGCCATAGCGTGAGGCGTAAAGAAAATTCTTTATACCATATCCGGCGACATGAATGCACGCAGGACGTTTTGCTGGGAACCCAGGCGCACCCGGTTGCTTATCCAGATCACGCCACCTTTTTTGACGATAATATCCGATTCGGTGCCTGTTAATAGCAGCATCGCAGCCTGACCGATACTCGGTTGATGCCCTATCAGCAGCACAGTCTGACCGGCATCGGGCCAGCCTGCTGCGAGAAGCAGGGACATGGCATCGGTGTCGGGCGCAAGCGCTTTGTCTATGGTGTAGCTGCGTTCCAGAGCGGAGGCGGTCTGCAGCGTACGGGTCGCAGGACTGACCAGTATCCGTGTGTCTTCCGGGATACGCTCATTGAGCCATTTAGCCATGAGCCGCGCCTGTTTTTCTCCTTTGGCGGTAAGTGCGCGCAACAGGTCGGGTTCACCGTCGATTGCGTCCGCATGACGCCATAAAATCAAATCCATACATTTACCTAAATCCGCTATTTTAACGAGAGTATATGACAGAATTATGGCAGGTTTTAGCCATTCCATGCCGGGCTGTCATTCTCTAGCCTCACCGGGGGCTTACCATTCCTGATACAATGCATAACCGCGTTCCGCTTTGCTCAGAGATTCGGGTTGCAGCAGAATTTGTTGCGATAATTCGCGGGCTAACAGGGTGAGCGCGTCTGGATTCCCCGATTTCAATTCGAGCTCAAGTTCATGGATAGGGACGCAATGCCCCTGACTGTTGACTACGCCCTGGTCCAGTGCTACTTCGATTACGCTGTCCATATACACGAGCAGCCAGACGGAACGCCAGAATTCTGTTTTGAACACAGGCTGTAATAACGCAACGCGCGAGTCGGTTAACACAGTGCGTATAATAGGGTCGGTAAACAGATGCGGATGAGGCCGGTCATCGGGTACTACCGTTTCCCATTCAGGCCTGATATGCAAGCCTTCGGTGACGGTACCCCCGATCTTGATGGTTTGTATCCATAATCCGCCTATCCGGCGCACGCGCAATGCCGCATGTTGAGCCATCAGATCCAGAGTGGGGGTGTCGAAATACTGGCTGCACAGGAAATATTTTTGCCGGTTGCCTGCGCCGGCCAATAGCGGATGAAGCAATAGCTGCTCGATATCTTCGGGCGCGATATTGAGTTTCAGTTCGATTTCATTAGTCATAGAGCGCACCTGATAGCGTATTGTTTATATTCTATTCCAGATAAAATTTTTATGAGCATATTTTCCGCCGAACATTTCCTGAACCGAGAATTAAGCCTGCTCGCATTTAACGAACGGGTGCTTGCCCAGGCCCAAGATCAAAGCCTTCCATTACTGGAGCGATTGAAATTCATTTGCATCGTCAGCAGCAACCTGGACGAGTTTTTTGAAGTGCGCGTGGCCGGACTTAAAGAACGCAGCGCGCTCAGCCCCGCCTTGCAATCCCCCGATGGCTGTACAGCGAAGCAGACTCTGCTGGAACTGGAACCGCGGGTGCGTACGCTGGTAGACCGGCAATACGAAGTGCTTAATGGCGATATCTTGCCCAAATTAAGCGAGCAAGGGATACGTTTTCTGCGCAGGAATCATTGGAACGAAGCTCAGGCAGCGTGGGTGCGGGCGTATTTTTTTCGTGAATTGATGCCGGTATTGACGCCGATAGGGCTGGATCCTTCGCATCCGTTTCCACGCGTTTTAAACAAGAGCCTTAACTTTGCTGTGGAACTGTCCGGGCGCGATGCATTCGGACGAGGTTCTGGCGCTGCCGTCGTGCAGGCGCCGCGATCGTTGCCGCGAGTCATACTGATGCCGGTTGAGCTTGCCGGTTGCGAATACGGTTTTGTCTTTCTGTCATCGGTATTGCACGCGCACGTCAGCGAGTTGTTCGCCGGCATGAACGTCGAGGGGTGCTATCAGTTCCGCGTGACCCGCAATTCCGAACTGTTCGTCGACGAAGAAGAAGTCAAGAATCTGCGCGATGCCTTGCAGGGCGAATTGTCACAGCGCAATTTCGGCGACGCGGTGCGGCTGGAAGTGGCCGATAACTGTTCGGTCGATATGGCGAATTTCCTGTTGCAGCAATTCGGCCTGAAGCAGGAAGATCTATATCAGGTCAACGGCCTGGTCAATTTGGTACGGTTGATGCAGATTCCTGATCGGGTCGATCGCCCCGATCTGAAGTTTCGCGGATTTATTCCCGGGCTGCCGGTGGCGCTGACCAAAAGCGCCGATATCTTCGCCGCCATCCGTAAAGGCGATATTCTGCTGCATCATCCGTTTCAGAGTTTCCAGCCGGTAGTGGATTTTATCCGCAGCGCAGCCGAAGATCCGGACGTGCTGGCGATACGTCAAACCGTCTACCGTACCGGGACCGATTCCATGCTGATGGAAGCGCTGATCAGCGCCGCGCAATCGGGCAAGGAAGTGACGGTCGTGGTCGAGCTGATGGCGAGATTCGACGAGGAAGCCAATATCAACTGGTCGGCCAAACTCGAGCATGCCGGCGCGCACGTCGTGTATGGCGTGGTGGGATATAAGACGCACGCCAAAATGGCGCTGGTAGTTCGCCGAGAACAAGGGCATTTGCGGCGATATGCGCATTTGGGGACGGGTAATTATCATGCCAGAACCGCCCGTTTATACACCGATTTCGGGCTGCTGACCTGCTACGAAGGCATCTGCACCGACGTGAACGAAGTGTTTACGCAATTGACCGGCCTCGGCAGCGCGTCGCACCTGCAATATTTATGGCAGTCGCCGTTCAGCCTGCACAGCCAGGTCATCGCTGCGATCAAACGCGAAACCGAGCACGCACGTGCCGGGAAACCGGCGGCGATTATCGCGAAAATGAATGCCTTGCTCGAGCCGCAGGTTATTCTTGCGCTGTACGAAGCATCGCAAGCGGGAGTTAAAATCGACCTGATCATACGCGGCGCCTGCGCGCTACGGCCGGGCCATCCGGGTTTGTCGGACAACATCCGGGTGCGCTCGGTGATCGGGCGCTTTCTCGAACATTCCCGCATTCTTTATTTCCGCAATGACGGCGCCAACGATGTGTATCTGTCGAGCGCCGACTGGATGGAACGTAACTTTTTCCGCCGTATCGAAGTGGCTTTCCCCATCCTCGATCCGCGTTTGAAGAAACGGGTTTTGAACGAAGGGTTGAAGCCTTATCTCAAAGATAACGTCCAGGCCTGGAAGATGGCGGCCAGCGGCCAGTATCACCGGCGCAACCAGCAACGCGCGAAAAAGGCGTGCGCGCAAATGCAGTTGCTGGCGAGCCTGGCGAAATAAAAGAGGGTGCGATGCCCGACTACCTTGACCAAATGCAGCAAGCCACAATGGATGCATGCAGTTTTGTGGACGGTTTGAGATTGCGCATGCCGCGAATGCTTCGCCGCGGCCCTTCGGGATGCGTTTCAGTAAACGCGTCATAATTATCCATCGCTTTCGTTGCCGCCTCACCAATAATGATAAGGCTCATGATGACGACCTGCTGAGTGACCACAGCGAAATGGTCTGCAGTATTTCACATACCTGTTACCTCTTGCCGTCAGTATGGCGAAACGTTGATAAGTTAAGATAGCTCAAGCGATAGCATATTGAAATTGGCGAAATTAACCCTATCGAGACAAAACATCTCAGTATGACGACTCATTTTGAGTATTCCGAGCCGGTATAATAATGCGTAATACTGCGATATCCTCACGCCATAATGATCCAGTCCTCGACAATGAGGACATTATCTGGAACAAGGGAAAAAGCTTTATCGTGCGTTACGAGAGTCGCTTTAGCCGCTACCGCGTGCGCGGCTATCATCATATCGAGAGCGCCAAGAGTGATGCCGGATGCGGCGCAGGATGATCGCAAATCGCCGTAAATGGTTGCGGTCCCTCCATCCCAAGGCAACACCTCAACGCGCAGTAAAAACTCGTGTATGAGCCTTGCAAAAGGCGCTGGGCGCCCCATGCGCGCCAAGCCGTAAAGCAGTTCGGCTTGCGTCACCACCGAGACGACGATGCGTTCCATGGGTAACGCAGCTAATCGTTGGCGAACCTCAGGCGGATGGCCCTTGATGACATAACTGGCCATGTTAGTGTCTAACATGTACCGGCTCAAAAAAAGTTCCTCTCTTCCGCCGGCAGGTCTTCGCGGTCAGTCATGAAATCAGCCGGGATGTCGGTGTGGTCAGCAAGCTCGAAAAACTCTTGCCAGGATGTTGGCTTAGGCGATAGAACGACCTCACCCGTTTCCGTGTTGCGACGAATGAAGACTTCCGTTCCCTGAAACCGGAATTCCATCGGCAACCTTACCGCCTGGCTGCGTCCCGTGGTGAAAAGCTTGGCAATGGATGGCATGTGTACCTCCTTATCGATACCGTTCCATGTTCATGTGTACTTCTTATGATACATATCAATGATAGGTATTGCAATGCTTTTCCTTGCTGTAATGCGAGCATGTCACATTGGATAACGGTTTAGATATTACCAAGTATAAATGGTAACAGTAATTGTTTTCAGGCATGCTTAATTAAGTTGGCTGAAGGCAGTTTAAGTGTAGAAGCCAGCAATGTAATATGTTATTAATAAATGATTTTTTTGGATTTTATTCTTTTTTACGCTGCTTTCCGTACATTTTCCGTCCCTGACGCCGTTTGCGATGCGCCGCTTTGGCTTCGGCGGGAGTGAGCGGTGCGGGTTTCTTGTCGGCGAACGGGTTGCTGCCGACGTTAAACTGGATTTTTAACGGCGTGCCCTGCAGCTTGAATGCCTGGATAAAGGTTTTTTCCAGATAGCGTTTATAGCTGTCGCTGATTTTGTCCAGCGCGCTGCCGTGGATGACGATCAGCGGCGGGTTCATGCCGCCCTGGTGGGCATAACGCAGCTTGGGGCGGAACGGGCCGCTTTTCGGCGGTTGATGCGCGGTGACGGCATCGATCAGAACGCGGGTGAGCTGGGGCGTCGACAGTTTGGCCATGGCGGCGGCGTAGGCCTGATCGGCGGACGCCAGCAGGGCGTTCAGGCCCATGCTTTTGAGCGCGGAGACGTAATGGAATTTGGCGAATTCGAGGAATTGCAGTTTGCGCGATATTTCGCGTTTGATGCAATCGCGCTGGTAATCGTTCAAGCCGTCCCATTTATTGACCGCGACCACCAGCGCGCGGCCGGTTTCGAGGACGAATCCCGCCAGGTGCGCATCCTGTTCGGAAATTTCCGATTGGGCGTCGAGAACCAGAATCACGACGTTGGCGTCTTCGATCGCCTGCAAGGTTTTAATGACCGAAAATTTTTCTATCGCTTCGAACACTTTGCCGCGGCGGCGTACGCCGGCGGTATCGATCAAGGTATATTTTTTCTGGTTACGCTCGAAGTCGATATAGATGCTGTCACGCGTCGTGCCGGGCTGGTCGAAGGCGATCACCCGTTCTTCGCCGACGAAACTGTTGATGAGCGTCGATTTGCCGACGTTGGGGCGGCCGATCAGCGCTATTTTCGGGTGCTTGTCTTCGATTTCTTCCACAATGTCGGGAATATGTTCGAGCGCGATTTCGACCAGTTCGGCCACGCCTTCGCTGTGGCTGGCGGAAATGGCCAGCGGTTCGCCCAGAGCCAGCTCGTAAAATTCGGCGACGACCACTTCGCGGCGCATGCCTTCGGTCTTGTTGACGACCAGATGCACGGGACGGCCGCACTGGCGCAGGCGGTCGGCGATGATTTTATCCTGCGCGGTGCAGCCGGTCCGGACGTCGACCATAAACAGGATGACGTCGGCTTCGTCTACGGCTTGCAGCGTTTGCCGCGCCATTTCGTACAGGATGCCGTCGCTGGCTACCGGTTCGAAACCTCCGGTATCGACTACCAGATAAGGCTTGTCGCCGAGCTTGCCGTGTCCGTAATGGCGATCCCTGGTCAGGCCCGGAATGTCGGCCACGATCGCGTCGCGGGTCTTGGTCAGCCGGTTGAACAAGGTCGATTTGCCGACGTTAGGCCGGCCGACCAGAACTATAGTAGGTTTGATCATGGCGGCTATTGGAAAGCCAACGCGTACACATTGCCTTTGGCGGTTTGTACGATGAGTTCGTTGTTATAAACCTGGGGCTGACTGATAATGGCGGTGCCGTCCGTCGCGCCGCGTCCCACGAAATGCCCGTCGTCCAGCGCGAGCAAATGGACGTAGCCCTGCAAATCGCCTACCGCCAGATAATTGCCGACCCGGACCGGCGCGGTGATATGGCGGGCATGCAACAAGGTTTGCTTCCACAGGCTGGTACCATGCGCCTTATCGAAAGCGACCACATTGCCTTCGTCGTCGCTGACATATACGTTATCGTCGTCCATGGCAAGCCCCAGCGTGCTCGAGATATGCCGCGCCCAGAGCAGATTGCCGGTGCGGGTGTCGAAGCAGGCAACCCGGCCTTTATACGTCGTTGCGCAGACCTGATTGTCGTCGGCGACGGGCGTGCTGGCTACATCGGATACCCGCTCGATTTGCGAAGCCCCTTTGGGAATGGCGACTTCGGCTTCCCATCCCATGTTTCCGGTATCGAGGGACAGCGCGACCAGCTTGCCGCCGGGGTAGCCGGCAAAAATTGCACCTTTGATAATAAATACGCTGGACTGGCTACGCAGCATCAAATCGGGAAGAGTATGCTGATATGCCCATTTTTGCTGGCCGTTTGTGATATCCAGCCCGTAAATGAAACCGTCTTCGGTGCGAACTACGACGATCGAATCGGAAACTTTCGGTACGCCGAGGACTTCGCTGGACAAGGTCGTCGCCCACAGCTGTTTTCCTGCATCGTCGAACGCGATCAATTGGGCCCCGCGGGTGCCTAAAAATTCATTGTCCGCATTGGCGCCTACGCCTGCCGAGATCTGCGCGGTTGCTTTATGCTGAAACAGGGAGCTGAACCAGCCGGCGTGTTCCGGAATGGCAGAGGCGGGAGGAGGCAGTTTATGGCGCCAGACAATTTTTCCGTCGACAGGATTGATGCGGGCAAACTGTCCCTGCGCTGCAGCGACATACACGGCATCGATCGCCACCGCCGGCGTAAAGGCGATATTATCGTTTTTGCCGATATGGATTTTCCAGTGCGTGGTGACATTGACAATGGGTTTGAACTGGGCCAGAGGTGCCGGTTTTTCTACCGGAACCTTGCTGCTGAACCAATTAAGCGGATTCAGGTTGTGGGTAAGGCTGGCGCAGCCGCTCAGGCTGGCGAGGAGTAAAAGCGACAGGGTGGCGTAACGGATATTCATTGTGCAGCAACTCCGCCGATGGCATTGAGCTTGGTCTCGATGATGCTGCGAAACTGGCTGTCGGGCGGCAGTTTTGCCAGAGCGATTTTATAGGCTGCACGGGCTTCGGGCCGTTTGTTCTGCATTACCAGGGCATCGCCTTTCAGGTCGTCATACAGATCGGCAAACGCTTCCTCGTGCGGCGCATTCAATTGCGCCAATGCTGCTACCGGTTGATTTTCATCGATGTATATTTCAGCCAGGTGTAAGCCTGCCCATGCTTTGATTCCTTCTTCCTTGCTATGGGCAAGCACCCATTGCAGTTCGCGTTGCGCGAGCGGCAGGTTTCCCGCCTGAACATTGGCAGCGGCTGCGATGATGGCTCCGCGCGCCGAATAAGCCGTATTACCGTATTGCGTCATCAGGGTCTGGGCTGTATCGGTAACTATCCGTAGCTGCCTGTTTTTGCTGGCATTTTGCAAATCTTCGTACAATACGCCGGCTTCGGCGGATTTTTTTTGCTGCATATGATGCCACCATTGCCAGCCGGCCAAACCGAACGCTGCAAGCGCCAGAATGACCAGGATCAGATTGCCGTAACGCTGCCAGTAATTTTTTAGTGCGTCGATTTTTTCCTGTTCGTCCAGGTCTAATTCGTAATCCATGCTAATTCCTTGACTTTAATAGTTCAATGCCTTGCACACGGGTGCATTGAGTTTGTTCGGAGGCGATGCGTAAAGGCTTGAGAGTCATTTTTTCTGTTTGGGCTTCTTCGTCGCCAATGATACAGGCAAACCGGGCGCCGCTGGCGTCGGCCTTTTTCATTTGCGCCTTGAAACTGCCTCCACCGCAATGCAGTA
>DASSZW010000026.1:0-22484 GCA_035713285.1 Burkholderiales bacterium
GCAGCTGGCACATCGACAACAAACTGTATACCTACGCTTATAATCACAACGGTTTCAACGGTGCAGACCAGGGTGGCGCACTGCCTAACGGCACCGTTAATGCCAACGGCACACTCAATCCCAACGACGTGCCGGGCAACCGAATGAGCATGGATTATCGTTCTTTCGGCGATATATTACGCCTTTCCGATGCAATCGGGTCAGGCTACCTGAATCTGGGCGCATGGATCGACCATCAAACCAACAGTCGCTCGCAATTCGAGATAGACTGGAGCAACGGAGGCGGCTTTAATTATATCAATAGCAATCCGCTGACTGGCGCACCGAGCCCCATCGACCGCCTGATGAACGACAGCCTGACCAGCGTGCAGCCCTATGTCGATTACGCCTGGCAAGCGACAAACGCACTGGTCATCACTCCCGGCCTGAAATATTCGTCGTTTACCCGCAATGTGGATGCTACCAATCTGCAGGGTACGGGCCTGCCATACAATGGCAGCGCTACATGGAGCGCAGTGCTCCCGGCCTTGACCGCGCACTATGCCATCCAGAAAGACTGGTCGGCCTATCTGCAAATCGCCAAGGGCTTTCAGGCGCCGAACCTGAGCACCTTTTATCAGTCCAATGTCGACCTGAACACGGTCAATCCGGAAACGACCATGAATTACCAGCTCGGCACTACCTGGTCGAACAAACGAATGACGTTGTCTGCCGATGTATACAAAATCGATTTCAATAACAAACAGGTCGCCACTCCCATCCAGAACGCCACCATTTATACCAACGTCGGCGGCGCGACGTATCAGGGTTTCGAAACGGAAGATACGTATTACGTAGGGCAGGGTTACAGCCTCTACGGCAATTATTCTTTCAACAGCGCCAAAGTGAACACGAACAACCAGTGGCTGCCGGATGCTCCGGAACACACCGCCGCCGCGGGCGTAATTTACAACCAGGGACCGGTCTATGCTTCCTTGCTGACCAAGTTCGTCAGTTCCCGTTACGGCGATGTGGGACAAACCATACCGCTAGGCGCCTACGCAGTCACCAACTTTGCCACCAGTTATACCATCAAGCACTTTGCAAGCTGGGCCAAAGACGCCAACATCGGCTTCCAGGTCAACAACCTGCTCAACAACCAGAGTATTTATGCGCTGGGAACTTACGATGCCAACAATAACGCGATGTACTACACGCTGCCGGAACGCAGTTTCCAGCTGACTTTCTCGGTAAGCATGTAAGCAATGCGCAGCCGTCAACCATCCGGTCGGCGGCTGCTCAAGCAGGGACAAAAAGCCTTGCCGTTACCCCAAATACACCCCCAGAGTGGCTACCGCGACAGTCAGCAAACCCAGTAATAAATTGATCCCCACCGCTTTTCGTATCTGCGCCAAAGCAATGCCGCCGGCCGCCCAGTCCTGCGTTGAAACCGCACGTTTCAAACGCTTGAACGGTGCAAAAAAGACATGCGCATACAACAGCATCATCAAAACTCCCAGGCCGAACATGGCCATGACATAAACCGGCGGTTTGCCAATTCGCGCCATCATGAAAAGTCCGCTGCCGAGTATCAGAGCCACCGACAACCAGACCCAGGGGAAAAACCGGCTGAACACGCCCTCCCATAAATTCAGGCGCTGCGGCGGTTCGAGACGTTCTGCCGCCACCGGCCGCAAGGCCATATACGCGAAAAACATTCCGCCTACCCAGATCACTACGCTCAAAACATGTAAGAATTTTGCCAAAATCATTTCGTTTTTCCTTTATACGGAGAGAATGAGTTCATGGTTCGACTGCGCTCTGATCGAACAAATCCTGTTGCATGATAAATTTTACCGGTCCATAGCTCAAGCGATGTTCCGGACAGATGCCGTATATCGCCAGCGCTTCAAGGTGCATGGCGGTAGGATAACCTTTATGCTGATCGAATCCGTATTGCGGATATCGGTCGTGCAATCGCCGCAATTCCCTGTCTCGCGCGGTTTTGGCTAAAATCGACGCCGCTGAAATGGCGGGTTCCAGAGCGTCGCCCTGAACGATAGCACGGCTGGGGATGCGTGTTTCAGGACAATGCAGGCCATCGACCAGAATTTCGTCTGGCCTTACGCATAAGGCCATGATAGCGCGGCGCATGGCGAGCAAACTGGCCTGCAATATATTGATGCTGTCGATTTCTGCGACCGTAGCAAACCCGATTGCATAAGCGCGAGCGCAGCGGACGATTTGCACCTCGAGTTCATCCCGGCGCCGGGCGCTGAGCTTTTTGGAATCGTTCAGGCCGTCAATGGGTTTATCGGGATGAAGAATCACGGCCGCAGCATAGACCGGACCCGCGAGCGGCCCCCTGCCCGCTTCGTCCACTCCGCAGATCAGCCGCATTTCCCCACCAGGTAAGGCATTATCGCGGTAGCCATCTTTTCCGCGGTATTCTGTTTGAGGCTGCGATATTGCCGGGCAAATTCGATTTCCATTTCATGGCACAGATTTTTATCGGTCAATAACGTATTCAAGGCTTCGGCCAATTTCAAAGGGGTAGCCTGTTCTTGCAACACTTCGGGAACGAGGCCGCGATTAGCCAGGATATTGGGCAAACCGACCCACGGCAGATACGCTCGCTTGCGCATCAGCCATGCTGTGATCCTGGGCACCCGATAGGTAATCACCATAGGCCGCTGCAATAAAGCGGCTTCGAGCGTTGCCGTTCCCGAGGCGACCAGTATCAGATCAGCGGCGGTCATCGCATATTCTGCATGACCTATCATGATTTGTATGGACGGAGGATTAGGGCAGGCATGCAAAGCCGTAATAAAAATTTCCCGGGTTTCACGATTGACCAGCGGCGTCACAAACCGGATGCCGGGATTCTGCGCTTCGACCAACTGTGCCGTTTCTATGAATAAACGGGCATGCTGCCTGAGTTCGCCGACGCGACTGCCGGGCAGCAGCGCGATGATCCTGGCGTCGGGCGCCATGCCCAACCGCTTCCGAACCGCCTGGCGGTCCGGTCTTTCGGGCAGCATATCGGCCAGCGGATGGCCGACGAAAGTTACCGGAATACCCGCTTTTTGGTAGATTGCTTCTTCGAACGGGAATACGACCAGCATGCGCGACACAGCGCGGGCGATTTTTTTTATGCGCTCGCCGCGCCATGCCCAAATCGACGGGCTGACATAATGTATGGTCGGGATACCGCGCGCTTTCAGGTCGCTTTCCAGCGAAAAATTGAAATCCGGCGCGTCGATACCTATAAATAAATCGGGAGGATCGGCCAGGATGGCCCGTTTCAGCTTGCGCCGCATACCGAGCAGTTCAGGCAGGTGGCGTATTACCTCCACATAACCGTTGACTGAAAGTTTTTCCATGGAAAACAGCGTGCGGGCACCGGCGAATATCATCTTGGGTCCGGCGATGCCATAAAACTCAACTCCCGGGCAACGCGCCCGCAAGGCAGTAATGAGGTGGCTGCCCAACAGGTCGCCCGATGGCTCCCCTGCAACGATGGCAATACGCGGCGGTCTGCTCGGAGCCATTTACCGTATGATTCCGCGCTCGGACTGCGATAAAAACTCCAGCATGGGCTCGACTTCGGCAACTTCATCGGCCAGCCCGCGCAATTCGGCTTGCGCCTCGGCTAGCGTCAACCCTTTGCGATAGAGTATTTTATATGCGCGTTTTAATCCGGCCAGCGCTGCAGCGGAATACCCGCGTCGTTTCAGGCCCTCGGCGTTCAGTCCGTGAGGCGCTGCAGGCTGTCCCGCTGCCATGATAAAGGGAGGGACATCCTTGAATATCACGCTGGAAATTCCGGTCATGACATGAGCGCCTATTTTGCAGAATTGATGGACGCCGGTAAATCCGCCGAGGATCACATAATCGCCGATGTGGACATGGCCGGCCAAAGAGGCATTGTTGGCGAACACCGTATGATTCGACACCTGGCAATCGTGCGCGATATGAACGTAGGCCATGATCCAGTTGTCGTCGCCGACGCGGGTGACGCCGGCATCCTGGACCGTGCCTAGATTGATAGTACAGAATTCCCGTATAACATTTCGATCGCCGATTTCCAGCCGCGTCGGTTCGCCGGCATACTTTTTATCCTGCGGAATCTCGCCCAGAGAACAGAACTGGAAAATCCGGTTGTCCCGACCGATCCGGGTATGACCGTTAATGACTACGTGCGGCCCGATATCCGTTCCGTCGCCGATAACGACATCTTTGCCGATAATGCTATAGGCTCCGATATGCACATGCTTGCCGATCTGCGCATCGGGATGGACCATTGCGGTCTGATGTATCATTGTCGATTTCATTCGTTAACGTAAAGTCGCCATCATTTCCGCTTCAGCGACCCGATGGCCGCCCACTTCGGCATAACTCGCATATTTCCATATGCCTTTCAGGTTTCTCAGGATTTCAACATGCAATGTCAGTTGATCGCCCGGAATAACGGGTTTTTTAAAGCGCGCCGCATTGATGCCGGCAAAATAAACGATCGCATCGCTGTCGGGCGGATTGCCTACCGTTTTAAACGATAGCAAGGCGGCGGCCTGCGCCAGCGCTTCCAGCACCAGGACGCCTGGCATGACGGGATGCTTGGGGAAATGCCCGGCAAAAAAAGGCTCGTTCATGGACACGTTCTTGATTGCGACGATACGCTTTCCCGGCTCGAGACTCGTCACCCGGTCTACCAGCAAAAACGGGTAGCGGTGCGGCAGGTACGCCATGATTTCACTTATTTCCATGCTATTCATTTTTTTTCTCCGTTGCATCCATCTGCTTTTCCAATGCGCTCAAACGTTTAGCCATGCTGTCGAGATGACGCATCTGTACTGCATTTTTCAACCACACGCTGTGTTCGGAGAACGGCAATGCCGAAGTATACGTTCCGGCTTTGGTCAGCGATTTCGTGATCAGCGTGTTCGTCGATATGTTTACGCCGTCGACGATATCGATGTGGCCGAAAATCATCGCCGCCCCCCCTATCGTACAATGCGCGCCGATTTTCGCGCTGCCCGCGATGCCCGTGCAGGCGGCGATGGCGGTATGTGCGCCGATCTGTACGTTGTGAGCGATCTGGATCTGATTGTCCAGCTTGACTCCGTCATGAATGACGGTATCGTCCAGCGCGCCGCGATCGACCGTTGTATTGGCGCCGATTTCCACATCGTTGCCGATGACGACGCGGCCTATCTGCGGAATTTTAATCCAGCGGCCGTCCTCCGGCGCAAGACCGAATCCGTCGGCCCCGATGACGCATCCGGCATGCAATATTACCCGCTCTCCGATGACGCAATTATGATAGACCGTAACATTGGCATAAATCAGCGCATCGGCGCCGATGACGCTGCCTGCCCCGATGACGCTGCCCGCTCCGATGACGCTGCCCGCTCCGATAATTGCCTCGCGTTCGATTACAGCGTTGGCGGCGATATTCACATCGGCGCCAATCCGCGCAGTAGGATGTACGCTCGCGGCGGGATGTACGCCGGCTTCGCCGCGCAAAGGCGGATTGAACAGTGTCGATGCTTTGGCAAAATAGGCATAGGGATTTTCGGTAACGATACGCGGCTTGCTGCTGGCGTCCGCGAGATCCGGGCCTACGATCAACGCTTCCGCCCGACTGGCTGCCAATTGATCGCGATAGCGGGAATGTGCGACAAAAGCGATCTGCCCGCTACCGGCGCGAGCGAGACTCGCCACCTGACTGACGCAAGTATGCGGATCGCCTCGTATTTCTCCGCCAAACCGGGCGGCGAGATCGGCCAGGGTATAAGCTGTCATTACAGTTAACCCTATTGCGTCAGCATATGAATAATATGATCGGTGATGTCGATTTTCGGGCTGAAATAAATCGCATCTTCCAGTATCACGTCGTATTTTTCCGTTTCTCCGTAACTCTGGATCGCTTTACGGGCGCGATCCTGGACCTTGGTCAGCTCTTCGTTACGGCGCACATTCAGGTCTTCGCGGAACTCGCGTAGCAGGCGCTGGTATTCCCGATTGATATTGGCCAGGTCGCGCTCCTTGTTGCGCCTGTCGCTATCGCTGAGCATTGCGCTGCCTTTTTCCAGCTGGCTTTGCAGATCCCGAGCCTGTCTGGCCATTTTTTGCAATTCGGCATCGCGCGGCGCGAATTCTTTTTCCAGCCTTTTTTGCGCCGCTATCGCGATGGGCGCTTCGCGGAACACGCGCTCGGTGTTGACGAAACCGATTTTCATATCCGCCATCGCCTGTGCGCTGGCCAATAACAGGAAAAAACACAGATACGTTTTAAGCCATCGAATTGCCAAGATATCGCTCCTTAGAAAACCTGGCCCAACGCAAACTGGAATGCAGCTTTCTGATCGTAAGGCTGGGGATTGAGCGCCTGCGCCAGGCTGAATTTCAACGGCCCGACCGGCGATATCCAGTTCACCGCCACACCGGTCGAATAACGCATGGGTTCCGTAGCAAAGGTATCGCCGGGGCCCCAGATATCGCCGCCGTCGACAAAGACACTCAACCGTACCGATTTATTGTCCGGCATGCCCGGCATCGGGAAAAGCAGTTCGGCATTCATGACCAGGCTTTTATTACCGCCCAGCGCCAGATATTGGCCCGAAACCGGATCGTAGTAGTGCGGTCCTATCGTCCCGATATCGTAACCTCGCACCGAGCCTACGCCGCCGGCATAAAAGTTCTGGAAGAAAGGCAGCGTCTGGCCGTTATAACCGCCGCCGATACCCAGTTGCCCGTTCAGCATCAGGGTAAAGGTTTTGCTTAACGGATCGAACCATTGCTGCTGGTACGAAACTTTATAATAATCCAGGCTGCCGGGCGGCACGCCGAGTTGGGCATAGATTCTTTCCAGCATGCCCTGCGTCGGATAAATCAGGCTATCGCGGCTGTCGCGCGCCCATCCCAGGTCGAGACGCACCGTATTGGTATAATTACCGTTCTGGGTCACGAATTGCTGGTACTGAATCGGGCTGGTCGGAAATACATCCAGATGCACGGCTTCATACGCCAGACCCAGACTGAGCGTGTCTTTTTCGTTCAGCGGTATGCCCCACCGCGCTCCGATACCCTTGGTGGTGTTCTTGTATGGCGAAAGCATGTACAGGGCCGTGGTATCGGTCACATTTTCGTAAACGTCGTACCCGACGCTGACTCCGTCCGGCGTAAAGTAAGGATTGGTGTACGATACGGAATATACTTTGTTGAAGATGCCGGTACTGACGGTTGCGGTCAGCGAATTGCCGCTGCCGAACAGGTTATTCTGAGAAATCGAACCCGACAATATCAAGCCTTCCTGCGAAGCGAATCCGGCGCCGACCATGATACTGCCGGTCGGAATTTCGGTGACGCTCATGTTCACGTCGACCTGATCCTTGGTATTTTTTACCGGGGGCGTTTCTACATTGATATCATTAAAGAATCCAAGTCGCTCCACGCGCTCGCGGGAACGCTGCACCTGGTCGGCAGCGTACCATGCGCCTTCCATCTGGCGGAATTCGCGGCGCACTACTTCATCGCGCGTCCGCGTATTGCCTTTGATATTGATGTGCCGGACGTATACCCGGCGTCCCGAATCGACAAAAAAAGTGAAGGCAACCGTATGCTTATCCTTGTCTACCTCGGGAGAAGCATTTACGTTTGCGAATGCATAACCGTCGTTACCGAGGCGGTCGCCGATCTTTTTCGATGCCTGCGTCACTTTTTCACGCGAAAACGTATCTCCGGGCTGAATATCGATGAGCTTCCTCAATTCCGCCTCAGGCGCCATCATCTCACCCGCCAGCTTGATCCCTGAAACGGTATATTTCGGGCCTTCCGTAATATTTATCGTGACATAGATGTCGCGTTTGTCCGGGGTAATCGATACCTGCGAAGAATCGATATTGAATTCAAGGTAACCGCGGTTCAGGTAATACGACTTAAGCGTTTCCAGATCCTTAGCCAGTTTTTCCTTCGAATACTGGTCGTTCTTGGTGTACCAGGTAAACCAGCCGGGCTTGCGCAATAAAATCGCGTCCTGCAATTCTTTTTCGGTAAAGGATTTGTTTCCTATGATATTGATTTGTTTTATCTTTGCGACTTCGCCATCGTCGATATTGAAATTGATCGCCACCCGGTTGCGCTTCATCGGAGTAACGGTGGTCTCCACCTTGACCGCATAACGGCCGTGGCTGTAATAAAGTCTGCGGATTTCCTGCGCAGCGCGATCCAGCGTTGCCTTGTCGAATATCCGGCCTTCGACTATCCCTGACTGTTTAAGACCGTCTTTGATCTGGTCGGAAGTGAACTCTTTGCTTCCGGCTATGTCTATTTTGGCGATTGCCGGCCTTTCCTGCACGACGACGATTAACACGCCGTTCTGCTGTTCCAGTTTCACGTCTTTGAAGAATCCGGTTGCATAGAGCGCCTTGATAGCGGCTGCAGCCTTGTCGGCATCGAGCGTTTCGCCCACTTTTACAGGCAGGTAGCTGAAAACGGTGCCGGCTTCGGTGCGCTGTATGCCTTCTACGCGTATATCCTTAACAACAAAACTATCCATTGCATGAGCAGAAATCGCCCACATGCCAGTAACCAGTGCCGCTGTGATTTTGTTTTGCATTATCAAGAACCAAACAAACGAGTAATGTCGTTATAAAAAGCGAAAGCCATCAGGAGCAGGAGCATAGCCAGGCCCACATGCTGACCTAGCATCATGATCCGTTCGGATAAGGGAGCACCTCTGATTATCTCTACCGTATAATACATCAAATGCCCCCCATCCAATAAGGGAATCGGCAATAAATTCAGTACGCCCAAACTTACGCTTACCGTTGCGATAAACCCGATAAAGGTCATCCATCCGCTACGCGCCGATTGGCCGGCATAATCCGCGATGGTAAGCGGACCCGATAAATTGTGCCAGGACAGGCTGCCGGTAAGGATTCGCCCCATCATGCTCAGATCCAGCCCGGCTGTTTCCCGCGTTTTGACCAGAGCCTCATCAAATGCGCCGGCAAACGAATAATGCAATTCAGTTAACATATTCTTGAAAACGCTTTCATCGATCAGGGGACCGGCGCCGATTTTGCCTATCGTCCGCCGCTGTTCTGGCACCGCTGCCGGAACCAGACCGAGATTGAACAAACGGCCGCCGCGCCGGACCGTCAACACCAGACGCGAATCCGGATGAGTACGCACCGCCTGGACGAAATCGGCCCACCATCGTATCGGAGCGCCATTAATCGAGGTGATTTCGTCCCCGATTTGCAAACCGGCGCGCGCGGCTATGCTATCAGGCAATATTTGTCCGATCCTGGGCGCCATGGGCGGTTCGAATACCCTCAGCCCTGCCTGCTCGGCAAGGTCGGATTTATCATCGGCGATATGAATATTTTCCATATCGAGTCTGGCGGTACGCCCATCCGCCAGTTTAACCGGCAGGGGCAGCAACGACGGCGTATGGCGCAATAAAGCCCAGTTGATATCCGCCCAACTGTGAACGGGATCGCCGGCGATCGAACGGATTTCATCGCCATTGTGCAAACCGGCATAAGCTGCCGCAGTAGCGACAGCCGGTTCTGCCAGGATCGGCTTGATTGCCGGGATACCGTGCAGAAACAAACCCCAGTACAGCAACAAGGCCAATAAAAGATTGGCGAGGGGCCCAGCGGCTACAATCGCGATACGGGCAGCCGGCGTCTGGCGGTTAAACGCTCTGCCGGTTTCGGACTCCGCCACCGGCCCTTCGCGTTCGTCCAGCATTTTTACGTAACCGCCCAACGGGATTGCAGCGATTATCCACGCTGTGTTATCCCTGCCCCACTGTCGCGTTATCAGCGGCTTGCCGAAGCCGACCGAAAATCGCAGCACTTTCACGCCTATCCAGCGCGCAGCCAGATAATGGCCGAATTCGTGTATCGTCACCAGGATGCCCAACGTACAGGCAAATGCGAGCAACGTACTCAGCATATGCATCAGGCGGCCCGTTTTTCCAGGTAGTCCCTGGCGTCTCGTCGTGCCTGCCGGTCGGCTTCGATCAGATCGTCCAGCCCGCCCGGTTCGCCTGACGCCGCCCTGCCCAATGCATATTCTATGGCGGCGGCAATCCGGCTATAGCCTATCGTTCCGGACAAATATGTCGCTACCGCTTCTTCATTGGCGGCATTTAACGCCGCCGGCAGCATGCCGCCGTTCGCCAGAGCGTCGTATGCCAGCTTGAGGCATGGAAAGCGCTCGTAGTCAGGCGCTTCGAAGGTCAGGGCGCGCCCGGTCAGATCCAGCGGCGACACGCCGGATTCCATGCGCTCCGGAAAGCCGAGAGCGTAGGCGATCGGCGTGCGCATGTCGGGATTGCCGAGTTGAGCGATCACCGAGCCATCGAGATAATCCACCATCGAATGGACAACGCTTTGCGGATGGATCAACACTTCAATCTGTGCCGGCTGCGCATTGAATAACCAGCGCGCCTCGATAACCTCGAGCCCTTTATTCATCATGGTCGCAGAATCGACGGATATTTTTTTTCCCATCACCCAGTTGGGATGCGCGCATGCCTGCTCAGGCGTCACAAACGGCAATTCCGCCAGCGGCGTGGTACGGAATGGGCCGCCCGAAGCGGTCAGCAGTATCCGGCGCACCCCGCTGGCAGTCAGATCGCCGTTAAAATCCCTGGGAAGCGCCTGAAATATGGCGTTATGTTCGCTGTCTATCGGCAGCAGTTCCGCGCCACCGCTTGCCACGGCCTGCATGAACAGACTTCCGGCCATGACCAGCGTTTCCTTGTTTGCCAGCAATATCCGCTTGCCGGCGAGCGCGGCAGCCATTGCGGGCCGCAAACCGGCCGATCCGACTATCGCCGCCATGACCATATCCACTTCCGGCATGGAAGCCACTTGTTCCAGCGCGGCGATACCGGACAGGACTTCCGTCGCCAGGCCGTCCTGCGCCAGCAGGCGGCGCAGGCGCACGGCGCTTGTTTCGTCGAGCACGACCGCATAACGCGGCTGGAACCGGCGGCATTGCGCGACCAGTTTTTCCAGTTGGGTACTCGCAGTTAACGCGAAAATCCTGAATCGATCGGTATGGCGCGAGACGACGTCAAGCGTATTTTCGCCGATTGTCCCGGTTGCGCCCAATATGGTTAAATTTTTTACGGTAGTCATAATATCTGCTGAACCATGTCTGCATGCAACAGGATAAGCGCAGCAATCGGCAGAGTCGCTGCCAGCGCATCGATGCGGTCGAGCACGCCGCCATGGCCCGGCAACAAGGTTCCGCTATCCTTGACTGCCGCCACGCGTTTAATCCACGACTCGAACAAATCGCCCAAAATGCCCAGGTAAAGCATCAGCAATCCCAACAGCAGAATAGGTATCGCCCAGGCATACGGATTAAACACAGGGCTGCGCAGCGCCAGGAGCACGATCATGCAATAGGCCGTCACTCCCAATACCGCCCCGATTACGCCTTCCCAGGTTTTGCCCGGGCTGATATTCGGCGCCAGCTTGTGCTTTCCGAATCGGCGCCCGGTAAAATAGGCCGCGCTATCGGCTATCCATACCACCCCCATCAGCAACAGTACCCACCACGGACCGCGATCACGCAATTCCACCAGCGCTATCCACACCGGCACCAGAACGACGAGGCCCAATGGCGCCCTGAGCCAGAACGATTTGAGCTGCCAGCCCACAGCCAGCCACATCGGCACAATGACCAGCCATAACAATAACGCAGCCAGATATAACCACACCGACAGATTGTAACGATATACGGCCATAGCAAAAGCGATATTCACCAAGATATATAAAACCGTACGTTTCGTCGACAGGCTCGACAATTTGGCCCATTCCGCCGCGCCTGCCCCCAAAGGGAGCAATAACACCAGAGCCCAGCCGTTTTTAGGCAACCAGAACAGACTGGCCAACAAACCCAGCAATAAAAACGCAGCGGTAATAATTCGTTTTATGAGCATTGCGGCCTGGAACCAGCTAAGAAGTTTCTGTCCGCAATCGTATTATTGCTTGTATTTATTATCATCATCTCAAGTCCGACAAACTTCCACCTGTTCGCTGGTGCGGCCAAATCTGCGTTCGCGCTGCTGATAAGACGCTATCGCCAGATCGAGCGCGGCCGCGTCAAAATCGGGCCATAATGTGGGAGTGAAATATAGCTCCGAATAAGCGAGCTGCCACAATAAAAAATTACTGATGCGCTGCTCGCCTCCGGTACGAATGAACAAATCGGGTTCGGGCGCATAATGCATCGCCAGATACGGAGCCAATTGCTGCTCGGTCAAAG
This sequence comes from Burkholderiales bacterium, assembly GCA_035713285.1. Taxonomy (GTDB): domain Bacteria; phylum Pseudomonadota; class Gammaproteobacteria; order Burkholderiales; family Sulfuriferulaceae; genus Sulfuriferula. The sequence goes on from DASSZW010000026.1 coordinate 12,277, forward strand.
GCTGACCCGCCAGTTCGGGCCGCTGGGTCAACAACCGGGTGACCGCGTGCAATATATCCCAGCGCCCGCCGTAATTGGCGGCTATGGTTAATGTCAGGCCGGTATTTTCCGCCGTCAATTTCTCCGAATTCCGAATCAATTGCTCCAGCGCGGGATCGAATCGCGACAAGTCGCCGATCACTTTCAGACGGACGTTATTTTTATGCAAATTACGCACTTCATGTTCCAGCGCATAACGGAACAAATCCATCAGCAGCGAGACTTCTTCTTCCGGCCTGCGCCAGTTTTCCGAGCTGAACGCAAACAGAGTCAGGTAATCGACGCCGCGCAATGCGCAGGCGCGACTCATCACGCGTATCATTTCGACGCCGCGTTTATGACCGGCGATACGAGGCATGAATCGTTTTTTTGCCCAGCGGCCGTTACCGTCCATGATAATGGCGACATGCCGGGGTATGGGCAAACTTTCCGGTACGGCTTGGGTAGAACTAGTAAAAATATTCACAGATTACACGGCCATCAAATCAGTTTCTTTGGCGGCCAGGGCTTTCTCCACTTCGGCGATGAATTTATCGGTTAATTTCTGTATCTCGTCTTGCGCGCGCCGTTCGTCATCGGTACTGATGTCTTTGTCTTTCAAAAGCTTTTTCAGCTGCTCGTTGGCGTCGCGGCGCACGTTACGGATGGCAACCTTGGCATTTTCGCCTTCGGTCCTGACCACCTTGATCAAATCCTTGCGACGCTCTTCGGTCAACGCCGGCATGGGGACGCGAATGACATTGCCCTGACTGGCTGGGTTCAATCCGAGATCCGCATCGCGTATGGCTTTTTCTATCGGGCCGGCCAGTTTGGCTTCCCATGGCTGCACGGCAATCGTGCGCGCATCCATCAGCGTGATGTTCGCAACCTGATTGATGGCAGTCGGGTTGCCGAAATAATCCACCATGACATGATCCAGTATCCCGGTATGAGCGCGTCCGGTCCGGACTTTACCCAGGTCGGTCTTGAGCGATTCCAGGCTTTTGCGCATCCGCTGATCTGTGGTTTTTTTGATGTCATCTATCATACAAACTTCCTCCTGAGTTCGTCAGCAACGAACTATCGTCCCTTCATCTTCGCCTGCAACAAACCTTGCCAACGCTCCGGTCTTGAATATGCTTAAGACAGCAAGCGGCATTTTTTGATCCCTGCACAGGGTAAACGCGGTCGCATCCATGACTTTCAGATTTTTCTGTATTGCTTCGTCGAACGTCAAGTTCTGGTAGCGCGTTGCCTGTTCATTTTTCAGCGGATCATCCGTGTATACGCCGTCGACCTTAGTCGCTTTGATGACGATGTCGGCATTCATTTCCATCCCCCGCAATGCCGCTGCGGTATCCGTCGTGAAGAAAGGGTTGCCGGTGCCGGCGCCAAAAATTACCACCCGCCCTTCTTCCAGGTAACGTATGGCCTTACCGCGGATATACGGTTCCGCCACCTGCTCGATGGTCAACGCAGATTGCACGCGGCTGATAACGCCTATCATGCGAAAAGCGTCCTGCAATGCGAGCGCATTCATCACTGTCGCCAGCATGCCCATATAATCGGCGGTGGCGCGATCCATCCCGGCAGCTGCGGGAGCTACGCCCCGGAATATATTCCCGCCGCCGATAACGATGGCCACCTGCACTCCCATGTCTATAATTACTTTGACTTCATTGACGATGCGGACAATCGTGTCATGATTGATTCCATAACTGTCGTCACCCATCAGGGCTTCGCCGGACAGTTTCAGCAAAATACGTTTATACACAGGCGCGCTCATGGTTACACTTTCGCAGCCGCCGCCACTTCTGCGGCATAATCTACGACTTTTTTCTCTATTCCCTCGCCGACGACAAACATGGTGAACCCGTTTACCTTCGCTTTATGCTGCTGTAACAATTTCTCGACCGTCAAATCCGGATTTTTAACGAACGGCTGGCCCAGCAATGTCACTTCCGCCAGAAACTTGGCTATACGGCCTTCGACCATTTTAGCTACGATATCGGCAGGTTTGCCGGATTCAGCGGCTTGCGCGGTATAAATCTCCCGCTCTTTTTCTATCAATTCAGGCGCCACCTGATCTCTGGAAATGCAGACCGGCTTGCTTGCGGCAATATGCATCGCCAAATCCTTGCCTAAATTTTCATCAGCCTGTATATCTATCATTACACCGATTTTGGTGCCGTGCAAATAAGCGACCAGCCGGTCTGCCGTAACATATTGAGCGACCCGGCGCAAAGACAGGTTTTCACCCAGTTTCATGATCAGGGCCTGACGCACCTGCTCTACCGTTCCCCCCGGCAAACTCATGGCCGACAAAGCTTCGATATCTGTGGTCCGGTGTTCGGCCGCCAATTGGGCAACACCTTTGGAAAAGGCCAGAAAATCGTCATTTTTGGCGACGAAATCGGTTTCGCAGTTGACCTCAATCAGCGCGCCGGTTTTACTGTCGTCACTGATGTACGCGGCGATCACGCCTTCTGCGGCAACCCGGCCTGCCGCCTTGCTCGCTTTGGCGCCGCTTTTGATACGCAACAAATCCTCGGCGGACGACATATCGCCACCAGTTTCGGTCAAGGCTTTTTTACATTCCATCATACCCAAGCCCGTGCGTTCACGCAGCTCTTTTACCATTCCTGCTGTAATTTCAGCCATATTCTACTCCCAGGTTGATCGATAATAAATTCACAAAAGAATTACGCCTTAATACGATGGCATACTCTCGGATTAAAAAACAGCCCGGCATTCCAGGCATTCCATGTCTTGTTTTGCCAGTGCCTGTCTCGAGCGGCATCGCCGCATCCTGCAAAAGTCTCACAAAAAAAGGGGCGCAAGCCCCTTTTCATTAAGCATACGAAATATTATTGCACCGTCGCGGCATCATCGACAATTTCGACGAACTCTTCGCCTTCGCCCAGAATTTCGCCTAGAGCCTGGCTACGGCCTTCGAGCACGGCATCGGCCACGCCGCGGGCATATAAACGGATAGCGCGACTGGAATCGTCATTGCCGGGAATAATATAATCGACGCCCAGAGGGTTGTTGTTGGTGTCGACAACGCCGATCACCGGGATACCGAGCGCATTCGCCTCGATAACCGCACCTTTCTGGTAACCGACATCGATAACAAAAATCGCATCCGGCAAAGCCGTCATATCTTTGATACCGCCCAGGCTTCGGCTTAATTTGTCGAGCTCGCGCTGCAATACCAGACCTTCTTTTTTGGTCAGGTTGCCCGCACCCTCGCCCAGCATCGTTTCCAGTTCCTTCAGGCGCTTGATGGACTGCCTGACGGTTTTGAAATTGGTCAGCATGCCGCCGAGCCAGCGGTTGTCGACATACGGAACGCCTGCGCGCTCGGCCTCTTCGCGCACGATTTCACGCGCGGATCGTTTCGTCCCTACGAACAGGATAGTACCTTTGTTCGAAGCCAGTTTGCGCACGAATTTCAAGGCCTCCTGGAACATGGGCAAGCTTTTTTCCAGGTTGACGATATGGATTTTGTTCCTGTGGCCGAAAATATACGGCGCCATTTTCGGATTCCAGAAACGGGTCTGGTGTCCGAAATGAACCCCCGCTTCCAGCATTTGACGCATGGTAATAGACATAATGATTTTCCTTTAGGGTTAAGCCTCCAGCCGTCGCCAAACATTCTCGACGAGAACACCCCAAGCATAGACGGCTGTGCGAATTTTGACGTCTGACACGCAAGCGGAAAAACCGTGATCAGCAATTCGGTTTTTACCGGCTTCAGTCAAATATCAAGCCCCAGATTGTATCACAGCAAAACGCACATGAACAATGCCATTGCCGCGATTATTACAGAAATGTCAGTCAAGCCGCAGGCCAGTACCGGATGGCGCAGGGCTCCTCTCTGCAGGACTTTCCAGCATCGCAACCAGGGCGGCATGATCCGAGCCATGCCAGCCGCCCATGCGTCCGATCACTTCAGCCTGACGCACCTGCCAGCCGCGCACATAAATACGATCCAGCGACAGGATGGGCAGGCTGGCGGGGAAACTTCTCGCAACCTGGCCGTGCATCGTTTCGTACACTTCCTTGAGCCCTAGCGTAGCGGCAAATTTGCGGCCGCTATGTCCTCTCCAGTCATTAAAATCGCCCGCAATGATCAGCGGCGCCTGTTCGGGCACATGCTCGCGCACACGCCGGCACACCAGCTCGAGCTGTCGTTTCCTGCTGCGCTCGAACAAAGCGAGATGCAGGCAGAATACATGCAGATGAGACGCCATATTTGGCACTTCTATCACGACATGCAACAGGCCGCGCGATTCGAAAGCATGATCCGAAATATCGAGATTTTCCCATTCTATTATGGGGTAGCGGGATAAAACGGCATTGCCGTGATGACCCAGGTCGTATACGGCATTTTTACCGTACACATAATTCGACCACATCTCGTCGGCCAAAAACTCGTGCTGCGGCGCATTCGGCCAATATTGCCACCGCTGGGCATGGCCGCTATGGCTGCCTTGCACTTCCTGCAAAAACACAATGTCCGAATCCAGCGCCCTCAAACGCGACCGCAGGTCATGGATCACCATGCGTTTATTGAAATGCGAAAATCCTTTGTGGATATTATAGCTGGCGACTCGTATCGACGTATTCATGGCTCTATCATATCAAACGCACGAGCCGGAGAACATGCTCCTGTAATTGATCAGGCAGCCGCCTGGACAGAGTCCGCCGTAGCGGCATAACTGCGCTGGTCTATATATAAACTGGAACCGGCGGTTTTTTTTGCTTCTTTTTTCACTTCGGCCGCTACTACCGCGATCTCATGCACTTCGTGGAACTGGTTACGGATGACGGGAACAATACCAATCGATAAAGTGGGAAATCCGTATTCCATACGATTGCCGCGGCGGTCTTCAGCCGAATAGGAGCCGACCCCCAATTCTTCCTGCAAGACAAAACCGTTCACTGCCTCATCAAACGCCGACAAAATACTGGTGCACCGTTCTTGCCAGTTTTCGCTTTGGAACAGCACAAAAAAATCGTCGCCTCCTATATGCCCTACAAAATCGATATCGCTATCGATATGCCGGATCAATACTTCCGCAGTAAGCTTGATCAGTTCGTCGCCCCGGCGATAGCCGAACACATCGTTAAACGGTTTAAAGCTGTCCAGATCGACATAACAGACCCAAAACGATTGCGCGTTTTCCAGCAGCAATTCGATCTGCTCGTTAATCGGCACATTGCCGGGCAGCATCGTCAGCGGATTGGCATAACGCGCTTCCTGAATCTGCTGTTTGGTCATTTCCTGCATTAACGCGAAATTGGAACCGACGCCGGCATAAACCTTGTCCCGCACCAGGATAAACCCGTCGGCAAAACGTTTCTGTCCTTGCATCAATACCAGCTGGCTCAACTCGACAATCGACATTTCCATATCGACAATCAAGGGATTGCTGTCCATAAATATCGTACAGGGTTTGCGGCTGTACAAATCGCGTATGTACCCATGCGAAAATTTATCAACCAGCGTCCGGCTTAGCAAACCGACCGGCATATCTCCTTCGAGGACAGGCAATACGGTCTGTTCGGGATTGGCCAGCAAAATCTGCAAAGCGGTTTCGCTGGTGGTGCTGACGGTCACCGTCGGCACTTCCGTCAACAGCAGATGGGCTCTGCGGCCGCGCTGCAGAACCACTTTCGTCCACGGATTCGCGCTCACGAGGTTGGAATCGAAACATTTTTTTGCCGCGGCATTAACGGACACATCGGGATGCTTGAGCGGATAACCGATAAAATACCCTTGCCCCAGGCAAATGCCCATTTCCCTCAGAACCATGAGCTCGGAACGGTGTTCTACGCCTTCGGCAATGATCATGGCACGGCTTTTTTCGGCAATCTGTTTGATAGACCGCACAAACTGCAACTTCAAGGGACTTTTGTCTATGCCCGCGACGAAATGCTTATCGAGCTTGACGAAATCGGGCCGCACGTCCGACCATAAACGCAGGCTCGAAAACCCTTCCCCCAGATCGTCCAGCGCAATTTTAAATCCATATTCGCGCAATGTGATCAATCCTGAAACCACTGCCGCATTGTTCATTTTAGGAGAGCTTTCGGTGATTTCAAAAACCAGCCGGTCGCGCAAATCGGTTTTCTTGTCGAGCAGTTTTTTTAACAGCTCTTCGGTAAGTGCGCCGGCCAGCAGCGCAAAAGGGCTGATATTGACAAATAACTTGCCCGGCAATTCCGTACGCATAAACTCCGTAACGACGACATCGATGCAGAGACTTTCCAGCGGCACCAGCAGATTCACCCGTTCTGCCGCGCGGAATAGCGCTTGCGGCAAATGCAGTTCGCTATCGCTGGGTCCCCGGACGAGGCCTTCATAGCCGATCAAATGTCCCTGCTGCAAATCCATGATAGGCTGAAACAGAGGATACAAGCTCCGCTTATCCAGAATGGATGTCAGCATTTCGCGCTTGGTCATAAATTTTCCTTATAGAATCACCCCGCTTTTAAAATACAGCCTAATCATGACAACTTCACTACAATGAACCAGATTCAGTTAAGATATTGCATATAATTTCTATAATCGGGGTTCATCCGTGGCACGCCCAGAAAAAATCCGTCTTGGCGAACTGTTAGTCCGCCAGAAACTGCTTTCCGAAACCCAATTGCAGCTCGCGCTGGAAGAACAAAAAAAAAGCGGCCGCAAGCTAGGCAGATTCCTGGTTGAAAACGGCCTGGTCACCGAAGACCAGATCGCTGAAGCCATTGCGAAACAATTGGATATTCCTTTTATCCGGCTCAAGAATTTCACCATCAAACCCGATACCATTCGTTTATTGCCGGAAATGCAGGCCCGTCGCTTCCGCGCCCTGGTACTGGAAAATCGTGGCGACCAGATCCTGATCGGAATGGCCGATCCGACCGACCTGGTCGTGTACGACGAAATCGCGCGCATCGTCAAAAACAATATCGAACTCGCCGTCATCAACGAAAACGAGTTATTGCAGACCATAGACCGCGTCTACCGGAAAACGGATGAGATCACCGATCTGGCCCGCGAACTGGGGCAGGATCTGGGCGACAGTTACATTGATTTCGCCAGCCTCAACAATCTCTCCGGCGCGGAGGATGCGCCGGTCGTAAAATTGCTGCAATCGGTATTCGACGACGCCACTCAGGTACGTGCTTCCGACATACACATCGAACCCCAGGCCGATGCGTTGCAGATCCGCTTCCGCATCGACGGCGTACTCAATCTGCAAACCCGCGCCGATATCAAAATAGCTCCGGCGCTGGCATTACGCCTGAAATTGATGTCCGGACTCGATATTTCCGAAAAACGCCTGCCGCAGGACGGCCGTTTCGCCATCAAGGTGAAACAGCAATCCATCGATGTGCGTATTTCGACCATGCCTACCCAATACGGCGAATCGGTCGTCATGCGCCTGCTCAACCAGAGCGGCAATACGCTGAACCTCAACGCCATCGGCATGCCGCCGGCGATGCTGGCGCGGTTCCGCAGCATATTGCGGCGCCCCAACGGCCTGATACTGGTAACTGGCCCGACCGGCAGCGGCAAAACCACCACGCTGTACGGCGCGCTATCCGAACTCAACAGCCCTGAACGCAAGATCATTACCGTTGAAGACCCGGTCGAATACCGTCTCGCCGGGATCAACCAGGTTCAGGTGAATGAGAAAATCGACCTGAATTTCGCCCGCGTACTGCGCTCCGCATTGCGACAGGATCCGGATGTGGTGCTGGTCGGCGAAATGCGCGACCAGGAAACCGCCCAGATCGGCATGCGAGCGGCAATTACCGGCCACCTCGTCTTGTCGACCTTGCACACCAACGACGCGGCAAGCACTCCGATCAGGCTGATGGACATGGGCGTGCCGAGATACATGGTCGCCACGTCCATTCAGGCCGTCATCGCTCAGCGTCTGGTTCGGCTCAATTGCGACAATTGCAGCGATCCCTATACGCCCACTCCCACCGAACAGATCTGGCTCGACAATCATCTGCCCAGTAACGATATGAACCCCTCGTATCAAAAAGGGCGCGGCTGCGCCCATTGCAACCAGACCGGCTATCTCGGCCGGATCGGGGTCTACGAAATGCTCGAAATCACCAATGCCGTCGCCGAGGCCGCCAGTCACGCCGACCCCGCTGCATTTATCAGCGCCGCCGAAACCCAGATGGCCGGCAACACGCTGGGACGGCAAGCCGCCCATCTCGCTGCCGCGGGCAAAACCACGCCTGTCGAAGCGATGCGCGTCAGCAATCAGCTCGATGATTAGTGCGCGCCCGTATTACGGCAAGACATCAATATAATTAACTAATTAATAAAGGTTTATAAACGAGTCATGGCGAGGTTCGATGTAATTCCGGATTGTCGCCGCTGGAGATGGCGCCGGGTTCAGGCCTTTACCCGGTTGATCGCAACCGGGATACGCTGCCGGCCGAAACGGTCCGGGCTTACATCGAACCTGCCCGCTACCGGGTTACTGCATTCCAGGCAGCGGCCGTCCGGCGTCAGCCGGTATTCATCGATGCGATACCAGTCGCGCACGATGAGCGGCGCATGGCAGGCTGGGCAAAAAGTCGTGCCGCCCTCGACATCGCGCACATTGCCGGTATACACATAATGCAATCCCGCCCGCAACGCAATATTTCTCGCGCGGATCAGCGTGGATGCAGGCGTCTGCGGAATGTCCGGCATTTTGTAATCGGGATGGAAAGCCGAAAAATGCAGCGGCACGTCCGGCCCCAGCCGCGTCACGAGCCATTGGCACATGGCGGTGATTTCCGCATCGCTGTCATTCTTGCCTGGAATAAGCAAGGTGGTGATTTCAAACCAGACATCGGTTTCATGCCGCAGATAAACCAGCGTATCGAGCACAGGCTGCAGGTGCGAGCCGGTAAGTTTGAAATAAAAATCTTCGGTAAATGCCTTGAGATCAACATTGGCGGCGTCTATTTTCCTGTAAAAATCGCGGCGCGCCGCATCGTGCATATAACCGGCTGTCACCGCCACAGTCTTGATCCCGCGCGCATGACAGGCGTCGGCGGTATCCATGGCATATTCGGCAAAAATCACCGGGTCGTTGTAAGTGAACGCCACGCTCCTGCAACCGTTTTGTTCCGCGGCGAGAGCGATAGTCTCGGGCTCAGCCCGGTCCATCAGTTTATCCATATCCCGCGATTTGCTGATATCCCAGTTCTGGCAGAATTTGCAGGCCAGGTTGCAGCCCGCCGTACCGAACGACAGCACGCTGCTGCCCGGATAAAAATGGTTGAGCGGTTTCTTTTCTATCGGGTCGATACAGAAACCGGATGAGCGCCCGTACGTTGTCAATACGATCCGGTCATCCTCGCGCATGCGCACAAAACACGCGCCGCGCTGGCCTTCGTGCAATTTGCAGTCGCGCGGGCACAGATCGCACTGAATACGACCGTCGTCGGTCAGGTGCCAATATTTGCCGGGATGATGTCTCGCTGCATTTGTCATTGGGCTGTCGCCTCCAGGTCGCGTTCCGTCCATTTGCTGACCGTATAACGAGAAAGCTTAATTTCTTTGGCCCAGAAAGTGGGGCTCAAGCCGGCCTTGTATTTCAAATGCGCCATAAATTCTGCCGGATCGGGCAGCTGTTCCCATACTTGCGGCAAAAACGTGCTGCGGCTGCGGCCATATTCAAGCACGATGCCATCCACGCCGGGACGCAATTGCGCCAACGCTTCGCTTTCGCTGCCGAAAGTCATGCCTCGCATAGCTGACAGCAGCGACACCTCGACCTCGATGGTATCAAGTTCCGCCGGCAGCAACGGCGTAAAACGAGGATCATGGAAAGCGGCAGCCTCGGCGTTAGCCTTGACATCCTGCAACAGTGGCCGATACGCTTCGAGCGTGCCGATACAGCCGCGCAGTTGCCCGTTTTGCATAAGCGTGACGAAACAGGCTCCGCGTTCCTGCAACCAGGCGCCTCCCTCGTTCGCAGAAACCGTTTTTCCGAGCTTCCTGGCGATAGTTGCACGCGCGATCGACAATAAGATGCGGCCTTGGTCAATGTTCATAACCAGTATCCTCCACGAAAGCAAACGATGCGTAACCCACTACCCTGTCCTTATCCCCTGCGGTATCCCCCGAATTGCGCAAATCCAGCAATAGCGGCTGCAGATGGTGCCGCTTTGCGGCC